>JAPOQK010000067.1 GCA_026710795.1 Candidatus Poribacteria bacterium
AGAAACACATCGCATTGAGCAGAATAACTGCCTGATGCGACACTGGTTCGGCAGGTTCAAACGCAAGTCTATTATTGTTTCAAAAAGCGTGGAAATGGTAGACCTAACGATTGCTTTGTTTGCGCGGTTCCGTGTCAATGCGGACGTGTTTGACATTTTAAATCTCGGCGGCGGACAACCAAATATCATTAGTTAGTTAACACCCTCATATTTTTTATAGACGTTAAAAAAGTCGTCAATATTACAGAAAAGTGATATGATAAACATCAGAGAACTTCTTTTGTGTTGGATAATGATTTCATTATATCAAAAGGGTTCTCTAAATACCACAAACTCGGACTTTATTTCCGAACTCACGTTAAAATACATTAGGAGCATTTTGACTAATGAAAAGAATACATATACTTACTATTACACTGCTTTTGTTTTTCACAATATCTCTCTCAACTGTATTCTCGGAAGACTATACACGATGGGAACTTCCAGAAGGTGCAAAGTTAAGACTTGGAAAAGGATCTTTAGAAACAAACGCCTACAATGCTGAACAAAACTCATATTGGTTTTCTGAAGATAGTAGACAACTCACTGTCGTAAGTTCAATAGGAATTTGGAAATATGATGTTCGAACAGGGGCAGAACTAAAATTATTACCAGGACCAACAAAAAAATCCAAGTATGTTACCGTTAGTCCGGATGGTAAGACATTAGTATCCGCAAATTTTGATAATGAAGGGAATATAAAACTGTGGGATGCGGAATCAGGAGAATTAATAAAGCAACTAATTGGTCATACCAAAAGTGTTACATCAATTTCATTTGGTCCTAATGTAAATGTGTTGGCGAGTGGAAGTACAGACCAAACAGTTCGGTTATGGAATATAGAAACCGGTTCACATAAGACCATTCCTATTGACAATAAATCGTGGACAAAAGTAAGGATTAGTCCCGATGGACAAACTCTCGCGTCACAAAGTGAGAGTCAGGTCCGTTTATGGAACACAGAAACAGGTGTCCCCATAACAAGTTTCAAAGTTACAGAGAAGGGAGTTATAATGGCAATTTCTTTCAGTCCTGATGGACAAGTGTTTGCTGTTAGGCAATATAGAAACATACATTTGTGGGATACTTCTACAGGAGAGTTGAAAAGTAGCTTAAGGAATTCAACATCTCCACATGCACCGATTCCATTTAGTCCAGATGGTGGTATTATAGCATCCGCAGATTACAGAACTATTAATTTATATGATGTAGCTACTGGAGAAAAAATTAGGTCACTAACGCGAAATAGAAATGGCATAAATTCAATTACCTTCAGTCCTGACGGAAATATTATTGCTGGAACAAGTTGGGGTGAACTACATTTATGGGACAGGCACACAGGTGAACATAAGGCAACGCTAAGAGGTGATGATCACTTCAATCATCTTATGTTTAGTCCTAATGGACAGCACCTTGTTGCACATGGTGAGGCAAACATCTATATGTGGAATATAGACAAAAACAACATTCATAATTCTGAGCTGGGTTATGTGATAAACGGTCAAAATCCTGCAGTATATTCTGTCGCATTTAACAGAAAAGGAGAAACAATTGCAAGTGCACATCATTTTGAACAGATTAGATTATGGAACAGTGGGAACGGACAACTCAGTTCTATATGTAAAGGTTATCCGTACCCATTAAACCCACAGTCTGTTATGTTTTCACCGGACGGAAAGACACTTGCAAGTTTGAATATCAACACCCAAAGTTCTGGTGGATATGCACAGATTCTCTTCTGGGATGCAAGCAGTGGTGAATACCAAGAGATGTATAAGGGACATGGAAAGATGATTGGAAAAGGGATTTCATACCATCCACACAGCATCGCTTATAGTGGTGATGGTAAAATGCTTGTAAGTGGAAGTTTAGATGGCATGGTTCGTTTGTGGAGGACAAACACATCGAACAAATCAGGTTTTAATAAACTGGCAAGTGTTTTCTCAGGTAATCGTCTTGGAACTTTGAAGGGACATACAGATCAAATCCTATCTATTGCTCTGAGTCCGGACGATAAAATACTTGCAAGTGGAAGCTTGGATGAGACAATTCGTCTGTGGGATGTAGGTACTAAGAAACACATTAGAACACTCACTATACATAACTCACCTGTAAAATGTGTTTCCTTTAGTCCTGATGGTCAAGTGCTTGCAAGTTCGGATGAAATGGGGTTTGTTTATGTCTGGGATTCACTCAATTTTGAACCTAAAGCTATACCTAAAGTAGACTCAATTATTTCAGGTTATATCAATTCGCTTACATTTAGTCCTGATAGCAAAACACTCGCGATTGGCGGAAATGGTATATGTCTATGGGATATGAATACCAACAAGATTGTAGCTACATTTAAGAGTCAAACAGGGGCAGTGAAATCAATTCAGTTCAGTCCTGATGGTTCTTTGCTTGCAAGTGGATACTCAGATGGGACAGTGCTTATATGGGATGTCCCTATTCAGTAATTTGATATATTTACCTTTTCACACTTATGATCAACGATTTCCATCTGAATCTGAGAAGTAATACCAATTCTAATATTTATTACCCCAATACCGGATTCGACCATTGTTGTTGATTGGAAATCTTTCTTCTGTAGGAGCGACCTCCCGGTCGCGACCAGCAAATCAACGGTATGAATGCCATTTAGGCATTCACCCAAATCAACGGTATGAATGCCATTTAGGCATTCACCGGGTCGCTCCTACAAGTATTCCTCCGCAAATGGATACTTTATTTATTACAAATGGTATAACTCTCAGTTTCTCCGGATTGCCTTTCTAACGGATATTTCTCCAAAACATACCATAGTTATGCACCCGATTTGCCCATTAGCCACGTCATTAATTATAAAAGCACCATTAATGAAGTTCTGTTTACATCACTATAAATGTTGTCAAGAATAGTACTCATTATTCAAAGAAAAACTCACTGAGTATTTCCAATATGGAAAGTAGTTTATGAAAAATAATGATGTTGAATTAATTCGCAATGTTCTTTCGGGAGATGAATCCGCTTTCTCCACATTAGTTGAAAAATATCAGAAGCAAATTCATGCTCTCGCTTGGCGTAAAATTGGCGATTTCCATATCGCTGAAGAGATAACACAGGATACTTTCCTGAAGGCGTATCAGAAACTCGCATCGTTGAAACAACCGCATCGGTTTTCTGGATGGCTTTATGTGATTGCAACGCGCTGCTGTCAAGATAGACTGCGAAAAAAGCAAATTGAGACCGAACCGCTTGATGAAATGGACAGTGAAGAAGTTGAGACGGAGGCATATTCCCGATATGTTGCTGAGCAAGAAGCAAAGGTAACCGTTGAAGCACAACGTAATGTGGTAAAAAGACTGCTTGCTAACTTACCTGAAAGTGAACGCACGGTAATTACACTCCACTATTTCGGTGAGATGACTTGTGAAAAAATGAGCGAGTTTTTAGGTGTATCAGTGAATACAATTAAGAGCCGTTTACGTAGAGCGAGGAACCGGTTGAAAAAGGAAGAATCTATGATCCGTGAGGCAATTAGCAACTTCAAAATTTCACCGATCCTAACAGAGAACATAATGCAAGAAGTCTCCCAAATTGAACTGGCAGCACCTTCCAATAGCAAACCTATGATTCCATGGATAATAGGTGTATCAGGTGCATTACTGATTGTGCTAATGCTCGGAATAGGTAGCCAATACTTATCCCGTTTCCAGCGACCATATAGTTTAGATGCTCAGTCTGAGATGGCAGTGGACATCGTTGATTCTCCAATTGTTCGGAATCTTGAAGCGATACCTGCTAACCGTAATCAACTGGGAAAACTTGCTGATAATCGTGGTAGAGATAACGGTAATGAAAATGAATCGGATCAAATAATAGGTGATCAAGGAAACTATTCCAGATGGAAATTACCCGAAAAGGCGAAAATTCGTCTTGGAAAGGGTAAAGTCAGCAATTATGAAGGCAACTTAACAACGATTGGAAAAGGAAGGTCTTACCATTTTACATCCAACAGTTCACAGTTTTTAGTGATGACTTCTGTTGGTATTTGGTCGTATGATGTTCTAACTGGGAAAGAACTCATGTTGTCATCTGGTTCTGGTAGAGTAATGGAATATGTAGTTTTGAGTCCTGATTTACGGACTTATGCACTTACACCTAACCATAAAATAGAACTATGGGATGTACATTCTGATAAACTCATAACTACACTCGAAGGACATGATCGCTATGTAAGTTCTGTTGCATTCAGTCCAGATGGAAAAATGCTCGCGAGTTCAGATTCCGCAGGAATAATACGGATATGGGAGATTGAGAATGGATTACATCGTGTAATCTCTACACCACTGAATTTCGTGTCTAATTTGATGTTCAGTCCCGATGGTAATACGATAGTGAGCAGTAGTAATGATGATGTCCGCTTATGGGACACCGCAACGGGGAAGTTTAGGTTTGCTTTAGAGGAAACAGCTGGTGTAAATAACATAATATATAATTCCAATGGTAGTATTCTATTTGGTGTATACCGCAGTGAGGTGCGGTTTTGGGAACCGGATACTGGGAAAATAAATTTGAGATTAAAATTTGATAGGCACTTAAATTCCTTTGACACGCCATTAGCTTTATCACCAGATGGGAAAACTTTCGCTATTGTGGGAAAAAATGATTCTACTGTTGAATTATGGGATACACAGACTGGTTTACTGAAAAACACTCTTGCAGAAGATCAAGAAAATAAAAGCATACCAATAAAAACCGAGGGTGTCTCTAAAAGAGTGGATTATACTACCAAGGTTGTTAGGTCTATTGCGTTCAGTCCTGACGGACGAATTCTTGCTGTCGGGAGTGATTACGAAATTGTATTATGGGATCATGCCTCAGAAACTCAAGAATTGACACTAACAGGTAAAGGTATTTTCTTTAATCTTATGTTTAGTCCCAATGGACGTAATATCGTTGCACAAAATCTCGTACCTGAAGATGAATCGGGTATCTATATGTGGAACATCGATATGGTAGAGAAACATAATTCTAAACTACGACATTTTATTAAAGACCATAACAGAGAGATTTATTCTATGGCATTTAATTCGGATGGAAAGACACTTGTTAGTTCTCATGATTTGGAGGAAATAAAATTTTGGGATGTAACAAATGGAAAACTTAAAATGATTGGTAATGGATATCAACAGCCAACAAGGATTCTTTCCTTTGCGTTTACTCCGAATGGAAAAATACTATCAACCCTGAGCAGGTATTCACCGAATTCTTATAATATTCCTGTTGTTCTACTTTGGAATGCGGTTACAGGAGAATACCTATCATCCCTAACAGGGCATGAGGAAGAATTTAGGGATTCACATCCTTATGGATATGGTGGTGGTATTGCTTTTGGTTCGGATGGAAAAACATTGGTGAGTGGAAGTAAGGACGGAACGGTTCGACTTTGGAATTTGAAAACAGCAAGAGGTAAAGCGAAAGGTTCTCTTTCATCAACCCTAAAAGGTCATACTGCATCAGTTCTATGTATTGACTTGAGTCCTGACGGACATACTATCGCAAGTGGTAGTGCAAATAAAACCGTAAGATTATGGGATGTGGGTACTCGAACACTTAAAGCGACTCTTGTAGGACACACAGATGCAATTCTAACTGTTGCCTTCAGTCCAGATGGGTTATATCTTGCAAGTGGATGTAATGGTGGTTCAGTCCATTTATGGGATCCTAAAACTGGAGAACACAAAACTTCTCTGATAGGAAATGAACTATTTAAAAGACCTGTAAGTTTACCGCGTACAAAAGATGATCCGCCGAATATCACAGGTCGCACCCGTGGCGCAGTCAAATCACTCTTATTTAGTCCCGATGCCAAAACGCTTGTAGTCGGTAATGCTGTTGGAACAATTGATTTTTGGGATATGAGTACACTGCAGATTAAATCAACATATTCAAGGCATCATAGATTACACACTATAGCTATCAGTCCAGATGGACACACATTAGCAAGTGGTGGTTTAGATGGTACAATTCTCATTTGGGATGTACAACCGTAATGAATATCGGAACACTGTTCAAGTTGGGATGTTGTTACATATCGTTCAGTTGCTGTTTTATGCAGTAAATGGACGGAACCCTCGCACCATCAACCCGCGATCACTGTTGGCTTTCTTCGCTTCTTCTGCAGCTGCGGCACGTTTCTCTGCTTCTGCTCTATTTTCTGCGGTTGTTCCACCGATTATTACGAAGTCATCTGTTCGACGGTAACGGTTGATAAAGACCGGACGTGGTTTGTCAGACATATTCTGTTTGGAACCGTGGATAGTCTTGACATTAAAGAAGATAGAATCACCGGCATTTCCGACAACGGGGAGCGCGCTTTCCCAGGGCCATTCATCTTCCTCTAAACCGAGATGTGAGAATGTATCAATATGTTTGAGTTGTCCAAGCCGATGCGAACCGGGTACTACGTATAATGCCCCGTTCACAAGGTCAGTATCCACAACATAGTTCAAGATACCTACCGGACCTTGATACCGATGTTCAAAATAAGCGGAGTCTTGATGTAGGTGTTTTGGATGTCCTCCCACAGGTTCCTTGTAGAGACACTGTCCATTACCGAAAATCTCTACATTTGGACCCAGAATTGCTTCGACGATTTTGACTGCATTTTCATCAAATGCTGCCTGGAAAAATGCTGCACTTGATTGATAGTTTATTGCTAAGACCATGATCTGTTTGTCTCGGTCATAACCTTGTGGTGCAGGTAGGAAAAGCGTCCCATTAGGTGTGCGCCACCCTTCAACAATCTGTTGTGCTTGATCAAGAAGTGCTAAGGATTCCGCTGCGGCGGCTTCTATATCCTTATGGATGTTCTTAATATAAGGTTTCATCAGACCACGCACAACAAGGCATCCGTGTTCCTCAAATATGTCTGCTGCCTCTTGAAAGTCCAAATTGTCAACAGATATTTCAATGTCTTCTATTTTTACATCTGGTTCATGTTCCACTTATTATTCTCCTAAAAAATTACATCTGGAAGGAAGTTGTAAGTATGCAGATATATGTTCAATGTAAAACTGTCCATTATTTCAATTTGGGTCTGCGTCCTGTTAATTTTTCTAAATAATCCGCAGTTTTCCTTAAATCGTTTTTAAGTTTTCTTGTAGCTTTCTGTTTTTTCACTTCTTCAGTCTGATATCGAACTCGGTAGGTTCCTTTTTCCAGTCGTCTCAACGCGAACTCGCCCGGAACATTACGATTAGTATAGGAGAGCATGTTACGTAACAACCAATAGACATCTGAAGGCGAAAAAGTTAAAGGACAATAATCTGAATTACTTTTTACTGCATCTAATGTTGTCTGCACCAATTCAATAACTTCTGCAAAGGTATAAGTTTTATCATCCAATTTAATTTGATTTTTTTCCTGCTCAACTAAAATGTAATTCATTATCTGCTCCTCATAACTTAATTGTAGGCATCCGAGCGGGTTGTGATTCTGAAGGTTTCATATCGTCTGACACATTACGTATCTGAATGAGTTGAGATACAATGCTTACTGCAATTTCAGGTACAGTTTTGGAATTTATGTCCAATCCGATAGGTGCGTATACTCGCTGTAGTTTTTCTTGAGGAATGCCAACCTCGATTAAATCATCAAATATCAGTTTTATTTTCCGACGACTTCCAATTAACCCGATGTATCTTGCATCAGATTCAACGACACTATGTAGTGCAGATTCATCGTGTTGGTGTCCACGGGTAACAATGACCACATAGGTAAGATGGTTTTTTGGGTATTTTCGAAGTTCTTCAGCAATGTCCCCGATGATAATCTCGTCTGCTTCTGGAAGTCGTTCTGCAGATGCAAAATCTGCTCTATCATCAACAATAACGATATCAAAGTCCAACCAACTACCTAAATGGCAAAGAGCCTGTCCGACATGTCCAGCCCCAGCAATAAGTAGCGTTGGTCGTGGTTGTAGCGGTTCCAGAAAGACTGAAGTAGTATCGTCTTGTTGATACAAACCCGCGCTGTTTTTTTCAAGTATGCCGGTAATTTGGTTTTCCACATCTGCTTCCAATGCAGTATTTCCCAAGGAACCGAGCCGCACTCCGTTTGTTGCAAAAATCATCTTCATACCGACATTATCGATTAGTTGTTCGCTTTTCACAACTGTTGCACACATAAGTGGAATTTTCTGAGCATTCAGTTCTTGAAGTTGATTGAACATAGCTGCTTCTTCACGAGTTTTAGGTAGGTCTATGAAGATTTTCATATTTCCACCACAGATTAGACCGTCGTCCCATCCATAATCGCTATCCAATTGGAATTCAAGCAGACGGGGTTCTCCATTTTGCATTAATCCGATAGCTTGTCGTCTTGCTTCTGCTTCAACACACCCACCACCGAGTGTGCCGATATTTCGCAAATCGGGAAGAATCAACAGTTTTGCCCCGGGTTTTTGCGGGGTAGATCCTTTTGTTTCAACGACAGTACAGTATGCACCGACTTGCTCTGATTCAATCAATTCAGGGATTTTTTTATATATTTCTCTCATCAGTGTTTATTAACTTGAAACGTGGCTGTTATCGAATCAAGATAACTCTTAGGTTGGAGTCGATTGGAATGTATAGCACTTATCTATTAATTACGGTTTTGTTCTGCTGCACTTTGTGCTATGAGTTGTTTAAACTGTTCACGTTGTGGTTCTGTTAACTCTAATGGAACAATACCTTCTATGCCGTCACTACCGATTCTTGAAGGGACGTTGAGGAAAACTGATGTTGTGTCAGTTGAGATTAGAGTGCCAACACTCATAACCCGTTTTTTATCAAGGCTGATTGCTGAAAGTACTTGAAGGATGTGGCTTGTCAGCGTAAATTCATTTGCTGTGGTATACTGACACCGGTTAGCAACATTAGATATGAGATTCTGGATTTCAGTTTCATCCATTAATTGTGTCAAAGGAATACCGTTGACTCTACAATACTGTGATAATGGATGTGTTACTTCGTCATTGCCAATTGCCAATGCCGAAACATCTTTCACTGATAGTCCGATTCGATTTGCTATTTCTGATTTTAGATGTGCTGTTGCGATACCGTTTGCTATACCGATTAATTTACTTAATTCATAAGTTTGATGTATCCAAGCAGAAACATAGTTTGCAAAAGGCATTGCACAGAGAATAATAGCATCCTGAATAGATTCATGAATGATTGGAAAAATATGTCGTGCATTTGATAAGTTCGTTGTTTTCAATGCCTGTGTTGAGTGGAAACCGTAAGGTAAGGAAGCGGGTAATAGTACAACAACATCCGTATCAGTGAGATCCTCAACATCCTTTGTAAAGGTAACATCAGAATCACTCGCACTCAATGCACTGGCAAGGGAGATATCTTCTACACTTTCGGTAATAGATCGTCTGTTAATCGTATTGCGGGTACCCTTAATATTATGAGATTGAGTTCCGGAAAAAAGTACAATCTTCTGAGCAAGTTCAGAATGACAGATACCCCAAGCAACTGTAAGTGCATACTGATTTTGTCCGATCAATGCTATTTTCATGCGAATTGTTCCTATAAGAGTGTCTCAACAATTTCTTGAAATCGAGTTTCAAGGTTTTCACGTTGTTGGACCATCTCATTATCTGCGTTTAATTTTGTATCAAGTAATTCGTCGTAACGCTCAACATATTCCATTAAAGTTTCTACATCCTTTTCATAACATATCACTGAGGATAGGACCTTTTCCTTGACAACGACTGGTAGTTCATCAATGGTAATTTGTGTTAATTCCCATCTCCATACTTTCTCAGAAATGTATGATATAAATCTATCTAAAACTTCCCCTGTATACCCACTATTTTGAAGTTCTTTTACCTCTTGTATTAGCCCTAAAACTTGGTTGAACAGATCATCTGACAGGATATTACGCAACTCCATCAATATGCGTCCCGTTGTAGATATAGGTAGTTTGTATTGTAGCAGAAACACCCTAAGATTCTGATAATCTTCCAGAGTTTTTATATCAGTGAGCCATGTTTCTCCAATAGATGGTAGGTCATCCAGGTCAAAACTCAGGATCTGTTTTTTCCGTATTTTCTCAATATCAGCGACCTTTTTGTTTATTCCAGCTTCTGCTAACGTATATAACGTCTTCGCTTCACTATAAGGCTTTAAAAACGTTATCATATCACCAACTTTTGTCTGCTCCGCTTGAATAGTATCATAGGTTAAATTCCCATTGTGATTGGGATTGATAGATTTTCGTTTCTTACCTTTGCGTTGTGGATTTGCAAGCTTGATTGCACGCTTTGTTAATGTATCATCGTATTTTTCCAATTCTTGACGCAGTAAGGACAATGTCACATCGCTATGAATTGCGAGTTTCTCTGCAGTCGTAATATCCCGAATAGAATGTCCAGTTTTTGCCACAAGAGCTTTATTCAGGTTCCGTTCAAGAATTTTGCGATCCCTTTCGTTTTCAACGACAAGCTGACTTTCTAATGTGAGATTCATTAATCTTTTGGTCTGATCTGGTACGCTGATGTTAATATCACACACTGGTTGAAAATCTGTGAGCAGTTTTTCACGAGTTTTACCGTTAAGTACTAAGCTCCACATAGTGGTGTAATAAGATTGTAGTTTTTCAGTTTCAGATGGAGATTGTTCTATCCATAGTTTAATGATAGGCAAACAGTCATCAATCTGTTGAAAAATATTATCAAGTTCAGAATCATCAATCTCAAATCCAATAAATTTACGCGTTGAATTTCGGTTTGAATTGTTGTTCCTATTTGTTTTCGCAGTTTTTTGGGTTAATAGTATATCTCCAAGCGGTTGTACTAACTTTTCAAAATCCTGTTGATGCATACTTGTAAAGTTTGCAATGTGAAGTAACTCCGACCAAATATTATGCAATCTTTCAAGTTGTTCTGGATACAACGTTGAACGTAATCCGATCCGATTCAATTTTTCACGTACAGTGCCAGATGTCCATTGGGGAAGATATATATTGTCCAATGGAATATCATTTTCTAAAATCTGTAGTTTAACTGGACTTACGTAGCCCTTATCAATTAAATCGGTTTTAAAAACGAGATCATGGAAAAGTGCAGTACCGTTATCCAACACTTGACTGGTCAACATGTAAATTGATTGAATCAGATAGTTGAAAGTTAATTGTTGATTTTCTTGCAGTCTCCATTGTTCAATTATCAAGTCAATATTATCTTTAAGTGTGTCGGTAGTACTCTTTGTTGATTCTTGCTCAAAGTTTTCGCCAAGATAATCTTCATAGAACTCACAGAAAGTCGTAAGAGTATTCCTTAATTCACGTATGACAAGATCGTCCCAAACCTTATTGTGTATAGATTGTCCCCGATTTAGCATTAGAGCACGGAGTCGACTTTCAACACCTTGTTGAAATTGTGTCATCAGTTGATATGCATGTTGATTTACCTTAAGCATATAGTCCTCAATTTTTGAGGTGCATTTAGTAATCGCATCTTCAATTACATCAGATTGTGCTGTAAATGCAATGGGAACTAATTTAACAAATGTAGGTTCAAATGGGTTATATACTGCTGCAGTTAACAACACCTTGACAGATGGTGGTTTTTCAGCATCCTTTTCATCTATAAATTTGTTATGAATTGATAGACAGTCTTCTAAATCGATTAGATCTGGATAGTTTTTGATATGTGTCCGCGCCACTACCAAAACTGTATCGTATCCTTCATTCTCAATCTCAGTGTGCATTACATCCTCATTGAGATGTAAACGGTTGATATGTGTCTGTTCTGGGATAACCACCTTAACCGAATGATTATCTGATGTTCCCGTTTTCGTGAGAATAAATCCGCCAGTTTTAATAGTGTGTGGAACTATTAAACGAGATTGTAATACTTCTTCAGCCAGTTCAGAAAGTGTTAGTGATTTTCCTAAATGTTGTACGGTAATATCCGTGATGACCCCGTCAGCAAAATCCGTGATTTGTCGAGTGTTGCGTTCTAACTCTTGGATACTTTTGTGAACGCGGTCATAATCATCATCTGCCAAAGCCTGTATCTTGGCTTCGTCAATCCAAGATATCCATGCCCCTGGACGATGCTTTATTTTTAGGGTTAGTTTACCGTCTTGTGAATCAAAACCAGGAAGAATTTGACTTTCAGAGGTCACTTTTGGAGTCCACACAATCAAATGTTTATCGCTTCTATTTCCGAGACTAACTCCAAATGTGTCTCCCTGACTAATTCGTCCTTCAACACTTGCTTTGATCTTATCAGTTAATGTAAAAAGTGAGTCTGAGTTAAAATTAAGAGATATATCTTGCATTGCGTCAATTAGACGTTTCCTCCACTTGTTGATAATCTAACGAAGCGTAGTTCTATTTCTTCGTTGATTATAGAATAATTAATATTGTCACAACCTGTTTTTGTGAAAATGTGTTACTCAAGAGATTTTTCCAGCAATTGTTCTTGGTTTATTTCAAGTCCCCACACGTCCCAACCATCAACTTTCTTTCTTGCGAATAGTTCAATTTTACTCTGTTCAGGAAACATCTCATCAATACGTTGTCGCACTTCATCAGGTTTTTCGGAATGACGAGTTCTTTTAGCTTGGACGAGTTGTCTGATATTTCGCATTCCTCTCGGCTGTGGAATAGTCCCGCGTTTAAACACAAGACATAATTCACACTGGCTCATAGTATAAAACCCGGGGTTTACGCGGCACTTGTCCCAAACGAAAGCAACGGTTGCCCAATGAAATCCCCATGCTTTACCTAACATTATAGCTTGGTCAAGGTGAGGAGATGAACTCCACATAAACAAAAGACTATTCTGTGTGCTGATAGCAGCAATATTCCATTTCACCATCTCATTTACAGAAACGGTTGGATAATGTATTATTGCTCCACCACTATCTTTTCCTCCAATACCAGTGTGTTGGAGTTGCCCTTTATAGTCCCAAGGTGGGTCAGCGTAGAGAATTTGATATTGTTTCTTCGGAAACGGAGGGTGTAATACCATATTAAGTTGACAGCAATATCTATCATCCTAAACAACAGTACTGTCTGTATTGTGAAGCCGCACACGAAAAACTTTGGATCATGTCCATATATATTCTGTTACTGCGCTTCAACACTAAGTCCTTCTTGAGGGATGTCATTGTTTGCGACCAACATATCACGGTCAAAGATAAAATCGCTACGTTTGCTACCAAGTTTTTCACTATCTTCTTGGCGTTCCCTGAAATATTGTGGGAGCGTAAGTCCTGTCATCCGTATAGCGTCTTCTGGACATGCTTCAACACAATATCCACAGAAAATGCACCGTAGCATATTTATTTCAAAAACATCAGGATATTTTTCTCGTTGATATCCTTCTTTGGTAGTCCATCCATCTGGTGCGGGAGCCGCTTGTATTGTAATGCAGTCAGCGGGACAAGCAGTAGCACATAAAAAACATGCGACGCACTTAATTTCATCTTTTTCGGTTGTGGTCAATTTATGGATTCCGCGATATCGATCATTTCGTTCATCTACACTTCGCGGGTCTTCTGGGTATTGTATCGTTAATTTCTTTTTTGGGATATGCTTTAACGTTGTAAGCATTCCCTTAATCAACGCTGGGATATAAAGTCTATCCCAAAATGACATCTCTTCGCTAACTTTCATAAACGAATATCCTTTCTGATTAGAACTTCTAAATCAAGATTATTTATGTAGTGATGTTGGCAACTGTATAGTTCGGTGCCTCTTCCGTAATATCAATATCGTGTGGATGGCTTTCTCTATACCCACTACTTGACATACGAACAAATTGAACATCGTTCCGTAAGGATTCAATATCAGCTGTGCCACAATATCCCATAGCAGACCTAATTCCACCTACCAACTGATATACAAAATTGCTAAGTTTTCCTTTATGTGGGACTCGTCCTTCAATTCCACGCGGGACAAGTTTCGCTAAATCTTCGTCTCCCATTTGCTCTCCAAGTTCAAGGTTTCTTTTTCGTAGGGCACCTAACGAACCCATACCGCGATGAATTTTATATGTTCTACCTTGGTAAATAACTGTTGAACCTGGACTTTCATCTGTGCCAGCGAGCAAACTTCCAATCATCACGGAACTTGCCCCTGCACCAATTGCTTTAGCAATATCACCAGAATAGCGGATACCACCATCAGCAATAATAGGTATTCCTGCTTTATCTGCCTCCTGAGCACAATCATATATTGCGGTTATTTGTGGGATACTGACTCCTGCGATAACGCGTGTTGTGCAGATAGACCCAGGTCCGACACCTACCTTCACTGCATCTGCCCCAGCATCAATCAGGCTCTTCGTTGCTTCCGGTGTAACAACATTACCTGCGATGAGTTCAAGGTTGGGGAAATGGGTATTGATATATTCTGTTGCTCTTATTACATTTTTGGAATGACCGTGTGCAGTATCTAACACAAGCACATCTACACCAGCATCTACCAACATACCGACATCTTCCAACGATGTTGAGGGGATTACCGCTGCACCAACACGTAGTCGACCAGTATCATCCTTACATGCTTGTGGGAACATTTGCACTTTGTCAATATCTTTGATTGTAATCAATCCACATAATTTGAGATCTTCATCAACAATCGGTAATTTTTCCTTCCGATGTTCGTGAAGGACCTTTTTTGCTTTATCAAGCGTGATTCCGGGGGATGCTGTAATTAACTGCTCTACTGGGGTCATCCGAGCAGTTACGGGTAAATCAAGATTCTCCTCATATTTTAAGTCTCTGTTTGTAATAAGTCCGACAAGGTATCCGTCATCCGTTACAATTGGCACACCACCAATCCGGTAACGTGCAGTTATTTCATGTGCTTCACGTATCGTTTTATCCTGTGTCAATGTAATGGGGGCACTGATCATACCACTTTCTGAACGTTTTACGCGATCAACTTCAGATACCTGTTCTTCAATAGAGCAGTTGTAATGGATAATTCCGATTCCACCTTCCCGTGCAATTGCAATAGCGAGCGTAGATTCGGTGACGGTATCCATCGGTGCGCTACAAATAGGGATATTTAACCTTAGGTTTCGTGTTAACTGGGTACTTGTGTCCACGTCATCCGGAAGGATGCTGGATTCCGCGGGAATGAGCAAAACATCGTCGAAAGTTAACCCTTCTTTTGCAAACTTCGGGGGAAATTCATCGGAAATTTTGGTGTCCATCGGAACCATCTCCTTTTTCATGCAGATTTAGGTGGGTAAAAAGGCTCGTGAATGTAGTCCTAAAAACACGCTTTGCCAATCATAATATATTATAGCATATTGTCACTTGCATGTCAAAATAATTTTGGCAGTTGTAAATGTCGTATAACTTACAAATATCATGGACATTATATAAAGATTCTGCAAAGTTTAGCAACAGTTTTTTAATCATTACAATTTCATCAACTGTGGTAAAATATCTCAAACTGAAGAATTTATATTATAAGGGGAAATAATTAATGGGCAACTTAAATGTTGGTATAGTTGGACTTGGATGGGTCGCAGGGGCACATATTGAGGCTTTCAAAGCAGTTGCAGGTGCTGATGTTACCGCTATCTGTTCAAGACGAGACCATGATGAAGCAGTTTTAGCTGAAACTTACGGCACGCCACTAAAAGCCTATACTGATTATGATAAAATGCTTGCTGATCCAGATATCCACATAATAGATATATGTACTCCGCACCCATTTCATGCGGAACAGGCAATCGCAGCAGCAAATGCAGGTAAACATCTTATAATTGAAAAACCGATCTGTCTTACCTATGAAGATGCTTTATCAATTCGGGAAGCTGTCAAAAATACAGGTGTAAATGTGTGTGTTTGTTTTGAATGCCGTTACAGTGCACATTTCACAATGATTCGTTCAGTTATAGATAACGGTTTACTTGGTGAATTACACTACGCAGAGGTGGATTACTACCACGGTATTGGACCTTGGTATGGACAATATGAATGGAATATCAAGAAAGATTTTGGTGGTAGCACGCTACTCACTGCAGGATGCCATGCACTTGATGCTCTACTCTTTTTTATGGATGGTAGTGTTGAAGAGGTGACCAGTTATCAAACACAATCAATAGGTGAAGCGTTTCAACCTTATGAATACAAAACCACAAGTGTGAGTCTGCTCAAATTTGAGGGTGGTGGCAAAATTGGAAAAGTCACGTCTTGTGTTGACTGCTTACAGCCGTACTATTTCCACATCCATCTTGTTGGTAGTGAAGGAAGTTTGTTGGACAATCGTATTTACTCAGCGAAACTTAAGGGTATGGATAAAAGTAAGTGGAGCACGCTTGAAACTTCATTGATTGATTCCGGGGACGTTAGCGATCATCCTTATGAACCGCAGTTCCAAGCGTTTGTAGATAGTATTGGAAGAAATGAACCGATGCCGTTGACTGATTTTGATACAGCATTTGAAACGCATCGTGTTGTGTTTGCTGCTGACAGGTCTGCAGAAGATGAAGGACGGACTGTGAAATTGTCTGAATTGGAATTTTGACATACTCCCAAGCCTTGAGGCATGGAAGTATGTCAATACGGTGTTTCTTCTGTAGGAGCGACCGTTCCCATTTTCTCATAAATGTATTTATATCGCGACCGGGGAGGTCCCTCCTACAAGAAGAAAATCGGACTTTGAAAGCCCTCCAACAAGAGAAATTCCAGTAATATTTTATTATAGTAAACTATTGAATTAATGGGACATTTTGATATGTAGGAGGGAACTCCGATTCCCGACTATCAGTCAACCCACCAAAAACCCTCTTTTCTTATCCCGGGGAATGCCTTAATGGCATTCATACCCGCCGAATACCATACGCGTATTCGGCGTTGATTTGGACAAATGCCACATGGGGAATGCCAAAAGGCATTCATACCCGCCAAATGCCACACGCGCATTTGGCGTTGATTTGAGGGAATGCTATATAGCATTCATACCGTTGATTTCTTGATTTGGTAAATCCTGGTTCAGACAGTTCTTTGTCAGAATCACTGAAAACACTGAAAATACCCTCTTCCTTCAGTGTCTTCTGCGTCCTCCGTGCCTTCAGCGATTCAGACAATCCCACAATTCTGACAACTAAAAACTGAAAAATAAACCAAAAAACCGAAACATACATGAAACATACATGAAACATATTGTTCCGACCCCCACCTTCCCCTTTCAAACAAAAAAAACACACACAAATAAAATATAATTATTAAAATTTAAAAAATAAAACAAAAAAAAACAAAAACAACATAATTAACTTATACAAAACACACAGACACACTATCATTAA
>JAPOQK010000019.1 GCA_026710795.1 Candidatus Poribacteria bacterium
CTTTTTCCATTTACGTAACAAGACTTTCAGGTTTTGGACACTTTCGGTAATCTCTGGCACTTTTTTATTCATCGTTGTTTCACTCCTTTGGAAAGGAAGCAGCAGAAAATAACACATTTATGATATCCGATTCAATCAGATATGGTATTACTCTTCACCTCTGTTCTATCAGGTTTCTTATTTTCTGTCCGACAGGGTGTCCTACCTTCCCAAAATTAGTAGACTTTATCTTCAAATTCTCGACGCAAGTTTCAACTCCGATACATCTGTCGTTATCTCCAATTCCATGTCCAATCTGTGCTTCATCTGAGACTCCTACCCAACAAAATCCAATGCTCTTGTTCCATACTCATCAATAATTACAGATTTATTATCGGATTTTGAGTCCATCAGAAGTGTCCAAACTTCTTCACATACGGGCATTACAAATACATTACTGTATAACAACTTGTGCAGGCGTGAATATGATATTCTTGAGAAATAATCGTTTATCCATAGGATTTACGCATTTTTGACCGTAGCACGTTCTGTTAGGCAGGGATGCTTGAAAAAACGCAGACGGTCTTCTGACAAAAACTACGGTAAAATATACAATGACTGTAAATCAATTTCCATGCAGTACAGTTATGCTCAATTTTTTTTGCTGTTATGCACGTTTTCCCTTCAAAATTGTGTCTTTAATAATCATAATCAAGTAGGAAAAGTATTTTCGGTTAACCTAACAAAGAATGTACATCTTATAAGTTGAAAACGTTCATTGTAGGTAGTGTGAAAACGTAAAGCACAAATTTTCAAATCTAAGAAAAAAGGAATTTTACATTTGAAAAATAAAAGAAGCGAAATCGTGAGGATCATGGCAGATTCCGAACATGATTTTGATATGCTTGTTACACAAGGCAAACTTCCGGTTATTAGTTTGCAAGAAATAGTTGGTAGGATTAAGATGCACGCAGAACAGACAAAATCGCAAGAGCTTAAAACAGCGGTTAATCAGATTGAAGAAAAAGTAGACTCTATTTTAAAAATGTTCTTCGACATCCCCAAATCAGAATCGTTAGAATTTACTCAATTATTCTGCTTTCAACTCCGAAAGATGTTCAGATGGAAAACCCTGCAATGGAAATACGCGACAGAGGATCAAGTCCCTATTCAATCAAAAGAAATGTCTTACCAGGCACAAATACTTGCTAACCTATATGGTTCCAAGGTCAGACTTATCCATATTATAGGTAAGTCAGTAGGAGATGAGTTTAAAGCAGATGAAAAATGCTATAAGATATTAGGGGTTTACAATCCTGCTATTTTATGAAGAACCCTCTAACAAGCCCTCAGAGTTTGACAGCGTTGGGGAACAGAACTCATCAGACTTACTCAGAATGGCGAAACAAAGGCTTTTGATGCTTGTACATGAATACCAGCAGAAAATCTATAATTTTATTTACCGGAGGGTCCGTGACCGCGAATTGATGAGTCGTGAATTGCGAACTCCTATCCTTTGGTTATTGGCACTCATATATGTGAGTCTGGTGGGGTTTATGTTATGAAAATAAAAGGATGGATAAAACTTTTAGTACTCAATTCGTTTAAAAAAAGCATAAGTAGCCCAAAAGACTTTATATTCACACTTGTACTTGTACTTCTGACGCTTCAGTTGGGAAAGGGTATTTATTCTCAACGTATGAAATCGCCTTGTTACGATGAGCCACTGCACATCCAGGTTGGTTTGGATTATTGGAAAAAGTATGACCATGGCTATGGTTTCACCAATCCCACCTTACCAGAGCGGATAATAGCATTGCCCCAAATGCTTTTTGCCTCAGATGCTACTACCCCGCAGTTATGGCTAGGGAGGATTCCTGTTTTCCTAACAATGTTAATGTTAGGAGTAGTACTATTCGTTTGGGTTCGCGCTAGGGTTGGAAATAATGGGGCACTCATTGCGCTGACATTGTACGTTTTTTGCCCAAATATACTGGCACATGGTAGCATTGCTGGTACAGATCTGATGGCAGCAGCGGCTTTTTTTATCAGCCTAATTTGTTATATCGCTTTGATCCGTCAGGTCACTTTGATCCGACTCGTAGCAACTGGAAGTGCCTTGGGGGTGCTTTTTACCACAAAATTGGTGGCTTTTTTTATTCTTCCAAC
>JAPOQK010000013.1 GCA_026710795.1 Candidatus Poribacteria bacterium
GAACCAGGATTTTCAGGATTTCAGGATTTACCAAATCAAGAAATCAACGGTATGAATGCTATATAGCATTCCCCCAAATCAACGCCAAATGCGCCAAATCAACGGTATGAATGCCTATTGGCATTCCCCGTGTGGCATTTGTCGGGGTGCACCTACAGAATATAAGATGTCGGACTTCGCTGTGCTCACTCCGACCTACGAAGACTGGTTCAGACAATAAACGGTGAATCCATTAAACGTCTATTCATTCCAATTCAAAGTTCTACTTTAAGTAAACTTCAATAACAAAGAATTCTTAAAACTAAATATCACTGCCAATTCATAATCACGTTGACTTAGATTGTGTTTAGTGGTATAATTTTATGGATTTATTGTATTTATTTATTATATATAGAATAGTGCGTATCTTGTATTTACGAACAATTATTGTCAAATTGGAAAAGATTAAAGTATAGGAGGTATACCGATGAAGCGGAGATTTTTATTTACGGTCATCTTAAGTTTTTTATTAATTGCAACTCCGTTTGTAATGGCTCAGAAGGAGTGGATTACAGTTAGCGAATCAAAATGGCAAGCAAGTTTTAACGACATCTTTTTTGTAGACCTGTTGAACGGTTGGATTGTTGGGGCAAATGCTATGATATTGAACACGACCGATGGTGGAAAGACGTGGCAACAGCAACCGAGACAACCTTTACCATTTCAGACAGAATTCAAGAAAGTGCGGTTTATCACACCAAAAATGGGATGGGTTGTTGGTGAGAACGGGACAGTGCTAAAAACAACTGATGGTGGTCAGGTATGGGAAAAATTATCCACTGATACACGTGTTGCTTTGTTAGGTGTATCCTTCGTAGACGAAAATCACGGTTGGGCATGTGGTGATGGTGGATTCGTGATGCATACCGACAACGGCGGTGTCTCTTGGCAGTCTCAAGATGTTGGTACTAACAACACGATAGAAGGCATACACTTTGCGACCCCTGAAGTCGGTTGGGCTGCAGGTGGCGGTGGCACTTTACTACATACAAAGGATGGTGGTGACACTTGGGTGTTTCAAACAAGTGCAACAGTTAACACACTTGATGCTATTTCTATGCTGGATGATTCTACAGGTTGGGCAGTTGGTGCTGGTGGTGCTGTTGTGGCTACCTCAGATGGAATGAATTGGGAAGTTCAACAGAGTAATGTGCCAAATTCAAATGGTATGCCTGAACCGATCTGGGATGTACATTTTTTTGATATGAATATAGGGATCGCAGCGGCTGAATTCGGTGTGATTCTAAGGACTATAGATGGCGGTGCGACATGGACTCCGCTTGATTATCGACCCGTTGCTTCACGTCTACAAGGTGTCCACATGTTAAGTGCTACAGAGGCATGGGTAGTTGGTGATAAGGCAACAATTCTACACACAACTGATGGTGGAGAAACTTGGGATGTTATCTCTAACGCAAACGAACTGCGTGCTGTACATTTCAAAAACGATAGACTCGGTTGGGCAGTCGGTTTAGCAGGATGCGTTATCCACACAACTGATGGTGGTAATACATGGTTGCCACAAAACAGTGGTGATGTATTTGAACTATTTGGTGTAGGTTTTGTTGATGAAAATCGAGGTTACATCGTTGGTAGCAATGCAGCATTACTTGAGACACTTGATGGTGGAAAAAATTGGAAAAGTGTAAGTGATCCTGGTGACGAAGGACACGGTAGAGCCGCACGCATAAAGTTTGGTGGTGAGATGAGTTGGAAAAGTGCGATGGCATGTTATGCCATGAGTTTTGGAACCTTAAATAATGCTTGGGCAGTAGGTGAAACAGGTAAAGTGATGTATACATCAGATGGTGGAAATACTTGGAATGGTGTTGACATAGATCCCGGTTATACTGGTGCAGGTTTCAACAATCTATTTGGGGTTCATTTTATTGATGCTGATGTCGGTTGGATTGTCGGTTTTGGAGGCACAATTGCCCAAACAAATGATGGCGGAATGACTTGGAAACTTACCAGTGGATTCGCTGAATTGCAAGATGTGTTTGCGATCAATCCCGAAAATGCATGGGTAGCTGGAAATCAAGGTACAATTATGGTTACTACTGACGGTGGAAATACTTGGATTGATCAAACTGTACCCACACAAGATAACATAAACGCAATTCTCTTTATTTCTGAAAAAGAAGGATGGGCTGTTGGCGATAATGGTGTCATCCTATATACACCAGATGGTGGGGTAACTTGGTTAAAGTACAATTCTCCGACGACGAATAACCTAAGAGATATTGTGGCATCCCCAAATGGAACATTATGGATCATCGGTGATTCTACCACAATCCTGCGCTATTAATTGATACTAATAATTCGAGAAGTTTGATATTTAGTTCAATTTCAATTTGAAAAATTCTATATGTTCTCCTGATAAACACGAGATTCAATTTGCATGCTTGTGGAGGATATCCCAATATGAATTCATTTCGGTTCCATTACTCAATTTGGGTTGGAACCATTTTACTACTTGTGCTAACAATAAATAGTTATCCTGAAGAGCACAAAGTGTATAATCTTGAAGATAGTTTAGAAATAGCAAAACAGAACAATCTCTCTATCCAGTCTGCAGAACAGGTCTTGAAATCTGCGAAGTCTCAAATTGGTATCGCCCGTGCTTCACTGTTGCCGCGTCTAATAGCAAATGGCAACTATACCTATTTTAAAGATGTACAAAAATCTGTTATTTCTGCTGAAGGGAGTTTTGGGTTTCCATCTCCTGGTGGTGAAATGGATGCAATGTCTATGCCAAGTGTAGATAATGAAGCAGAACTAATTGAATTGGAATTTGGAGCACATCATAATGTTCAAGGGACTGTCAGTTTAACTCAACCAATCTTTGCATGGGGTCGCCACTACTACGGGTACCAAGCTGCGAAACTACAATACCAAGCATCCGAAAAAGAACTGGATGCAGCCTATGAAAAACTTAGATTAGATGTTTATGAGGCATTTTATCGTGTACTAATTGCTCAAGAATTTGTAAAGGTTGCTAACCAGAGCGTTGACCTTGTGAAGAAACAACTCCAAATCGCTGAAGAGTCATTTGTTGCTGGAGTGACTACAAATTTTGATGTACTTCGAGCAAAGGTGCAACTTGCTAATGCTGAGTCTCAATTAATTAGAGCAAAAAATGGTGTTATTACAGCAAAAAATGCATTTAAAACACTACTGAATATACCTCTAATTGAACAGGTTGAAGTTAGTGGGTCCTTTAAGATACCTGAAGTAGAATTCAAACTTGATGCACTCATAAAGATTGCACAAGACAATCGGTCTGAACTTAGCCGTTCACGACTCAACGAACAAGCTGGTGAGAAACAGTTGAGTGTATCTAAGACTCGTCACCTACCGGATCTTTCCTTTTTCTCAAATTATCAAATTTCACATAACGAAAGACTCACAGAAATGAATCGCATCTGGAGTTTAGGGTTACAAGTAAATATACCAATTTTTGATGGGTTTGTATCTCGTGCTGGGGTCAAACAGAGTGAGTCTATTCTAAAGCAACTGCAATTAGGTACACAACAGGTTGTATCCGCAGTTGAATTTGAAGTGCGAAACGCCTATCTTAGTTTACTTGAGGCAAAAACAATAATTGATGTACAGCGTGAGACGATTTCTCAAGCAGAAGAAAGTGTTAGAATAGCAACTATTCAATTTGAAAACGGATTGATAACAACCGTTGAACTGACTGATACACAACTGGCACTGATGCAGGCGAAAGTTAATCGTCTACAAGCCCAACACGACTATGTCATTAGTCTGGCAAGACTTGAAAAAGCCATTGGACAGAAAGTACAATAAACACGTAATAATTTGAAATGTATTATACCATAGTCCAACATCTCATGTATTGAAGGAGTATTTCACAATTGAAAAAGATTTTGATTCCTATTACCATAATTATAGTAGTAGCAATTATTGCAATGTTCCGACTACTAAAACCTGAAAAGACTGATATTGAAGCAGAAATTGGGTCTAATGTTGCTAAACCCGTAGAAATATATAAAGCAAAAAGAGGAGAAATTCGTTCTGAGTTGCAGCTATCTGGAACAATTGAAGCAAAATCTCGTGTCAATGTTATACCCAAAATCTCAGGTCGTATCATATCTCTGTCTGTAACTGAAGGTGAGCGAGTAAATAAAGGGGATTCCCTTGCTGTTATTGAGCATGAAGAGTTGGATCTTGCAGTACAACAAGCAAAGGCTGCATTGGAATCTGCAGAAGCATTTTATTCTCAAGCACAACGGTTAGCTGAAATCAAAGTCCGAACACAAGTTGCACAAGCAGCGGCACAACTAAAAGCAGCAGAAGTTTCACTCCAACAGGTAAAAGAACTGGCTGAACTTAGAACAGTCACACAAATAGATCAAGCAGAAGCAGGTTTAAGATCACTAATTGCTAATTTGGAAAAGATAAAGAATGGTGCTCGTGATGAGGATCGTCGTCAAGCAGAAGCAGGTGTAAATCAAGCAAAAGCAAACCTAATCAATGCCGAAAACAATTTTGCACGTATGGAACAACTATACATAAATGGTGCAATTAGCAAACAATCATTTGAAAACAGTAAAACTCAATTAGATATAGTCAAAGCACAGCATAAAATCTCCTCTGAACAACTTCAACTCATTAATAATGGTGCACGTGAGGAAGATATCCGTTCAATGGAAGCGCAGGTTGAACAGGCAAAAGCTGCACTCAAACTCGCTAAAGCACAGGCTTCTACAAAGACATGGGAAAAAGATATTGCCCTTGCACAAACTCAAGTCCAAACAGCGAAGGCAAGTTTAAATTCCGTTGAAGCGTTAGAAGATGCAAAAAGCTGGGAAGCAGAAATAATCTCTGCCAAAACCACACAAACACAAGCAAGTATTGCCCTAAAACTCGCGCAGAAGAGATTAAGGGATGCTACAATTGCAGCACCTATATCAGGTGTTGTATCACAACGACATTTAGATTTAGGTGGAATGGCAGTGCCAACAGCACCATTATTTGAAATTGTGGATATTGATACCGTGTTAGCTTCTACCGAAGTTATTGAAGGACAATTAAGCCAATTGTCATTGAATCAGCAGGCAACAATTAGTATAGACGGGATCCACACTCCCATGTCAGCCCTTATAACATATATCAGTCCGACATTGCAGCCTATTCAGCGTACAGCTAAAGTAGAATTTCACATAGATAATACAGAGGGCATATTAAAACCAGGTATGTTTGCAAAAGTTACTGTCCCAGTTAAAGTACATAAAGATACTATTTTGGTTCCCCGCACTTCACTTATAGAAGATGCATTGACAAAAATGCAGAATATATTTGTCGTAGAATCAGGTGTAAGCCGACGTCGTCCCGTAGAAGTAGGTCTTTCCCGTGGAGGAGAAGTAGAAATACTAAACGGACTAAATGAAGGTGAATCAGTGATTGTCGCTGGCCAACATTCATTGAAAGTTGGGGAAAATGTTACTGTTGTAAACCCTTGAAGTAAAACTTATATATAACTGCTACTGAAAAATGTAACCTATATATGCAAGTTGAACAGATACATGGTCCAAAAATTAAACCATTACAAGTTGTTGAACTTGAATATTTATTGCAAAGTGATTCTTATTCAGTTTTCGGTCCGAATGGTTTACAAAAGGAAGGAAAGGTAATAGTTACACGCTCCCCAGCAAGACTCGACATAATGGGTGGGATTGCAGATTACTGTGGTTCAAATGTATTTGAAATGCCGTTAAATCGTGCAGCTGTTGCAGCATGTCAGGCACGAGAAGACAACAATCTCTATGCCTTGACATTACAGATAAATACAGAATTAAAACCAAGTTTTCAGATGCTGCTTGATGATTTTTATGAGGATGGCAAGCTGAAAACGTATTCACAAACAAAGGAAATCTTTAGTGAAGATTCACGAACCACTTGGGCAGGATATATTCTTGGGTGTTTTTTTACCTTATTGAAAGAAAAAAAGATTGAAAAGTTCCCACATGGTGCATCGATTGTTATCAAGAGTGATATTCCAATGGGGGCTGGTATCGCATCTTCAGCGGCAATTGAAGTTGCTTCGTTAACTGCACTTAATCAACTCTATGATTTGCAATTGGACGCAATAGAAATTGCAAGACTTGCGCAAATTGTCGAAAATCGTATAGTTGGTGCACCATGCGGGATAATGGATCAAATAACTTCTTCAGCTGGAACAAAAGACAAAATAATTTCTATTCTCTGCCAACCTGATAAAATCGTTGAATATGTTGATTGTCCGCAAAACGTAAGTTTTATCGGTATCCACAGTAAAGTTGCACGAAGCACGAAAAGTACAGCATATATTGATACCCGCACGGCAGCCTTTATGGGTCTTTCAATATTAAAAAAAGAACTCGGTTGGGAGAAGTTGAATGACAACTACTTATGCAACATTTCAGTTCAAGAATTTCTTGAAAATTGTGAATCATTTTTACCAAATCAGATTAAAGGCAGTGATTTTCTTGAAATATACGGAGATACTGATGATCCTGTTACCCAGGTAATACCTGAAAAAGTATATGCCGTTAGAGATCGAGTGACCCATCCAATATATGAAAACGAACGAGTAAAACTATTCATAAATGCTATTAAGAACGCAGATAAATTCCCTGAACGTGCACCTACATTTCTCAAGATAGCCGGAGAACTGATGTATGAATCGAATACAAGTTATCGCGAATTTGCAGCACTCGGTTGTCCTGAAATTGATGGAATTGTAGAAATCGCCAAAAAAATTGGTGAACAGGGAGGGGTTTACGGTGCAAAGATTACAGGTGGTGGTGAAGGTGGCACTGTTGCTCTTTTATGTTATGGTGATGTATCTACGTCATTGACACAGATTATCTCCGCATATAAATTAGCATGGGGAATAGAGACTGAAATATTCAGCGGATCCTCACCCGGTGCCTATGAATTTGGTCATATTGAGTGGGTATTGAAGGAGAGAGAACCACTACAACACTTTTAATTGAAGAAAAGGATGTTGTCATCCATCAAAACAAGTACATCCTTTTATTCGTGAGGTGTTTTTACCGATAGACTTCCAAAACCTTACAGCAATTACAACGATTGGAATACCTCTGTGCAGAATTTAAGTGAACACGACAACAATCGGGATTTCGGTGTAACTTGGCGTGCGATCCTTATCGCTATGTTATTAATCCCACCCAATGTTTTCTGGATCATTGAAGTTGAGTGTGTATGGCACTCTGGACATCCTACCACGATTTCCCTGTTTTGGAATGTAGTTCTCAACATCTTTTTTCTGATCCTTCTGAATTTGTTCCTGAAAAAAGTAGCACCCCGATCAGCATTAACACAGGGTGAGATGATCACCATCTATGCAATGCTTTCCATAGCATCGGGACTTGCAGGGCACGATATGCTGGCACTTACAATTCCTGCACTTCCACATGCATTTTGGTTTGCCACAATAGAGAACGATTGGGCAGATACTTTCCACAGTTATATTCCACAACACCTTGTCGTATCTGATAAAGATATTCTTCGGGGTTTCTACGAAGGTGACACGCCATTTTATAATGCACAGATAGGTGGTGCATGGATAATGCCCACATTATGGTGGACATCCTTTATCTTGGCACTCGGTGCTATCATGATCTGTCTAAATGTCCTAATCCGAAAACAGTGGACGGAACATGAAAAATTAGCATATCCAATTATACAACTGCCAATGGCAATAACAGAAGGGGGTGGTAGAGCACAACTCTTCCGAAACCGTTTACTATGGTACGGTTTTATTGCTGCTGCATTGTTAAATGTGTGGC
The DNA here is from genome assembly GCA_026710795.1 of Candidatus Poribacteria bacterium. Lineage (GTDB taxonomy): Bacteria > Poribacteria > WGA-4E > WGA-4E > WGA-3G > MSPOR6. The sequence continues at coordinate 7,860 of JAPOQK010000013.1, forward strand.
ACGGGTTAGCACACTTTTTCCCCATCCTTCCTGATTTTAGCGTTAGACACAATGCAAGGAATTGGGGGGCATTCTTCACTGAAAAACCATGGAATGCTGTTGGGAACATACCAGTACCGTTATATCCATTTGTAATAGGATTGGGCTTCCTATTGCCACTTGACCTATCTTTTTCTCTATGGTTTTTCTATCTGTTCGAGAAAATACAACGTGTATTCGGTAGTGCAGTTGGTATACCTGCTCCATTTCCATATAGTAGTGAACAATCAATCGGTGGTTGGATGGCAATTTTTGGCATTGCACTCTGGGTTACACGAAAACATATAATGAAAGTGTGCCGTACCATCTTTGGTATTTCAGGAGGAATTGACGATTCAGAAGAACCAATCCGGTATAGGACAGCATTTATCCTAATTATTCTGGCAAGTCTATATATCATCTGGTTCTGTCTGAAGGCTGGGATGACACTTGCTATTATACTTCCATTCTTCGGCTTTTTCTATGCAATCTCTATCGGTATCACTCGCGTTCGTGCTGAACTTGGACCACCGGCACATGAAATGGCAGGAATGTGTAATGCCCAACAATTCTTGGTTAATATTTTAGGGACGCGTCGAATTGGTCCTAACAATCTAACAGTATTTCCTTTTTTCTGGTTTTTCAGTGGTCGAGGGTATCGTGAACATATTATGCCGCATCAACTTGAAGCCTTTAAAATGGCTGAACGTGCAAATATGAACACGAAACGGTTAGTTTTGGCAATGTTAATTGCTGTTGTGCTCGGTTCACTATCAGCATTCTGGGCAACACTCAGTGAACTTTATCGACTCGGAGGTGCAGTTACAGGTGCTGGTGGGGGTATAGGTCCATCTGTCGGACATATTGGTCAATTTGGATGGCTTGCTGGTTTATTCGCTTATCCGCGAGACCCGAATGTTCCAGCAATGAGTTTCATGGCAGGTGGTATGGGGTTTACTTTCCTACTAATGTTTATGAGGATGCGTTTTATTTGGTGGCCCCTACACCCAGCGGGATATCCAATTTCCATGACATTCGGTGTAGGTTATTTTTGGAGTTGTCTCGTGATTAGCACATTTCTTAAGTGGATGGCACTCCGTTTTGGAGGTCCAAGCACATATCGAAAAATGATATTCTTCTTCTTTGGAGTAATTCTTGGTGAATACTGCGTAGGCGCGTTCTGGAGTGTCCTTAGTGTCATTATCCGTGAACCGATTTACGATTTTGCACCAGGATAATATACATTATGAAAATACACTTGGTTAATTGCGTAATAATTCTTACATGTTGTTTCCTGCCCCTAAAAGTCTTCGCTGCAGATGAGGGGGCACATGCCGCAGACTTCCTCAGTCACGGGGTTGGTGCTCGTGCACTTGGAATGGGTAGTGCATTTGTAGCAATTGCCGATGATGCAACTGCTACATATTGGAATCCTGCAGGTTTAACAAAAGTAAAAAAACATAGTTTTTCTACTATGTATTCTGACACATTTCGTACAGGTGATGGTGGTTTTCTCAGTCAAGGATTAGTCAGTTATAATTTCGTTAACTATGTCCATCAAATTGAAGAAATCGGAAGTATCGGACTGAGTTGGATTCGACTTGGAATTGACGATATTCCCCGCACTACTTTTATTGATATTGATAATAATGGTAGACTTGGAGATTATCAAGACAAAAATGGCAACGGTGTGAAAGATGACGGTGAACCATATATAGATAGACCTACTGTTGCAGATTATTTTAGTAATACGGATAACGCATTGTTAATTTCCTATGCCCGTCAAATCCATTCAATTGTTGCAGTCGGAGGTAACCTTAAACTTCTCAGCCAGTCAATATATGATTACACAGGGAGAGGATTTGGTATTGACATCGGTTTTATTCTATCTCCATATAAAGGCTTGAGAATAGGCACATTGCTTTTGGATGCCACAGGTACACAAATTCGATGGGACACAGCGGATAATCCGGCATTCACACGTGGACGAAGGTTGCGTTTTGGTAGTGCATATCAATTTACTTTTACAAGTTTCGGCAAAGGAAGTATCGGTTTAGATTTTGAAACAGACCAAGGTGACTTAGAAGCAAATACAGAGAATGAAACTAATTCCAACAATGATAATTCTGATCATTCAGAGAACGAAGATACTACAGTCTCAGGTGGAGGTATTCTGTTACGGATTGGTGCGGAATATATACTTTTTGATACTCTTGCCTTACGGTGTGGTTGGAACGGACATGGAATCTCTATTGGATCGGGTGTTAAATTGCGAGTTAGTAGTATGACGTTTTTTGTTGACTACGCATTTAATACACATACATTAGGTGGATCACAACGAATCTCTGTCTCTGGACAATTTTAATCTTTATACATATAAAATATCTAATAATAACTTAAAATAATTTTATTATTGTTGACGAAAATGGGTTTCCATTCAGGTAGTATCAATCGTAATGTATGTGCATCAAATGAAAAACCTGAGATTGACTCAATATCAAGTCAAATAACCGGAATAACAACATTAATATCCGCAATTATAAATTATGAAAATTAGCATTGTGGAGGAGTGAATGAAAACACACATACTTGATGGTCGTTTAATTATTTTCTTTTGTATTGTTTGTTGTTTAGTGTCAAATGTGGTATATGCTAAGGATCACTCTCTTGCTGAACAGATCTTTGAAAGACATAAGTCTACTTTACAAGATAATGAAGTACAAAATGTCCTTCCTGATGTCTTGAAAGAATATAAAGAGTCTGAAACTCAAGCGAAATTGACCGAGGATAGCTTAAAGCAGATAGTAGCGAATCCAGAAAGCATAAAAGAATTAATACCTGCAATAGACGAGAAATTTATTCCTCTTCTAAATGGCAATAGTGGTGTCCAAGCATTATTCAATGACGCTGACTTCCACACTTTGCTTCAAGATGTCAATGCAATCGCAGAACTAACGAGACTTATCAAAGCGGGTTGGTTAGAACTCAGAATGAGAAATATAATCACTCCGCTGCTTTTGCTTATAATAATTGTGGCACTTTTCACACTTGGCAAAGGGGCGGACTTTCTGGTAGATGAGGCGGTTGCACTTTCAACGCAATGGGGTTTAGGAAAAGCAGTTATCGGTGCAACAATAGTAAGTATTGGGACAACAACTCCAGAAGCTGCAGTTTCTGTGTTGTCAGCAATCCAAGGAAAACCTGGACTTGCTCTTGGAAATGCAGTCGGTTCAATTATATGTGATACAGGACTTATTTTAGGATTAGCATCATTGATTGCTCCGTTGTCATTCAATCGTCAGTTAGCATCCCGCCTCTCTAACGTTCAGGTGAGTGCCGGCATTCTGCTGGTATTAGCTTGTTTACCGTGGACATCTCCTATGAAAGCTTTTACTCAAGGTGGGGTGCTTCCACAATTTATAGGATTCGTTTTTGTTGTTCTTTTAGGATTATATATATGGCAATCTATCCGTTGGGCAGGTTCAACAACACCAGAGCCAGAAGATGAAAGTAATGCTGAGTCAGAGGCATCTAATACGTTTGGAACCCTTCTAAAACTCATCGGTGCCATGGCGGTTGTTGTCATTTCTGCACAATTTCTTATTCCTGCAGTAAGCATCCTTGCTACAAGGTTTAAAGTTCCAGATTCAATTATCTCGCTAACGTTGGTTGCATTTGGCACTTCGCTCCCAGAGCTCGTCACCGCAGTTACTGCAGTTAGACGTGGACATGGTGAGTTAGCAGTTGGGAACATCATCGGTGCGGATATTCTCAACGTACTCTTTGTTGCGGGAGTTTCTGCTGCAGCGACGGACGGTGGTTTAGTCGCAGAAGCACATTTCTTCCAATTCGCATTTCCAGCAATGCTGTTTATCTTGATTGTTTTTCGTATTGGTATTTTCGTTTCAGGGAGCCAGCTAAAACGACCCTTTGGTGTTATATTAGTAGCAGTCTGGCTTTTAGTAATTATCCTCAGTGGTATTTTGGGTATAGATGCGCATTAACTTTATGTATATTATAGTTATACCTGTCTGAATCATACATTTCATATAATTGATTCAGACAAAGTGTATTCTTGATTAATCAGCGTATAAAGTATCAACACAACAATCCATAATCCTAACAGAATCTATTTGGCAGACTACTAAATAATTGTCCTTCCCTTTCCAGACTAATCGGATTATACAAAGAATCTTGATTATCTGAGATTCTCAACACGTCAGTATATCCTCCCATATTACACCAAACTTCTTTGGTTTAGAATATCAATTTGTGCATCCAAATCCTCGTAACTGTACAATTCAAATTCGAAATTCTGATTATCAACAAATCACTCATAAAAGAAGGACTCCCTATTAGAATGCATAAAACAATGTTTACAATTATATCCATTTTGCTTTTAATTCTGGTATTAACCCCAAACCTTTTTGCTCAAGACTATAACAAATGGGGTCTACCTGCAGGAGCGAAAGCACGTCTCGGTAAAGGTTCCATTAGTGAGATTTCATTTTCTCCAGATGGCAAACGTATAGCAGTTGCGAGTAGTATTGGAATTTGGATTTATGATGCACATACAGGTGAAGAACTCGATCTACTAAGAGGTGACACACCTACTGTCAGAAGTGTATCTTTCAGTCCAGATGGTTTCACATTAGCAAGTACAATAGGGTTTAATACAATCATTTTGTGGGATGCTCGGACTGGAACTCAACTACGAACATTGAAAGGACATACAAGGGCTGTCTTCAGCATTGTATTCAGTCCAGATAGTAAGACTCTTGCAAGTAGTAGTGATGACAAAACTGTTCGTTTGTGGGATGTGAGATCCGGGACAACTCTAAAAATATTGACTGGACATACGGATAGAGCATGGCATGTCGCGTATAGTCCAGATGGAACTAAAGTCGCATGTGCAAGTTGGGATACTACGGTACGAGTGTGGGATGTTCAAACCGGTAAATCTCTTCATGTAATAAAAGGACATACTGAATTTGTACGGTGCGTAGCCTTCAGTCCGGATAGTATGACACTTGTTAGTGCCAGCTATGATGAAACTGTTCGTTTCTGGGATGTGTCAACTGGGAAACATCTTAGAACACTGAAAGAGCATACGGATACGGTCTGGATGGTAGCCTTCACCCCGGATGGTAAAACACTTGCGACTGGATCTTATGATAACACGATTCGTCTGTGGGATGTGAAGACAGGTAAATCTAATCGGACTATCACTGGACATAGATCAAGGGTTAAAACCGTATCCTTCAGTCCTGATGGAAAGACCCTCGTAAGTGGAAGTTGTGATGGAACCGTTCGTATGTGGAATACAGAAACTGGGAAGCAACTTTGGAAAAGAAATGGACATCCCGATTATGTTTGGACAGTATCCTACAGTCCGGATGGTAAAACACTCGCAAGTGGCGGGTGTAGAGATTCTGAAATTCGCTTGTGGGATGTGCAAACAGGAACTCTTAAGGGGACATTAACTGGACATATAAAGAGAGTTGATAGCATTGCATACAATACAGATGGCAAGATACTGGCGAGTGGTAGTGTTGACACTACTATTCGTCTGTGGGATGTACAGACAGGTACATCTATACGAACATTAAATGGACATACTAATGTAGTAAAATCCGTTGCCTTCAGTCCAAGTGGTAAAACTCTGGCAAGTGGAGCCTATGACAGTACCGTTCAATTGTGGGATATACAAACTGGTGTGTCTTTAAGAACGTTTAAAGGTCATGCTAACGGTGTCACTTCTGTGGTGTACAGTCCAGATGGTACGACACTTGCAAGTGCAAGTTTGGATAATACAGTTTGTTTGTGGGATGTACAGACTGGCAAACATCTTCGGTCACTGGAGCAACATCAGAACTTGGTATATTGCGTGGTATTCAGTCTGGATGGAAAGACACTTGCCAGTTCAGATGAGAACAATATGATAATTCTCTGGGATGTCGAGTCTGACAGGACTATTCGTACCCTGAAAGGACACACAAACGATGTCAGAAGTCTATCATTAAGTCCAGATGGCAAGACACTTGCAAGCGGTAGTAGAGATACTTCTTTACGATTATGGAATGTTGAAACAGGTGCACTCCTTTGGACATTTACTGGACATACCGATGCTATCAACAGTGTTGTATTCAGTCCGGATGGTAACACAATCGCAACTGGAAGTTTTGACGGTACTGTACTTCTATGGGAAATAAAGATAAAAGGTTTGGATTAGATAGTTGATGCATATTACCCTATATAGTCTAATCAATAATAATCAAAGGAACTCGCATATCGGTGGAGTTTATCCTTGATTTACTCGCTTCTGACGTGGGTGAAGAAGAAATTCTTGAGGATTATCAACATATAACAAAAGCAGATATACATGCATGTCTGAGGTATGCCGCACGGTGTCACAGGAACGAGATATATCTTGAATTAAAGTCAGAAGCATGAAATTTGATGAGTTACGAATCCTAACTGACGAAAATATCTCTCCGAAGGTTGTAACTTTTCTTAGAATTAGATATAAAGAACAAGACTAACCTTACATGAATTTAATTGTACAATAGAAATATATTGGAGGGACGATAAACCTGTTCTACAATCGTTAAAAAGGTGGTGCTGTCAAACGAACGAACGAACGCGATACTTCATCCAATTCCTCGCGAACTGCTGCATCTAATTCCCAACCGACACCTCCAAGTGTGTCGTCCAATTGTTCAATTGTATCACTTCCGCTGATGGCAACAGTAACCTCTGGATGTGATACCACCCAAGCAACAGCAAGTTGTGCTGGCGTTTTTCCTAACTCATTTGCAAGACGTATGAGGGTAGCAATTACCGTTCCAGTTGCTCCACTCATTCTACGGTTATATTCATCTGGATATCGTCTTGCCCAGAGCGTGCCTTCAGGTGGTGGTTTATCTGGAGAATAGACCCCACTCAATAAACCGACTGATAACGGACTATAACACATCACACCAAGACCTTCCTCACGCACTAACCCAAACATCTCAGTTTCCAAATCTCTATTTAGTAAGTTATACATATTTTGAACACACATATAAGGTGTCGCGTTGATGCTATCTGCGATCCACAGTGCTTTACATACCTGCCATGACTGATGATTACAACAACCAAGATAACGCACCTTACCTGAACGGATGAGGTCGTCTAATACACGTATTGTCTCCTCTTGCGGAGTGGTATCGTCTGTCATGTGAATCAGGTAGACATCAATATGATCCGTGCCGAGTCTTGTGAGTGAACGGTCTATCTCACGCATGATGTGGTATCGTGATAATCCATAGTCGTTTGGTCCCTGTCCAATATGACTGCAAACTTTAGATGTAATCACCACATCATCACGTTTCCCTTTTATCGCTTTGCCGAGAACTATCTCTGAACGACCAATGTTGTCTCGATCATCCATTGGACCGTATACATTGGCACAATCAATAAGGTTGATGCCGCTATCAATTGCATGCTCAATCAAACGTTGGGCAGCATTCTCATCGGATTGCCCTCTGAGTCCTAATCCTAAAGCGAGTGGACTGACCTTGACACCAGCTTTACCAAAATTGACATATTCCATAATTCATCTCCTATAAATGTGCTCTTGTTAAAGTTCGTAATGAAAAAATCAGTCGATGCATATCTGCTGGTTTTGGTGCGGAAAACAACAAAGAATCATGGGTGATAGGATGTTCAAATCGAAGAGTTCGTGCATGCAATGCTTGTCGTTTAAGATGAATAAGTGCGTGTTTTATTGGCTGCGTGTCTGCATCGTTCAATGCACGTTGTTCTCCTCCATATATAGCATCGCAAGCAACAGGGTGACCAATATGCTGTAGATGTACACGAATTTGATGAAGTCGACCGGTTTCTAATGTCAGTTGTACTAACGAAAATTTGTTGTAAATTTCTAATACCTGATAATGAGTGACGGCATGCCTTCCGTTATTCAAAACAGTTGACATTCGTCTTCGATCACGACGGCTGCGTGCAATTTGTGCGTCAATTGTTCCAGTGACTTCCGTTGGAATACCGCATACAACAGCAACGTACTGCCGTGTAATCGTGTGTTTTTCAAACTGTGTTGATAACGCGCGATGGACAACATCTGTTTTGGCAACAACGAGTACCCCTGACGTATCCTTGTCTAATCTGTGGACAATACCGGGTCTCTCTACTCCACCTATACCAGACAGGTCAGAGCAGTGTGCGAGCAATGCATTGACAAGTGTTCCCTTAATTACACCGCTTGCTGGATGAACAAGCATTCCTGCTGATTTGTTGAGAACAATTAAGTCACTATCTTCATATAAAATGTCAAGTGGGATTTTCTCTGGTTGGACAGATTCTAAAGGACGGGATTCAGGAAGCGTAAGTCGAACTTGATTACCAGAACGTAGTGTCAAACTTGGTTGTTTGATAATCTTATCATTTACAGTGACAGCACCTTGACGGATTAACTTCTGTAGGTAAGATCTGGATATTCCCTCAGTCACACTGATTAGAAACCGATCTAACCGTTTTCCACTGTGTTCTGTTTGTATGTGGTAAATATACGTCTCATTTTCCATTGCTAAGAAATAGGAGACATTTATCCCGTCACAGCACCCTCAGATGCAGAAGAGACAGAGTTTGCATATTTCGCCATAACACCGCGAGTATAACGCGGTTCAGGAGGAGTCCACTTCTCAAAACGGGATTTTATTTCTGTATCGGTGAGTGTAACATCAAGTCGTCTTGCCTCAGCATCAATCACAATTTCATCGCCTTCTTGCAAAATAGCAAGTGGTCCACCTGTTGCAGCTTCAGGAGCAACATGGCAAATCATAAAGCCATGTGTCGCACCAGAAAATCTTCCATCAGTCAACAGAGCAACATCTTCACTTAATCCTGCACCGACGATTGCTGCTGTTACACCTAACATTTCACGCATACCTGGACCACCGATAGGACCTTCGTAACGTATAACAATTACATCTCCAGGTTTTATTTCTCCACCTTTTATTGCTGCGAAAGTGTCTTCTTCACGTTCAAAGATACGTGCTGGACCTCGGTGCAATGTCTTCTTCTGTCCAGCCAACTTAATAACACATCCTTCTGGCGCGAGATTACCTCTCAAGATAGCAAATCCACCTGTCGGTTTAAGTGGTGCATCTACTGCTCTGACAACCTGCTGCCCTTCAGTTTCAGTCGCTGCATTCGCTTCTTCACCGATTGTTTTACCTGTTACGGTGAGTTCATCAGTGTGGATTAATCCTGCTTCTGCAAGACGTTTTGTTAAGAACTGGATTCCACCTGCCTCATATAGATCGGTAGCAACAAATTGTCCACCAGGTTTCAGGTCAGCCAAAACCGGTGTTCTCTGGCTTATCTCATGAAAATCTTCAAGGGTCAAAGGGATTTGTGCCTCGTATGCAATTGCGAGAAGATGTAGAACTCCGTTGGTTGAACCACCGGTGGCAGCAACTGATGTAATTGCATTTTCAAGAGATTTCCGTGTGATGATTTGACTCGGACGACGATCAGCAGCCAGCATATCCATAACAAGTTGTCCAGCTTTATATGCCTCATCATCCTTTTCTTCCACGGCAGCCGGAACACTACCACTCCCCATCGGTGCTATTCCCAACATTTCAACCGCAGTAGCCATAGTATTAGCAGTAAATTGTCCCCCGCAAGCACCAGGTCCGGGACACCCTTTACTTATCAGATCATCCAATTCTTCAACAGTGATTGTTCCTTCTGCATGTTGACCGACCGCTTCAAACACGTCTTGAATCGTGACATCACGTCCTTGAAATTTACCCGGCATAATTGAGCCACCATACAGTGTAAGAGATGGTATATCTAACCGCGCTAATGCCATAACAGTGCCTGGTACAGTTTTATCACAACCGCATAATGCAACAACAGCATCAAACATATTTCCAATGGAAACTAACTCAATTGAATCGGCTACTACCTCTCGACTGATAAGCGATGTTTTCATGCCTTCAGTTCCCATTGTAATTCCGTCAGAGATACTGACAGTATTGAATTCGAGAGGTGTACCACCTGAATCTCGAATACCTTGTTTTACCTTTGCAGCCAACCGTCTCAAATGGAAGTTACAAGGTCCAATTTCAATCCAAGTATTTGCAACCCCGATAATTGGTTTGTCAAGATCTTCTGGAGATAATCCTCCATCACCAAACATTAGCATTGTACGTGCAGCGGCTCGGTCAGGTCCGTCGGTAATTACATGACTTCGGGGTTTGAGTTTATTGGACATAGTTGTGTGTCCTCCTACAATAAATAGATGCGATAGCCAAAAACAAGATGGTAGCAACCATGTTGACCACAAGAAATTATATTTCTACATTGTAAATTCATAAACAAGGTCAATGTTAGGAGCGTCTTTGAGACGTAAGATAATGGTTCCTGCTTCTTGACGGTAAGCTTCCTGATACAGGGTTTTTATTTGTGTCAGATCAAATTGATAATCTTCAGTCGGATATGCTTCACATGTATCACCGTTAGCATTATGAGAGATATAAATAGGTAACTGCACAGGAAATGATTCAAGAAACGAATTAGAAGCAACTAAAGTGAATTGGTGTGTTTCACATCCTCCGCTGTAAGATAGGTTGACATTTAATGTATCACCATCAATTGATGCGGAATTTAATGCAAATTCATCAGTTCCAAACCTATCACCAGCATCACCAATGAATACATCTCCTTCATAAGGTGAGACATCTTGAATAGTGTCATCAACAGAAACAGATGTAAGACCGTCAGGTTCATTATTCAACTGATTATTGAATTGTTGACATCCTAATATAAATAGAAGAAAAAAATACATAATCAATTTTGCGATGTTGTTATGTTTCATATTTGTCTACCTTTTGAGGTGATGTATTACTGTATTCCTATCCAACTACTAAACACACCGCCATATTTCGCAATAAGACCTGCAAAGACAACTGATACCATAGACATTAATTTTATCAGGATGTTGAGGGAAGGACCGGATGTATCTTTGAACGGGTCACCAACGGTATCGCCTACAATAGTAGCTTTGTGCTGTTCAGAGCCTTTTGCACCGTATTCATCCTCGTGCTTACCTTCTTCAATAAATTTCTTAGCGTTATCCCATGCTCCACCAGCATTTGCCATCATAATTGCAAGAACAAAACCTGTTGCTAAACCACCCGCAAGTAAACCTAATACACCACCGACATTAAATATCAAACCTACAGCAACGGGAACAACAATCGCAATAAGTGATGGGTAAATCATTTCCCGTTGTGCACCAGCAGTTGAGATACTGACACATCGAGCATAGTCGGGTTTCTCTTCACCTGTCATAATTTTGGGGTTTGCGCTAAATTGACGACGTACCTCTTCCACCATAGCACCCGCTGCTCTCCCTACAGCCTTCATTGTCAATGCACAAAAATAGAAAGCCATCACAGCACCAATGAATAGTCCGATAAGAACTTGAGGGTTCATCAGTGTAACATTATAATAGTCCATAAATTGACTAACTGTTACCTTAACCGTTTCAATGGGGGCAAGTGGTCCTTCACCGTCAATATCCAAAGTATCTATACCAGCTAAGTGGATGAGTCCATAACGTATTTCTTCAAGATAGGCTGCCAAAAGAGCGAGTGCTGTCAACGCTGCGGAACCGATTGCAAAACCTTTACCCGTTGCAGCGGTTGTATTACCAAGTGCATCTAACTGATCAGTGCGTTCTCGTACACTTTCATCAAGATTTGCCATTTCAGCATTGCCACCTGCGTTATCTGCAATTGGTCCATAAGCATCCGTAGCAAGCGTAATCCCGAGTGTTGCGAGCATACCCACTGCAGCGATACCAACGCCATATAATCCCATCAAAGGATCATTCGCTCCACCAGGTAGATAGTAACTAATAGCAACAGCAGTAATTATGGTTAAAACAGGAATTGCAGTTGATTCCATCCCAACAGCAATACCTTCAATTATGACTGTTGCGGGTCCAGTTTGTGCCTGTTTTGCAATGGCACGGGTTGGTTTATATTCATGAGAGGTGAAGATTTCAGTAACTTTACCAATAATCAATCCTGCGACAAGGCCTGTGACAATCGCACCCCACACCTGCCACTTGTTTGGTAATTCTAGGTATAGTAAAATGGGGAGTGAAGCGATAGCAATACCGAAGGCACTTCCATTGATTCCAAGATTCAAAGAACTCATCAACTGCCTCATTGAAGCCCCTTCTTTTGTCCGCACGAGATAGATACCAATAATGGAAAGAATCACTCCTATACCCGCGATAATCATTGGTGCAGAAAGGTATTTAAGCTGTAGTGCCATATTATCATGGTCTTTGGCAGCAATTGCAGCGACACCAAGTGCAGCTGTGGCAAGGATTGAACCCGCATAAGATTCGTATAGATCAGCACCCATTCCAGCAACATCACCAACGTTATCACCAACGTTATCTGCAATTACAGCAGGGTTTCGTGGATCATCTTCTGGTATTCCTGCCTCAACCTTCCCGACGAGATCCGCACCAACATCTGCTGCTTTGGTATAGATACCTCCGCCGACGCGTGCGAACAATGCTTGCGTTGAAGCTCCCATGCCAAAACTCAACATGATAACAGTAATCTGGGGAAGAGGGTTAGTTCCAGTAGGAAAAAGTTTATACAGAACAAAAAACCATACGGTAATATCGAGCAGTGCAAATCCTACAACGATCAATCCCATCACCGCACCAGCACGAAAGGCTACCTTTAAACCTTCGTCGAGTCCTTTCATCGCAGCACTTGTAGTACGGGCGGAGGCGTTGGTGGCAGTCTTCATACCCAAAAATCCACAAAGACCTGAGAAGAAACCACCTGTAAGAAAAGCAAATGGGACGACCTGATTTTGCGCTTTCAGAACAAACGCCATAAAGATGAAGATGATACAAAGGACAGCAAAAACGATTCCGACTACTTTATACTGTTGCCTAAGATATGCCATTGCACCTTCGCGAACAGATTGTGCAATTTCACGCATCGTTTCATTTCCCTCGTCCTGTTTCATCACAGAACGATAGAAATGATAAGCAAATACTAAAGCTATAAGTGAACTGATTGGGGCAATCCACCATAATGGTGGAATTGCTGGAGGAGGATCTGATTGAGCAAACGCTGTGGTGGCTAAATTCAGAATTGGTAAGTAAATTAAATATATTCTCCAATTTAACCACCTACTTTTGCATGTGATTTCACGCATTAAATACCTCTCTTTTATAAATTATTCGTAATCCCAATTAAAATATTTGAGTGCTTGTCCAACAAGATAAAGTGAACCTGAAATGCATATCAAATCATTTGTTGACGCTGACGATATTGCTTTCGTAATGGCATCTTCTGGTGTCGGACATAGTGAAGTCTTATTACATATCCCAGACCAAGTATCAAGAATCGTTTTAGCGGGAAAAACACGGGGGTTGTCTGTAACTTGTGTGGTAATCACGAAATCCGCGTTCTGTGAGACTATTTCGCCAATTGCTGTCAAATCCTTATCCTTCATAATACTAACGACAAAAATCACTTGATCATAATGAAAATAATCACGGATTGTCCTACATAATGCCTCCATTGATATTGGGGAATGTGCTCCATCAAGCAAAACAAGCGGAGACGACATAATTCGTTGAATACGTCCATACCACTGCACATTCTCAAATCCTCTATAGACACTATCTTTTGAAATGTTAAATCCTTTCTGTTTAAGACATTCAATCCCAGCGAGTGCAGTCATTGCATTTACAAACTGATGGTGTCCTAACAAAGGTGTCATGAGTTGTTGATAATGTTCTGAGCGTGTCTCCACATCAAATTGTTGTCCAATCGGAACAAAATCTGAATCCCTAACGGTATGTAAAACAGATTCGTCTTGATTATCTATAGTAAAATCATCTACATCAACTATTGGTGCATTCCGTTCGTTGGCAACTTTGTCTATAACCGCACGTGCTTCTGGATGTTGCGGTGCAAGTGCAATAGGACACCCCTGTTTAATTATTTCTGCTTTTTCGCTGGCTATCTCCCTATATGTTTTTCCTAATATAGTCGTGTGTTCTAAACCAATAGGTGTAATGACAGATACTACGGGTGAAACTACATTTGTTGCGTCAAGTCGTCCACCTAAACCCACTTCAATAACTGCAAAATCTGTTTCTTGCTCAGCGAAATAAATAAATGCAAGCGCGGTGTAAATTTCAAAAAATGAAACATGTCCGAATTCCGATTTTGAAACAGTTTCAATTGCAGGTTTGAGTTTATTAATATAGGAAGTAATTTCTGATTCTGATATAAGTTTGCCGTCAATCCGACATCTTTCTCTTGGTGTAATGAGATGTGGGGATGTATACAAACCCGTTTTATATCCTGCATGTGATAGTACTGATGCGATGACCGCTGCTGTTGACCCTTTACCTTTACTCCCCGCGACATGTATGACTTTTAATTTTTCATGTGGATTTCCAAGCAAGTTCAATAACAAAGTGATGCGATTGAGATTATAGAACCGTGCTTGACGCGCAAAGTCCACACTTCTTTCATAATCAATGAACTGTTCTATGTAAGCGAGTGTAGATTTATAGTTTCGAATTTTTGTGTTATTAGTTATATCGCACAAAGTGTACCTGAATTTAAAATTGTCAATACTAACAACAGGAATTACTTTCTAAATTGTTCTTTTTGTTACACCTTGGAGTCATCGTCCTCACTTCTTAAATATCTAACAACGACCCATAACGATATTAAGAAAACAACAAATCCTAATATATAGATTATATTACGAATGGGTTCGTAAAATATGATTTCAGATATTTCAGATGTGAAGTCACCAAAGAAGATTTGTATGAGGAAACCTGCTATTGAGCAATTTACTAATAAAAGAATCATTTGTCTTCTTTTCACTCAGTTTTCCTCCATTGATAGGTGAAATCAACGTCAACTGCACATTAATTTAGATATTCATAGATTGGGAATTGTGAACAGAATTCTGTGACTTTTTCTTTTACCTGTCGTTTGATGGACGTTTTCTGTCTATTTTCAAGAACTTCAGTAATAAAATCGGCAATCTGAATCATAGCGTCTTCTTTCATACCGCGTGTAGTAACCATTGGGGTGCCGAGTCGAAGTCCGCTTGTAGTTTTAGGTTTCCTTTTGTCAAAAGGTATAGTATTTTTATTTACAATAATTCCCGCATCTTCAAGGTGATCCGCAGCTTGCCTACCACTCAATTTCTCATATTTTGAACTCAAGTCAAGTAACATGAGATGATTCTCAGTTCCTCCACTCACCAAACGGAAACCGTTCTCAATTAACCTCTCAGCAAGTGCCTTCGCATTCTTTACGATTTGTGATTGATATATTTTAAATTCTGGTTCTCCTGCTTCCTTGAATGCAACTGCTCTTGCTGCGATAGTATGTAGAAACGGTCCCCCTTGCAAACCGGGAAACACTGCTCGGTCAATCTTAGATGCATACTCTTCTTTACACATTATCATAGCTCCACGCGGACCACGTAAGGTCTTGTGTGTCGTAGTTGTAACCACATCACTGTATGGGATAGGGTCAGGATGTACTCCTCCTGCGATAAGACCTGCAATATGTGCTATATCGGCAAGAAGATATGCTCCAACTGAATCAGCGACATCACGCCATGCTGCAAAATCAAATTGACGTGGATATGCAGTCGCTCCTACAACAATCAACTTTGGTTGATATTCTGCAGCAAGTTGAGCTACCTGCTCCATGTCAATTAATTCTGTTTCTGCATTCACCCCATAAGAAACAACATTGTAATAACGACCTGAAAAATTCACCTTATCCCCGTGGCTCAAATGTCCACCATGACTCAGTGACATCGCAAGGATTGTATCACCCGGGTCAAGTAGTGCGTGGTATGCTGCCATATTCGCTTGTGTACCTGCATGCGGTTGCACGTTCACATGCTCAGCACCAAACAGAGATTTAGCACGGTCAATCGCAAGAGATTCAACGTCATCCATAAATTCACAACCATTATAGTAACGTTCACCGGGGTATCCTTCTGCGTATTTATTGGCTAAGATACTTCCCTGAATTTCCATGACAGCGCGACTTGCATAGTTCTCGGATGGAATGAGCATCAGAGAATTCTGTTGACGTGCCAAGTCTTTGGCGGTAATTTCAACGATTTGTGGGTCAATTTCTACTAATTTTTTATTCATAATCTTTCACCGATTGCAACTTGACATCTTAAATATATGGTAAAAATCAAATTCTAACACAAAAATGACACAAATTCAAGAAAAGTTGACAACTTAGTGTCCACATGATATATTAGTGGTAACGGATTTTCGTTACTTCATACTTTCTACTCATTTCTTAATTATCTTATTATGTCTCAATTCACACATTTCAGAACCGTTTTCGTCTTTACTATCCTGTTTACATCAATCATGCTTGTTTGGGGTTGTAACTCACAAGATGAAAAACAGAAATCTCCTCCGACAGCACAAGATTCCACACCTCCTAAAGTAACCACTCCAGTTAAACCCCCGCGTCCTGAAGATTGGCACATGTTCATGAACGACTTACAATTTTCGGGAAAGAGTCCTGATAAAGTTCTAAAACCCCCTCTACAGATGTTATGGAAATTCAAAACAGGTGGACCTTTGACAGCATCACCAGTAATCGCAAACGGTATTCTGTATATCGGGTCTACTGATGGAAAAATGTATGCATTAGACGCAAAAAAGTGGGATATAAAATGGGTATATAATGCTGGTAGTTCTATCCGTTTTTCCGCTGTTGTATGGGGTGGTCGTGTATATTTCAATACTCGGAATAACAAATTTTATGCACTTGATGCTGATTCAGGAGAATTGGTATGGGACTATACATCAAAAGGTTGGATGGATTCCCCTCCTGTTGTATTTGAAGGAACTGTTTACACAGGTGCTTATCCATCGCGGATTTATATGTTGGATGCGTTCACCGGTAAACTCAAGTCGGAACGACAACGCAAAGTCACTATTAATGGTGTTGAATATGGGTGCTCAAATGGAGAGTTTCGACCAGTCTTTCCGCAAGTCAATACGAATTTATGGCGTGGTTATACCGAAGCAAGTGAGAGTTTTCCTGTCGCAGCCAATGGTTATGTCTATATTGGGGCGCGAGAGGGTAAGATTCATGCGATCAATATTACATCTAAAACAGAGGAGTGGTCATATATGGCTGCTGGACCTGTTGATGCAGCACCTGCGATCTCTGATGGTGTCCTTTATGCAGCATCCACAGATGGTTATATTTATGCATTTGGGAATGTAGTTGAAGACGCAACAGTTACTATTGAGGCGCGAAAATACGGTGTCGTCACGCGTGATAATACACCGGTATATAAAGAAAAAGATGGATCTTCACCGGTATATCTTCTGAATGATGGGACACGATTGCCGTTTGTACAAACTATTAGTAATTGGGTTCAAATAGAATTGCCTAACAAAGAGAAAGTATGGTTAGAAGAATTGTCTTTTGGTGATTTTGTTGAAACTGAAGGTGTATTGTTTAACACTAATTACTGTGATACACCTCGGACCATACACCTTATCACAGGTGCAGAATATCCCAAATGGAGTCCGGACGGAAAATTTGTTGCAATGCTAAAGAGAACTGATCTGAGTGGAAGTTATTGGAAAGCTACCGAATTATGGATTATGGATAAAAATGGTGAACAAGCAAAAAAACTATATTCCGGCCAATTTTACAATCCACATGTCTCTTGGTCTCTGGATAGCCGTTTATTAGCTCTTGAGGTAGAAGTTGACGGTGACAAATATATCTCTATAGTAGATTGGGGATTAGGTAATATTAAACGGCTTATTAGAGGAACTGCACCAACATGGTCACCATCTGCAAACAAAATAGCATTTAAACGACGAGAAAAAGGGGTTGATTATGTTTTTCGGATAAATAGTGATGGAAGCGGAGGAAGAGAAATCGCAAAAGTTCAATATAAACAATCCCGGTATGCATACACATATATACATCCACCGTCTTGGTCCGCGGATGGGAATCAGCTTGCCTTTGAGGTGTCGCAAGATCATAAAGTTGGAAACGGGACAGTTCCCTATGCTGCTATCCGAATTCAAAATGTGGAAGGTGAACGTATCAAGCAGATTGCAACACAACATCAACGTGTTCGACAGCTACGTTGGTCACCTGATGGCGCACGATTAGCTTATGTTGTTTCGGGTAGTAATCGACAGGATCCTGTCCTTGACAAACGTCTTCATATTACAGGTATCAGTGACGATACAATAAAACATCATATTCTTAAGCACACAAGTCCTGCATGGTCACCTACCGGTAACCATTTAGCATATTTAGAACGTGAAGACTGTGCAGGAATACGATGGAAAATATGGATATTTGATTTGAAGAACGGAAAGAAATATCCCATTGCACGGACTTCTATGAAACTTACATCAATTGTATGGATGCCGGATGGAAAAAGTTTGTGTCTATGGCATACATCTGATTATCTACAAGATAATGTATACAAACCGGCTGACACAAAAGGATGGATTGTGCCAATTAACATATTTTAGCAATGACTCAGTATTTTAAAATGACACCTCAAGCAAATGTAACATATCCTCCTCAGCACACTTTCTCGGATTAAATTTATGACAATGATCAAGCATTGAATCTGTAGCAAGTTTTGGTATTTTGTCCCTATCTAATCCAGCTTCACCGAGTCCGGAAGGCATATTGAGTTCAATGTTTAATGCACGTATCTCATCAATGGCAGCACAAGCAGCCTCACCCTTTGACATCCCATCAACATTTACACCTAAAGCATCAGCAACATCCGCAAACTTATCAATCACATAAGAGAGATTAAACTCCATCACATGCGGAAGTAAAATGGCATTCGCAACACCGTGTGGAATAGGTGCATCTGTTGATAACTGATGTGCAATAGAGTGAACCGCACCAAGTCCTTTCTGAAATGAAAACGCTGCCATACAAGAACCTAATAACATCTCACCTCTCGCTACAACATTCTCTCCATTGTGATATACGGTGCGTATATTTGCACCCAGCATTTTCAGAGCTTGCAACGCTATACCTTCTGCGATCGGATGATGTTTTGTCGCAACGTACGCCTCTATTCCGTGTGTGATAGCATCCATACCGGTTGCAGCCGTCAATGCCTGTGGCATCTTCACAGTTAATACGGGGTCAAGAAGTGCGATGTTTGACATATTGTAACGTGTGATAATCGCACGTTTGCGCAATCGGTCTGTCGTTTGTAATGATGTATCCGTTATAATCGCTCCCTGTGATACTTCACTCCCAGTTCCTGCAGTTGTCGGCACACATATCAATGGAGGCATATCATCGCGAATCTTATTTACCCCATCTGAATCTACATAGTAAGGTTCAAGTGGAGGAGCGTGTGTTGTAAGTAAACGAATAGCTTTTGCAGCATCCATCACACTACCACCACCAACAGCAATCACAACATCGCAATTTTCTCGCTGATAGGTATCTATACCTTGTTCAATACTTATATCTGTAGGGTTAGGTTCAATGTCAATATAAGTAGAATAGGGTATATTAGCAGATTCCAATGGTGCCAAAGCTTGACTCAATATTCCCACTTGCTGAACCCCAGCATCGCTAACGACAAGCGGTTTGTTGCAACCTAATGTGTTAAGATGCTCAGCAAGGTTTTCGATAGAACCCGCACCAAATTCAATTTGCGGAGGTGAGTAATAGTTGATAATATCTTGCTTCAAGTTTTGATTCCCTTGTTAATATAATCTGTCTTTACATTAGCATAAAATATAGCACGTTTACCGATATTATTCAACCTGTTTCTCTACATACATAAACGTTGAAATATTCCAAAACAGTCAATATAATACATAATATATCCATCCCTAATCAATAGACACAGTAATGAAACTTAAACCACGACCCGCACTCTATTTTCTCATTCCATTTCTATTTGGAATCATTATGGGTGAATGGACATCAATTCCTATCCTGTGGTTATGGCTTTTCATATTAGTATGCTTTGTGGGTAGCATCCTAACAAGAAACAAAACAAGATTCTTGTGTTATCTGTTGATACACATTGCGATTTTTACTTGTGGGATGTTGCGATTTGAAATTGCATCTGTACCGAAAATTCCTAACCATTATTTTGACCAACCTGTTAGTTTTAAGGGTGAAACAGTCTATCAGCCGGAACGTGGTAAGGAGTGGGATGCATGTGTTGCTGTGGGACAGGTTCATCTGCTATCTGATCCAGCCCAAAAAGTATCTGCAAAGTTGTTGATACGATTTGATAAGCTAATGCCACTACGTTACGGTAAACAAATAACGCTAACAGGTGATTTACGACAAGCACAAACACAAAGAAATCCTGGCGGGTTCAACTATCGTGCCTATCTTGAAAGACAAAATGTCTCAGGCATATTATATCACCAAGGTGTGATGAGAATTGGTAAACAATCAGGAATTCCACCACTACGTTGGATGGAGACACTCCGACTCAGGACTGAACAGGTTATAGACGATGCTTATGCAGGATTGAACACACAGCCTACTAACATATCTGGGTTAGAAACCACTCCTTCAAATGGTACGACATTACATGCGAAATTACTTAAAGGGATTCTGCTTGGAAAACGCGGAGATGTGCCATCTGAAACATTAGATATTTTTCGTAATAGCGGGACTTTTCATGTGTTAGCAGTGTCAGGTCTGCATGTAGGACTAATCGCTTTGTTTTGTTATCTTGCATTGTCAGCATTTCGTCGTATACCGTCAAAAGTAGTTTCTCTCCTGACTATTATTGTAGTTCTGATTTATGCCAGTTTAGTAGGATTCCGTCCATCCGTTTTCCGGGCATCACTCATGGCAATCTTGTACCTAATTGCAACGATCATAGATCGTGATGCTGATATATACAACCTTCTTGCAGTTGCAGCTTTAGCATTATTGCTATTGAACCCAATGCAGTTATGGGATGTCGGATTTCAGTTGTCGTTTGTTGCCGTGGTTTCAATTGTATATTTTGTTCCAAAAATAGAAAAAACACTACAACAATTTTGGAATTCTACTGAATCTACTCATGCGAGTATTCTACATAAATATAAGAACAAAGCACTAAAATGGTTGGTATTGTCTTATTTAGTGACATTTGCCGCGCAGATCGGCACTACACCACTCATCGCATATCATTTCTATAGAGCATATCCAATTGGTATATTAGTCGGTCCGTTTGCAGTTGGACTTGTTTCCTTGATTGTTGGTATAGGAATAGTATCAGTCTGTATTGGGTTTATTTGGCTACCACTTGCAAAAATCCTTGCCCTATTCAATCATGCACTTTTCTTTATTTTCTTAGAACTAATAAGTTTATTCGGACAGAAATGGAGTGTTATGAAAGTAACTCCCCCAACATTTGGTCTTTTTCTCATCTACATTACGTTTTGTATATGCATTACCTATTGGAAATATTTATTTAAGCATTGGCGTATGACAAGTCTGATTGGACTATCAATCCTGACAGTGTGGGTCTGGGACAGTGCTTACCTTGAGAAAGGTCGTTTATTAGAGGTAACTACGCTTGATGTTGCACAAGGAGATGCAGCCATTATCAAATTTCCAGATAGGAAAATGATGTTGATAGATGGAGGAATCCAACAAACATATTTTGATGAAAAGAAACTGAGACAGATAAACTATGATGTAGGTGAACGGATTGTTGAACCTTATTTACTTGTAAATGGTATACGTGAACTTGATTTAGTCGTACTCTCACATCCTGATCTTGACCACGGTGGTGGACTCGCATATATTCTGAAGAACTTTAAGGTTAAGCAGCTCATTGGAATTCCGGACATGGAACTTAATTCACCAACACACCAACGATTAAGGAACATTGCTATAACACATAACATTCCTTATGATTTTCCATATAAAGCTGAAATTGAATTGACACCAACCGCTAAGTTAATGCTCCTACATCCGATAGATTCTGCATCTACCGATCTATTAGATGAGAATAAGAATGATGATTCGCTGGTATTCAGACTCAGCTACGGGGAAGTAGACATCTTATTCACAGGAGATATTGAAACTAACGGTGAAATCCGTCTAATTGAGTCTCAGCAAGATTTGAGATCAGAAATTCTGAAGGTGCCACATCACGGCAGCAGAACATCAAGCAGTGCAAAGTTCATAGACTCTGTCCAACCACAGTATGCTATCTATTCACTTGGCAAAGACAACCGATATAATTTCCCACATGTGGATGTAGTAAAACGGTATCAAGAAAGAAAATGTGTGCAGCTTAGAACTGATAATCTTGGGGCAATTACATTGATAACTGATGGGACGCGCTGTTGGTTTGATTATAACGTGCCACGAGATTATAGGTAGGGAACGCATCAGTTCCCTGCCTTCAATGATAATAGCCATTGCTATTTTTTTTGTTGCAACTGACGCATTACAGCATCTATGAAATCTACATCCCATGTTCTATTCAGTTCTTGACGAATCCCTACCATGGCTTCCGCACGCTTTTCAGGAGGTATTTTTGTAAGTTGAGCGAGGATCCGTGTCGCATATTGGTTGTGCAGTTCTGCCTGTCTGCTCTCATAATACTTGCGAGCATCTTCGGATGGCAGCCGTTGTGAAAATGCCTCCCTTGTTTCTTTATCTCTATCAGTGAACAAGTCCCGATAATCCTCAATCAGCGTATCGTCCCATTCCGTTACAACATCGTTCCATGGGGTGTTATCTGGTGGTTTATTGGGATCGCTAAAGGTATTGACGGGTGTATTAGGAGTGCGTTCAATCAGTGTTGGCTCTTCGGGATCATCTTCAAAGTTTTCAGGATTCCTTCGCTTCATTTTCAACAAAAATTCCTCATTCCACTTTTGAAGATCTCTTAACTGCTGTTGATATTTCTGCTTGAGTTCAAGTGGTGATAAAGCGGGTGTGAGTTTATCTTTTTTTATTTCTTCTCTAACCCGTTTCATCTTTTCATCAAATTCTTTACGTCTAATTTTCCACTCTTCATCAGATAATTCACTCAGTTCTGCAGTGATCTCATCTGGAGACTTTACCTGCGCTGCATTCGCTTTGTGTACAGGTGTGTTTAAATACTTTTCTAATTCATCAGGATCACCTGAATAGGTTTCCCAGATAGACTTTATAGACTGACGATACCTATAATTTGCAAGCTCAACATCTGTAATTTTTGGTTTAGTTTCCGGTATTTCCTCAACCGGAGTTTCTGTGACTTTAGGAGTCTTCCTTATGATTTCATAGTTCTGTTGAAAATAAAAAATACCGATACCGCTTCCAAGTAATATGAGTATCGCTAAAGCGATGAATGCTCTACTTTTTGCCATTGTCGTATTCCTCCATATTTAACCTAAGTTGCTACCTATGTAGCACAATCTGTTAGATTGTGCCTATGGATGCGCAAACTAACAGTTTACGCTACGATTACTTGCGAAATATGATTATTACCAATTAACATGTCTATGAGAATATCTCAATTGTATTTATATGAGGGTGGTGCATAAATAACGTTCTACCGAGTCTTCTGTAGGAGCGACCTCCCGGTCGCGACCAAGAAATCAAGAAATCAACGGTATGAATGCCTAAATGGCGTTCCCCGTGTCGCTCCTACAGAATGTCAGAAGATTATGAAATAAACCGCTTTCTTTTGCATTGTTTGAAAAATAATTATGAACCACCCTCATTATATAACGGTGCTATGTTGATGTCAACATTCAGGAATTCTGAAAGTTTAGCACATTCATCTCTGATCCTGTCAATCTTGTCTGAGTCAGGTGCTTCTCCATTCAACTGTGATGCAATAAATTCCTGTGGATAGTGTGTTTTTAAATACGCCATCCTGTAAGATAACAATGAATATGTAACAGAGTGCGATTTTAGGAAAGCATATGCTTCTCCATTCAACTGTGATGCAATAAATTCCTGTGGATAGTGTGTTTTTAAATACGCCATCCTGTAAGATAACAATGAATATGTAACAGAGTGCGATTTTAGGAAAGCATATTTTCCAACAGTTTTCAGATAGTCAAGTATCTTCTCAGCATCAATTCTGGATATGCCATTTTCTGCTGCACCATCAATAAATTTTGTCCGTTGTTGATTTATTATATCTACTTTTGTTTTTCCAATTGCTTCTCGGAGGATATCAGCTTCTCCAAACGTATATCCAGCGACATCACATGCAATCTGCATTATCTGTTCCTGATAAATACATAAACCGAAAGTACTCTTGAGTGCACTTTCAACTGAAGGATGTATATATTCTATCGGTTGTAGACCGTTTTTCCTATCAATAAACTGTTGCATCAATCCACTCCGAATGGGACCGGGACGATAGAGTGCTACAATTGCAGAAAATACCTCAAAATTATCTGGTTTGAGTTGTGTAACTACTTCATACATACCAGAGGAAGTATCAAGTTGGAATAAACCAACAAGTAAACCCTCACTGATAAGAGAATAGGTTAGTTTATCCTCAAGTGGTATGTCTTCAAGTGCAATCAGGTGACCATGGTTTTCACGAATCATTTTCAAGCATTCAGCAGTGGTTGTTAGGCTTCTTAGTCCAAGTACATCGAATTTAACTATACCCACATTTTCAACAGTTTTTCCTTCAAACTGAGTCGCAACTTCCCCGTGTATATCCTTAAATAATGGTGCATAGTCGGATAGTGATCCTTTTGATATTGCTATCCCCGAAGCGTGAGTGGAGGCGTGACGTTTCATACCTTCAAGTCCCTTACTAATTTCAATTAAATCACTATATTCACTTTGTTCTGCAAAGGCTTTAAATTCCGGCACTGTTTCGATTACCTCATCTAATGTAACACTCGGTAATGGTGGTATAAGTTTAGTTAACTTATCAATGTTTTCTTTTGGAACTTCAAGAGCACGACCTACATCCTTTATTGAAGATTTTGCTCCGAATGATGCAAAAGTAGCAATTTTACCGACAGAATCATGACCATATTTATTAATTAGGTAATTTATCATGTCGTCACGAACATTATCAGCAAAGTCAATATCAATGTCTGGTGGATTTAATTTCTCAGGATTTATGAAGCGGTCAAATATACATCCGTGTTCCATTGGATTGAAACTGATAATGTCCAGTGCGTAAGAGACAAGACTACTGGCAGCCGAACCGCGTGCAGAACACAAATGTCCCTGTTCTTTTGCATAAGCTACATAATCTGCTACAATAAGAAAATAGTCTACATAACCTGCCTGCTTAATTACATTGAGTTCATATTCCAGTTGTTTGTGGATTGGATCGGAAAGATGTCCTCCTATCTTCTGTTTCAAACCATCATAACACAATTTATCAAAGTAGTTATCTTGTATGAATCCCTCAGGAACATCAAATTTGGGAATCACATTCCTGTCGTAATCAAGTATTAGATTACATCTGTTGGCGATTTCCGTAGTGTTGAATATTGTTTCAGGTGGAAATTCTTTGAATGCCTCTTGCATCTCGTCAACATTCTTAAAGTAGTAATGATTGTTAAATCGCATTCGTTGCGGATCATTGACAGTCTTTTTGGTTTTTATGCATTGAAGGATGTCATGCGTACGTTGATCGGATTCTTTTAGGTAATGACAATCGTTTGTGCCGACAATATTCAGATTAAATTCATTTGCCAGATCAACCACTATAGGATAAGTAGATAATTCGTTTTCAAGATAGTGGTTTTGAACTTCCACAAAAAGATTATCCTCACCCATAATATCTTTCAGATATAGAAGATTACGGGTTGCTTCATCCTTTTGGTTAGAACTGATCAATTTCGGTACCAATCCATTGATGCAACCAGTCAATGCAATTATGCCACTGTGATATTCACGCAGCATTTCCAAGTCAATACTGGGTTTTCTATCAAATCCTTTTGTATATCCGAGAGATGTCAATTCTAATAGATTCCGGTATCCAACTGCATCTTCTGCTAATAATGTCAAATGAAAGAGTCTATTCGTGTTATCTCCCTTTGTCTTTTCACTATTTGTTGTTACATTTACCTCACATCCGACTATAGGATTTACCCCTGCTGATTTTGCAGTGTTGTAAAATTCCCATGCACCAAACATGTTAGCATGGTCTGTGAGTGCGACGGCTGGAGAACTGTTTTCAACTGCCCACTGTATCATATCTGGTATGCGGCAAGTACTGTCTAATAAACTATATTCACTGTGGTTGTGTAGGTGAACAAATTCTGATGAATTCGAAGGTGAAATGATATTCTCTTGTTCAGGTGAATCTCCACGTTCTGTTTGTGTAGATGGAGAAGATGGTCCTTTTCTGGATTCCGACCCACTTGCTATTACTGTCACAATTACTTCATCGGTACTTTCTAAGTGATCTTTAACTACCAATCCGAAGATCGGTTGTGCAATTGGTGTTTTTTCCACGATAACTCTCATAGTTGCATCTAATTCATACATCGTATAATCTGGTGGAGAAGTAATCTTTACAATCATCCCAACGGAATCACTTAGGCTTTTTTCTTCAAGAAGTGGAGAAGTGACAGCATTCTCTGCAGCAATTTTGGCACGGTTTTTTCCACTGCCTTTTCCAATACCCATCAAAAAAGTTCCTTGATCACGTAAAACCCCTTCCAAATCATCGAATTCCAAGTTAATTTCTCCAGATGCTGTAAGGATATCGGTTATCCCATTCATACCCTGGATCAGTATTTCATCACTTTTTTCAAAGGCATCCTGCATCGGTATATCATCTTCAACTAAATCAAGTATTCGTTGGTTAGGCACCACTATGACCGCATCCGCGCAAGGTTGAGAATTGTCTTTCAGTGAAATTATACCTTGTTCCGCTTGCGATATCCGATGTTCACCTTCAGACTTAAACGGGGATGTTACAAAACATACAGTTAATGCCCCAGTTTCACGTGCCAGTGATGCTAATAGAGGTGCAATAGCTGTTCCTGTTCCTCCACCCATTCCGGCAGTAATCATAATCAACTGAGCATCAGAAACTATAGAACGGAGTTGATCTATGTTTTCAGCAGCAGCTTTCTTGCCAAGTTCCAATATGCCATCAGTTCCAGTACCACCCAGTCTATTTCTACCTATTTGCACGGTTGTTGCACCATGACAGGTACTGAGTGTATCACTATCTGTATCTACACAGTAATATTCAAAATAATTATTTTCATCATCTATCAATTGTGTTACAACCTTACATCCTGCTCCACCAACACCTATAATCTTTGATTTCGATTTTATACTATCTGATTGGTCTTTTTCAACTGACATAGTCTTCCCCTTTATAGGTTCGATTTCAAACTGTTTGCGCAGAAGTTCCCTAATCTCACTAAGTCTTGTCTTTACAGTTCCCAGCGCTAAGTTGAATTCCTCCGCTACCTCTTTGATACTAAATAAGTCAAGGTAGTACATTTTTGCGATAGAACGCACACGCTCTGGTAACTGATATACTGCTTCTTTTGCATCAGCTCGGAGTCTTTCATCATGAAAACGTTGTTCAGCATCTATATCAATCTGTTTAGCCAAATCCTCATAATCCAATATAATCTCGCTGTTACGATACCGATTAGATGCATAATATCTGTTACAAGCGGTTACAGCGATACGACGCAACCACGCGCCAAAACTCTCAGCCTTACGTAGTCCGATAATGTTTTGCCAAACTGCCATCCAGATGTCCATCATAATTTCTTCAGCATCCCGTCTTTGTCTCGAATTATCCATTACTATGTGCCAAATACGTGGACTATATCGTGCGACTAATTCTGTGAATGACGTTTCATCACGACATTGGACAAGCCGTACCAATTCTACATCTGTTAGGTTATTAGGACTTTCAAAATTATAGTGCATACATAGTTCCCATTTAGAATTTGGTAATAAGAGGGAAGAATTAGTTAAGTTGGTTTAAAAAAATGAGAAAAAACTTAGTGGTAATCCTGGTGAATTTTAAAAATCATAAGACATTATACATGTAGGGTTGACTCGGGGATTGCTAAAGGACAGAATACACTTTTGGTATTCTGCATGCTTCATACCGTTGAATTAGCCAATTTGACACTATCGGTAAAGCATTTCTTATGTGATTGCATTTGAAAGTAGAAGCATCATATCCGTACCTCATGAGTTATGATTTTTCTCTCATGAAAATGTAACCTTTTGCGCGTCACTGTGACGTTTTGAATCCAGTCAGGACAAGGAATGTGACGCGAATTTCACTTTTTTTTGGAGCTCCTTTTTTGTTCTATTTCGTTCAACATGTAAGTGTCAATTTAATGATACACCTGTCTTGGACAATCAACGTACCCATAATAATTGTTGATTTTGCATAAATTACACTTTTGGGTATATGAAGTTTGGGTTTCCGCATCCTCAAGGATCCTCAATATCTCTTAGATTATCTCAATGTGCGTCTCTATTATAAACATATGTTAATTATATAGAACTATTTTGTGTATGTCAAATAAAAAAATAGAATTTTATATTAGGTATATATTGGATTTTATATTTTAGATGTATTGTCGTATTGTTTTAAGACAGGATTGACTAAGATTTACGGAGTATCATTTCCGTGAGGAGACATCGAAACCTACAGCTGTAACAAGAACAACACCTTTGACAATATCTTGCCATGCAGTACTCATATTGGCTAAGCTCATACCATTTGTAAGACTTGCCATGACGAATGCTCCTAAAATAGCTCCGAAAACTGTCCCACGACCACCCATCAGACTTGCACCACCGATCACACATGCCGCAATAGCATCTAATTCAAGCAACCTGCCAGCACCGGGTCCAGCACTACCAAGACGGGTTGTCATAACAATACCCGCAATTGCCATCAATGCACCCATAATAGCAAATACACGTAATGTAACACTCTGAACATTAACACCTGATAAGTATGCTGCATCAGTATTGCCACCGACTGCATAAATATACCTGCCAAACCGCGTGTGATTTGATATGAAATGAAATGCGAATGCAAGTCCAAACAGAATACAGGCTGGTATTGGAATACCTCTATAGGAATTCATCACCACAACAATAGCAACAATGCTGCCACATATTGCCAAGAACTTTAATGCAATTGGAAGGATGTTCTTAAATGTCCTTTGTAATTGAGTATGTTTTAGTTGATGGACAAATATATATCCCGTAACACCAATACCTACACACATAAGTACCCATCCAAAAACCTGTGGTAGATGTGCTGTACCGATATATTTCAACCAGTTGTCAGGTAGAGCGATGGTTTCTCCTTTTGTTAAGGCTAACATTAAACCGCGATACACCAAAAATCCACCGAGTGTTACAATGAATGCCGGAATGCGTTGGTATGCCACAAGAAATCCATGTAATATACCTATAATGATTCCAATACTGATAACAATGACAAGTGTCAATGCAATTGGCAAATTCCACCAAACATGTAGAATTGCGGTTATTGCCCCTAACAATCCCGATCCAAAGCCAACTGATAGGTCAATGTTTGCCGATATTATGACAAATACCATGCCGATTGAAAGGATAGCAATGACCGCAGCTTGACGAGAAAGGTTAAATAAATTACGATACGAAAGAAACGTGCCATTAGTGAGTAGTGTGAAGATGATCCAGATACAGACGAGGGCAATTACCATCGCATACATCCGAAGATTCAGATGCTTCATCTATGAGTATACTTTCCTTCAATTAATCAGTGGCAAACAACGATCTGAAATTATTTGAGGTAATTTCACCAATTGTTTCTATGGATGTATTGCGAAGTTCGGCGATTTTTTCTGCAACTGCACGAACATAGGAAGGTTCATTACGTTTACCCCGACGGAATTGCGGAGCCAACCAAGGACAATCAGTCTCTATCAATAACCGATCTGAGGGAACTTTACTCGCAACTACTTGCATTTCTTTGGCATTGGGATAGGTAACAATGCCTCCAATTCCGATGTGAAAACCGATTTCTACACTTCTCTGCATGAGTTCAACATCACCAGTAAAACAGTGAAGGACACCTTGGATTTGTCCCTGTCGAGATTCTAAAATAGGGAGAATATCCATATACGCGTCTCGGTTATGAACAATAATTGGCATTTCAAATTCTTCTGCAATATCTAATTGTTTTTCAAAAGCATCTTTTTGTATATCTGGCGGAGAAAGATTGCGATAGTAGTCCAATCCAATCTCCCCAAGGGCAATCACTTTGGGGTGATTTAACAGTTCACGAAATGTATTCAACACATCTGGTGTCAGTTTCTTTGCATCATGCGGGTGCATACCAACGGTTGCAAATAGATTTTCATGGTTATCAGCAAGTTCAACCGCCCCAAGACTGGTTTCCAAATCAAAACCTATTATGAGGATTGTCGTTACACCTGCCTCATGTGCACGTTCTATAACAGCATCACGATCTTTGTTGAATTGATTTAGTTGAATGTGTGCATGGGAATCGATTAGCATTTTATATACTGAAGAACTACATCAAAGGTGTTCGTATAACAGTTTCAAGGGTATGAGCGCGTGGGGATTGAGAAACAAGAAAGAGAATAAGATCTGCAACATCCTCTGGTTGCGTGAGATTTTCTATCACATCATCTGGATGATTGTCGCGACGCATTTTTGTATCTACAGGACCGGGACAAACAACTGATGCTTTCACACCGTACCGTCTACCTTCGTTATTTGTCGTTTCTGTAAAACCGATCACAGCAAATTTCGAGGCACAATACGAACCTCCGTTAACATGTCCGTACTTCCCTGATACCGATGATACATTTACAATATGTCCATGTTTTTGTTCATACATGTGACTCAATACGGCTTGTGTGCACAGAAATACACCTTTAAGATTAACCGCCATAGTCAAATCCCAATCCTCTTCACGAATCTTTTCGATCGGGTTGTGTATTGCAACACCAGCATTATTGACGAGGATGTCTACCTTGCCAAATGTCTCAATTGTTTGAGTTACCAATGCCTCAACATCTGATTTGTATTGCACATCAGTTTTGACCGCTAATGCGCGTCTACCAAGTTGTTCTATTTCTTTAGCAACGGAGTTAATTTCCGTTTCTGTCCTTGCAGCAAGGACAATATCAGCACCTTCTTTTACAAATGCTAATGCTGTTGCACGTCCAATACCACGTCCAGCACCCGTAATTATTGCGATTCGGTTTCCAAGTTTCACATTTTTTCCTCATGGTAGTAGACACACTCCGTGTGCCGTTTGATTATTAATCTTTATTTTGTGTATAGGTACGTGTTAAGCATGCACAACAAACATTAACTTCCTCAATAATCCAATCCTGAAAATCCTGGTTCAGACAATAAACAAAGATACCACAAAATACTGAATAAATCGTTTCATTTCTATATCTGTGTATTTGATAGAAGTTAATCACTATGCAACCTGATATTCGGCTAATTTCTCCTTGTCAAATAAGATACCATGACCAGGACGATTCGGGGGAGAAAAGTGACCATCTTTGAGTGTCAAAGTATCGCTAAGTACAGGATCAAGTGAAGGAATATATTCAACAAAAAGCGAATGAGGCACTGCAGCAGAGAGATGTACATGCAAATCCATCAAAAAGTGTGGAGATACAGACAATCCGAAGCATTCGGCAGTATGTGCAACCTTCATCCATTCCGATATACCACCGACCCTTACAGCATCTGGTTGTAATATATCTGCTGCACCTTGCGCAATGTATTCCTTAAACACATATTTATTGTATATCGTCTCACCGATTGCGATGGGTATAGTAGTTTTCTCACGCAATGTTACATGACTATCTACATCATCCGCTTCTATAGGTTCTTCAAACCAAAAAATATCTGCATCTTCAATACGACAAGCGAGTTGAATTGCTTCCCGAGCATTCCACTTCATATTCGCATCTATCATAAGATACGGTTCTTGTCCAATGGCATTTCTAACAGCAAAGATACGTGAAACGTCTTCATGTAGACTATCTCTACCGACCTTGATCTTGATTCCTTTATATCCCTGTTCCACATATTCCACAGATTGCCTAACAAGCTCATCTTCAGTAAGGTGAAGCCAACCACCATCGGTGTTGTAGACAGGCACTGACGAACGTGCACCACCGAGTAGTTGATAGAGTGGTAACCCCGCACGCTTTGCCATCAGGTCCCACAAGGCAATATCTACAGCTGCCATTCCTAAACCTACAATTCCACCCCTACCAACCCAATGCGTATCCATCCACATACGATTCCAGATCCGATCAATATTCGATGCATCCTCTTCAAGTAGGATAGGGGTCAAATAGGCATCTATTATCTGCTTAATTGCTTCTCCACCCTTGCCGATAGTATAGGAGAATCCTGTGCCAATTACACCATCTGCATCTTCAATTTCAATGAATGGAAACTCCATAGAGACAAATGCTTGAATGGCATCAGTTCGCTGAACTTGTGGTGGTATATCGTACAGCGATGTCCGAACTGATTTTATTTTCATTGGATTGCCTACTACTTTAATTTATTTATCATTGTCTTCAAATTTTCGACACAGATACGAGAAGCTTCCTCACCTGCTTCAGAGAACGCTTTTCCACCAGGTCTGTTGAGTAAATCATCATCAATTTTGAGTGTAGGTCTCCAATGTGTTTCAAGACATAAGTGTCCTTCATAGCCATCATCAACAAAAGCCTGTAGCTGACCTTGCCAATCAATTACACCATCACCCACCGGAACAGATTCCATCTCACCGCTATCAGGATTTGGCGCGGCATCTTTAAGATGTGCATGTATCATAGTCGGTTTCATTTGATGATAGGCATCAGGATATGGCGTAACTCCATCTTTTGCGTGTGCTTCATTAGCTGGATCCCATATACCACGTATATTAGGTGAGTCGATTTCTTCAATAAACTTTGCAGTGAGTTTAGCAGTGCTAAGAGATGTCGTAGATTCGTTTTCCATACCAAGAATTATGCCTTCACCATCTATTATTTTGCGCGGTTCGTCATAAGAAGCAATTATTTCGTCCCATCGTTCAACAGTCTTACCAGTATCCCAGAAAACAAAAGTACGGATTAGATTGGTATTGAAGGCTTTTGCAGTACGAATACACCCTCTCAGGATATCAAGATGTTCTTTCCGTTCCTCTGCATTATCCATGTCACATTTGAAGAACGGAGAGGCAACACCGATTATCTCAATGTCTGTACCATCAAGTAGACGTTTCATTTGGTCTATATCATCATTAGTTAGTTGATGTGGAGGTTTATCCCATACTGAACGAATTTCTATAGAATTGAGTTTGTATTCACCGACAAAATTGACAACGGTGGCAAAGTCTTGTGATACTTCGTCACCGATAACTCCGATTTTAAACATAGTTGTATGACTCCTTAGTTACTTTTCAGATATATTAGCATAGATAAAGATAAATGGCAAATTTACAGGATTATTTAGTTATATGATTGCTCTGTTAACGAATGTTACTTAGAGTATATCATGTAGGTCGGAGCGAGCGATGCAACCTCCGACATCTTACATTCTGTAGGAGCGACCCGACGAATACCACACGCGTATTCGGCGTTGATTTGGGGGAATGCCTAAATGGCATTCATACCGTTGATTTCCCGGTCGCGATATAAGCACCTTTATCGCGACCGGAAGGTCGCTCCTACAAGAAAAAAGTCCAGAAAATTTTCCTAAATTGACACCACTGAATACCAACAGTGCATTCATAGCTAAATATACCAATATATATCCAATAAAACATTTCACTTTTTAATTTGACACCCACAAAAAGATACTATATAATTAACATATGTTTAGAGTTTAGGATTATATCGGTGACACGAGTTGAGATACGTTAGAAGGAAGTATAAACACAAATTCACCTATTGTGTAATGTTTGATTTTTGATTCTAAGGGACTGTATATGGGTTTTCTAAGTTTCATGTCTTACAAATTATGAAGGTAAGTCAAGGCAAGTAAAAAGACCAAAAAGGCGCAAAAAAAAAAAGCGAAATTCGCGTCACATTCCTTGTCCTGACTGGATTCTAAACGTCACAGGTGACGTGCAAAACGTCACAATTTATAGCACATACGGATAAACAATGTAACGGTAAAATAACAGATATAGATTTCGCTTCTCTCTACACAACCTACAAAAGATTATATAGAATTGTGAAAAATATATCCGAAAAAACCGAAATCTAAATATCCCTGAACTTGATTACAATAAATTGTATTCAATTTGAAAAAGTGCTATACTTGTATTTGTAGGTAAACAAATATCATCTGTACAAGAAAGGACCGGAACCACTATGCCTAAGAAACCAAATATACTCTACCTTATGACAGATCAGCAACGATTTGATACAGTCGGTGCACTCAATAATCCTATTATTCAGACCCCAGCACTTAATAGACTTGCGCGTGAAGGCACAAGTTTTACTTCCGCATACTGTCCTTCCCCTGTCTGTGTTGCTTCCCGATGTAGTTTCCTGCTTGGTCAGTGGCCTCATCAAACAGGTTGCACGACGAATTCAGCGATGCCACAGGAACGTGATTCATTGATGGATATATTGAACGAGGTAGGATATCAGACTCACGGTATTGGTAAGATGCACTTTACACCACAAGGACGCAAGATGTGGGGTTTTGAAACCAGAGATTTTTCTGAGGAAGGTGCTGGTCCAGACGACTTTACACAATCGCTACGGGATAATGGGTATGACCATATAATCGCTCCACATGGTGAACGTAGCGAATACTACTACATTCCACAACCGTCACAACTTCCTGAACGATTACACCATACACAGTGGGTAGGTGATAGGACATTAGAATTTCTCACACAACGCGATTCAGATAGACCTTTTTTATGTTGGTCAAGTTTTATTAAACCACATCCTCCATTTGAGTCACCTGTGCCTTGGAATAGATTATATCGTACAGTTGAAATGCCACTACCATTTCTACCTCCAGATTATGAAGAACTTCATACTTACTGGAACCGGCATCAAAATCGTTACAAATATCGCGATCAAGGTATGGACATGAACCTTCTTAGAACAATGCGAGCTGCTTACTACGCAGCTATCTCATTCATTGATTATCAGGTGGGTAGAATACTGGAATATCTTGAAGCAGAAGGTGAACTTGATAATACATTGATTCTTTACACTTCTGATCACGGAGAATTGCTTGGTGACTATAACTGTTATGGTAAACGGTCATTCCTTGATGCAGCTGCTCGGATTCCGTTATTAGTGCGATATCCAGAACGATTTGAGGCAAACAGTCAGTGTGATACACCAACCAGTCTTGTTGATGTATTACCAACGAGTCTTGGTGCTGCAGGATTAACACCAGATTCTGATCGATGTGGTACTGATTTGGCTGATATTGCACAAGGTAAATCTGACAGAGATGCAATTATTGGACAGTTGGCAAATGAAGGTAGAGGATTATATATGCTATTGACAGATACGTATAAGTATATCTATTCTGCTGCTGACCAGAAGGAATATCTATTCAGACGTTTGGATGGTAGACTTGATGAACGAAACCTTGCTGGTAATCCTGCCTATGGTCGACCACTTCGCGAATATCGTGATCGGTTGATTAACTGGTTCAGAGAAGATGGTTATGAACAACCACTTGATGGGAATAGGTGGAAGGAATTCCCAATACAGATTGAATCGGAAAATCCTGATGCAGGTCAACTTTTTCAAGATGGTCGTTCCTCAAGTGATATGTTACCGTCGGGGTATGAACCGCATATTGATCCTACCAGAGGACGCTAATATGTTTATGTCATTTTGTCCTTCAATCCATTTTTACTTTTACATCTATACCTAACATCAATCATATAGTTGTAGCAGAATGTAGTCATGTCAATCCCTCGTTTTGCAAAGAGTTCATTTTCTAAAGCTGCATGGTATGCATACAATACATATAGAAAAGGTATAAATTTCCGCACGCAACTATCCGAGATTGATGCACTAAATAATTCTCCTCGCGATACAATCTTCGCATATCAGCAAAGACGATTGAATCAACTCATTATACATGCCTACCAAACGACACCATTCTATCGTCAACACTTAAGTGGATTTGAACCAAGCCAAAACATAAGTAAAGACAACATTGACATCTCAGATATTCTTCCGCTTGAAAAACAGACCATTAGAGAACAATTGGAAGATTTGTGTTCAGAATCAGTTTCACCGAAACAACGGATTAAGAATGCTACAGGTGGATCAACTGGAACTCCATTGACGTTCTATCAAGATAGGAACTATTGGAATCAGCGTAATCTGAGCGTGTATTACTTTGACAGGTGGACGGGATGGGATTTTGGACTATCACAACTTATTATATGGGGAGCACTCGCTGATTTAGAAGAAACTGGTAATTGGAAACAGAAGTTGAATAACTATTGGCGTAATCAATTTTGGCTAAACGGATTTCAGCTTACAGAATCAGCGATGCACAATACTTTTCATAAAATGGAGAATATTAAACCGGAAACAATTCTTGCATATCCTTCGTCGTTGTACCAATATGCCAAATTTCTATCAGATAATGAATTAGAACCGAAATGTCAATTGAGAGGAATTATATCTTCAGCGGAGATGTTACATCCACATTATAGGACACTTGCTGAGACTGTATTCAATACAAAGGTATACAACAGGTATGGTGGACGGGAGGTGGGATTAATCGCTATGGAATGTGCAGAAGGACGGATGCATATCAACTGCAGAGACATATATCTCGAGATTGACAGTGAAGAACCATATAAGACACCTGGGGACATTCTTATTACACAATTAAACAACTATGCGATGCCGTTTATTCGCTACCGAATTGGAGATATTGGTCTATTGTCTGATGAGATGTGTCCGTGTGGTAACCAGTTACCTGTTTTAGGTGAACTTCTTGGACGTAGCACTGCAACATTTAGAACTAAAGATGGGGAATTAATTCACGGAGGTTATTTTACACAACAGTTCTATGACCTTGTAGGGGTGTCCCAATTTCAATTGATACAGGAATCGTTAGACCAGTGTATCCTAAAACTTGTAAGAAACGAACATTGGAATGAGGAAACAAGGACTTATATACTACAAATAATCCAGACTGCTTTGGGTTCAGATGTATCGGTACGAGTGGAAGATGTTGATGAGATTGCACTACCTAAATCGGGTAAACGTGAGTATACAATATCAAAGGTTACAGAGTTCTCGTAGTGGTTTGTTCCGATTGGTACCACTTTGCAGATATGCCAATATAAGTCCGTCAACAGGTAGGTTTTTATCTGCAACAACACCAGTGGTTTTTTCTGCTGTCATTCCTTTTGACAGTAAAAGATAAAATGTATTTTTATGCCAACCGGGTGTTGTAAAGAAATTACCTTGTCCTTTTGAGATAACAATGTCGGTATCTATGAGTGCATTGATAAATTCTGGTGTAGCTTTATAGAGGTTAGTTCCAATCGTCTTTGCCCCAGATGACATCAGATTAACGACACCGTCTCGAATCCCTTGCTGGAGTTTGGTGAATTGTGGATAATTTGTTATTTCTTGTAAATCAGCTAATGTGACATCATTGCTTGCATTGTCCACTTTGCCAACAATGCATACTTGATGTTCATATTGAATTAGGTCTTGAATCAAGGCAATATCAAAGATAATCTCTCCATCATTATCTGCAAGCCATAATATTTTTTGCGGTTTGGCATTGATGACTATTTCGGAAAATTGGTTATAACAATCAATAGCGAAAGGTGTTTCTACAGCTGCACTTAGTGCTTCTGAGAAATAGTCTGGATTTTCATTGACTTTTTGGACAACCCGTGCACTACTATAATCAATAACATTTCCAGCAACAACCAGTTTCAAGCGCGTTAACCAATTGTCATTCCAAAATTCTGGTATCAGATCAAGTGCTGTTTTTCGTGCTTTTAGTTTATCCTGATGATATGGGTTCGGGTTACCTGTATGTAGTTCCACCATCTCAAAAATCGTCCCCCACAGTTCTTCAGGTGTGAGATCTTCAATAAGATATTCCCCATTTTCACGTTTCATATCTAAAAGCATATTGACTGCATTACATACAACTTGTTGATCTTGTATATTACATGTGGCACGAGGAATCAACTCCGATGCACTATGTGAACTGACATGTTTACGTAGATTTTCCCAATCTGGTAGTCCTTTCATTTCACCGAATGTATATACTCCTGGTCTGTAATCGGTTGGAACAATTTGATTAAAAAGTGTGTTTGGAACACCTATAGGAGTCTTTGTATAGGGTACACCTAATCTTTGATTGCTTAAGTTAATCCCTGAAGGTATCACAGTTGCGTGTGCATTAATATTGGTTAACTCAACTGCTTTACCAACAGTTACACATTCAAACGTACTATTATGGATGCTACTGACAGTTGTGAGACCAGTCACTGGTTCTGCTAACGTCTTAGGTATATCATTTGATTCAATTGTTGTATCCTTTGCTGATACATTCTTCATACCAACTGAATCCCCTATGCATGTTGTTCCAGTCAATGTAACATTTTCAAGTCTACAATAATCTCCTATCTCTACACCTTTTCCAAGATGAATTCTTCCAAGCAGATAACATGCAGTGCCAATTTCAATGTCTTCCGATCCTAAAGTGATTTGTGCTGTAGGATCTACGCGTATCCCTTTTTTTACAAGTAATTCTCGTGTCTGAGCAAACAATTTCTCTTCACCTTTCAATACATTTGACCAACGGTTAACACCTGACAGAACTTCATTTCTGTAGATAAATGCGTTTGTTTTTAAACCATCTTCATAACAGAGTCGGATAAGATCAACATGGTGAAGTTCATTGTTCCGATTGGAATGTGGTTTCAATCGATCAATTCGTTCCAATAGGACACTTTTTCGTATGATAGTAATACCTGTATTGGTATATGCCTCACCGTGTTCCAAGCGTTGCGACATTTGTTCTTTTTCTGGTTCAGTCATATCATACCATTCTTTTGTACCAATTAATTTATCATCTGAATCGAAAAAGAGTCCACCTTTATCCACCACTGTATCAGGTATTTTACCACATAATGTGACATCTGCTCCAGAGATGAAATGTGAAAACAGAGTCTGTGCAAAAATTGCTTTTTCTAAGAATGGTTCATCACCGAATGCCACTCCAATCCATTCTGCATCTGACTTGCGTAGTTCTGGTATAGCTGCTTGTAATGCACCACCTGTTCCGTTCATTTCTTGTTGGATGCATGGGATAGCATTTGAACCTAACACTTGTTCAACCGATGTGCTGTCAATCATACGAGTAGACATCTCTGGGTTAATGACAACGATATCTGGACGGTTTCCGGGTAAATATCGCCGAGAGTATTGCAACATGTTTTGTGCACCGAACATTATATCTAATGTCTTGCTTAATCGTCCTGTAGGGTCAATTCGTGTTCCCTTTCCTGCTGCGAGGATTACCCATTGCGGAGTAAGGTAGTTTTCAAGGGAATCTGTGGGGAGTGAAGATAAGAAGGTTTGTATGGTTCCTGTGTTGATATCCATATCCGCAGTTACATCTTCTAATTTACAACTGATTAGTTTTTCAAGTATGGATATAACATTTTCTGGTAGGTGCGCCTTGTCAGCGTGCGCATCGCTTTTCATTTAATAAGGATCTCCTAAATCTACCATTCCGTTTATTGTAATGTATATCTGGTTATTAATGGTAGATTGATTATACGAATCATCAATAGACACACCTTAATGCACCAAGGATCTCATTAAGTGCATTAGTATCAGACAAGAGACATGCACCATCATCTTTAGAATCACCATCAGAATTAGCGTTATAGACAACAAGTCCATCACCACACAGAAACATTGTGGCAGTACCATCTTCTGTATACCATTTCAGACTTAGGCTTCCATGATTAGTCGAATTGATGACTGGAATGGGTATATCATAGTTGTAAAGTATTTCCAAAAGAAATAGCGCGTCATTATATGCTGATTCTGGTGCCAATTGTATTCTTGACTCTAATGGTATTGTATGTTCCGAGTGTTTTTGTAATTCAACTAATTCGCACCGCATGCTGTTACGAAAGGTGTTCTCACTTATGGAATGACTGTTATGTTGTAGTTGCGTCATTTTCTTCTCCTATTTTGATATTATGTATTTAGTGAGAAGATAATATCTTCTCACTTATCTATTTTAATGACACCTTCATTGTAATTTTTGCTTTAGATTACCCCAAGTAGTAGTTAACTTTCCAACGGGTTCAACAGGAAGGACTCCTGTTGCCAATTCAGCAATTTCATTTTCTGTGAGTACTCTGTCATAGATGCGAACTTCATCAATGAGGCCAACCCAAGAAGTGCCGTTATTGTCCTTTGCCCCTTTTCCCACCATAAATTTAGTGGCACCTGATATTGAACCTTCTTTAGCGTCATCATTATGAATTGGATCATCATCAAGTTCAGCATTAACGTATAGAGCAAGTTTCATACCACTTTTCCAAGTGAACACGAGGTGCTGCCACTCAGTGGTCTGCACATCACTCTTACCTTCATACGCTTGACCACCACCTGTTGTTGAGATAGCACCTTTGACAAGATTAGTGCCACCTGCAGTTGCCCAACTTGCAGCATCGTAACGTAATCCAAATATATTGTCTCCACCGTCTGGGTCTCTACCAAAGACAATGCCTCTGTCATTTGGAACTGTATCGGCTTTTACCCAAACTGAAATTGAAAAGGCTTCAAGTCCATTGATATAATCTCCGCCGTTTTCGTCAACAACAGAACCTTCGGCACCATCAAATCTTGCTGCCCCGTCAATTTTACCTTCGTTCGGTGCCCATGCGGCACTACCTAAAAGTTCACCATCGTTGTTGTTTTTACTATTATCTGAAGCTGTTTTTCCATTGGCTTCATCAAATGGATAGTAGACGATTAACCCATTTTGCAGAGTCGCTAAAGCATTAGAACAAAATGATACTGCGATGATAAGGATCAGTAGTGTTAGTGTAAGTTGGTTACGCATTTTAGATTCCTCCTTAGGTTATGGTTAAGGAAATGGTATGGTTATTAGTCAAAATTGATTTCTGTACTAGTCTCCAATATTATTGTTTAAAATTATCTCCTTTCTCAATATGGACATATAATATTTGTGTTATAGAATAATATTAGTATGTTATCATTTTGTAATTTGTATATCAATCTAATTGTTGTAATATGCGTTATT
The DNA here is from genome assembly GCA_026710795.1 of Candidatus Poribacteria bacterium. Taxonomy (GTDB): domain Bacteria; phylum Poribacteria; class WGA-4E; order WGA-4E; family WGA-3G; genus MSPOR6. Next base: position 49,274 of record JAPOQK010000013.1, read on the forward strand.
TACTATACATACTTGTATTTTAGATGAACCATGGAGTCTTTTCTAATACTTCATGAAGTTCAAATTTTTCGTTACGTTCAATAAATGCTGATGCAAATCGTGCAATGTCACGTGCGTATTTTATAGTGATAGGAGTGCCACAAAATGAACGTGTTGATGCCCAATTCAACTTTGTCAGAGAGATCAATTGCTTAGCGATAATTTTTAGATCAGGAGGATTTGAAGGATCGTAAGGTTCAGTCCATACATTAACTTCAAGAGGATGAGGGGTGCCAAGTGCCTTATGGTAAGTATTATAACCAGTAGTTGATAAATAGAATTGGTTAGGCCAACCAATCACATATTTACCGCGTTGTAAACTTCCATCTGTCTGTGGAGATGGATCATAAAATCGAACGATGTGCTTACTGTTTATCCATACAAACGTGTACTTTCCATTTGGGCGTACAGATTTTGCGGCTTCTAAAATTGCATCTCTGTCTTCAGCTGAAAACTTTGCTGAATAATGAAAATGTATTGACGGCGATTCTCGAAGATCGAGTTGTTCCAGCGTTGATCGCACGAGATCCTTGTAAAATTCGTGTCTTTCTTCGTAATTAAATGGTTTGGTGTTTCCTTGGTAAAATTTCCAGAGTCCATAATCACTGAACACATTGGCAAATGCCATGTGTCTATCTATTTTCCTATCAGGATGTTGGGTATATGATAAACCAACAAAGAAATCAGCATCCGGTAAGGCTCCAGGTAGGACCCAAGGAACTACTCCGCATTTCGCAGTAATATTGAGTGCAAGATTGTAATCTTTCCAATCAGCGTTGTTGAGTGTAGGCGTGTCTACCATTTGGACAGGTATTCCCTTAGCAAGCAAAAATTCTTTGATCGTATAGTACGGTGAATTTAGGTCAGTTATTGGGAACCGATCTTCTGGGACGTAAACAAGAAAGAGACGGTTTAAACCTTCGTTTCCTACCCATTTTGGATTTTCATGCAATAATCGTTTACATTCAATTTCATATTCTTCTATAGGAATTGGTATTATATTTGGATAAGTTAGTTTTGTCTTAAAAGTCCATTCAACACCACGATATTTATATTTTCCGTGTTTAAGTCTATCAATAAGCTGCTGCATTCCTCCACGGAAATCTGGAGTACAAATCGGGATTAACTCAATATCTTTTATATCTGGATGGTAAGAACTATATTTTGTTAATCCATCTAATATATTGGTATCAACTTGGCTATTATAAAATCGAACTGGTGGTTCATCGGATTCATGAAACACAGTGAGAGGTTCAATATCTTGTGAGGAACCGCCGGATGGTGGTATTTTTAGAGTGACTGGGACCTTTGATAACTTAAGAGTCAAGTTGTTGACTTTAACCGGAAATACCTCATCGGCAAGTTGCTGTACAATTTTGAGAGTTTTTTCGGAGCGAGTTTTTGCCGCATTTCTCTGCGAAAGCAACGCGTATTGGTTAATTTTTTCGTCTAAATTATGAGTTACATTTCGCTCTTTCAAAATCTGCTTAATTTCAACTTTTCTTAAGGATGGAATTACTTTATTATTCGGTAAATCTACTTCAGTTTTAAGATCAAAGAGTACTAACTTAGTCATTTCCGAGTCAATCTCCAAAATCTTTCCTTGCCTCCATTCTCCCGAATATTCGGCTGTAGCACGTTTGCCTATTATTTTATCAGGACTCATAAACCTGAGTAATCTGTCGACTTTCTCAACACTTTTCAACTCAACTTTGTAATCAAGACACAAATAGAGATTTTGAGCATATTCTCGAACCTGAAAAACATAAGCAGGATATATCCTTGCTATTTCTTCAACTTTCTGAGACAGAAGAAAAGTGTTGCCTTTGCGATGAGCTACAATCCTTCCAAAAGCTAAATCGTCAATGAACCATCCGTGATTTGAAAGTGCATCTTTAATCGCAGTGAGAACGTTTTTACGAAGTTCCCTGAATTCTTTCCGTGGTGATTGAGCACTTGACTGTTCAATAAGTGGAAAAAGATTAGTATATTCTTGTGTTTCTGTGACTGTTTTTAGAGTGGATTTTTCTAACCGTTCATCGAATTTACTGTAAAGTGTGACGGTGGTGTATTGATCTGTTTTGTAGTGTGGAGAGGGTAACCGAAGTTTCTCCATCTCATTATACATCTGTGTAGTTCCCTCACTTAATGATCGTACAAATGCTGATCCTTGTTCATCTTTCATCACACGCATCCATTCAACGATTTTCGGGTTACGGGGCACAGATTTAAGCGGAATATCTCCAAGGTTGAAACTATCTGGAACATGTTGGGGAATACTGCCGGGATTTGTAACAATCAGACTGTCCCTGTAAACAACACATTGAATGGGTGTGGTAACACCATAATCCCTATGAATAATGGCATTTACGAGAGCTTCATCTACTGTAATGAATGGAAATTCAGGTTCATCAATAAAACCTCCATCTTGCTTCCGTTTTGACAAAGTCCGAAAAAGAGCAGAATCTTTTAAAAAGGTGCGAAGATCACGGATGATGTTTGGTAGAGGACCATCAAAGTCTTTATCTAGAGTCATTCCTCCTCGGTTTTTCAAATCCTTTGCAGTGGAATCATATCGTAACAACCTTACAAATGCATTAGCAAAACGTTTACGTGGATTAGAAGCGAAAAATAGGTAACCAGCATTGGTAAAGGCATACTTGCCATTTTCGTCTAATATGATAACACCTTCATTTTCTAGAATATTTTCTGTACTATGATTATATAATGCTCCTTTTCTTTTTTGGATTTCATTCCTAAACTCTTCAACAACCCCTTCATCGAGTTCTTCATGATTGTAAGGACAACAGTATGACAGTTCAAAATCAACTATCTTTTTCTCACGTTTAAGCATGTCCCTGTCAAGTTGAGTTAACTGGAAATTTTGTGAACCATCTCTTCGCCAACCTTCTGGAAAATTACCAAATGTTTCGCATATTGCCTTTTCTGACCATAAAGTATATAGTAGATATAATTGGTTTCCACAATCATCTATATCTACTAATTTTGGCCAAGTTGTATGGCATATTAAAGCATCTCTAATTTTCAGGATATCTTTCATTACTTTCTCTTCTACATGCTGTATCCCTTTGATTTTGCCCTCATCAGCTATTCCAAGAATTAAAAGACCTCCTTGCCTGTTAGTGTTTGCAAATGCAGAGATAGTTTTTTTAATGGTTTCTCTCAATTTATTAATTTTCTTAACAGATTCTGTACAGACTTCCTTCCTTTCAAAATACTGACCTTCAAAACCTATAGACTTCAGAAAATCAATGTGTTGTAAAGGATTATCAAAGACATCTTTAGGAGTTGGCATTTTAGTATCCTTATGGTAACGCATTATATGAAAACTATAAACATTCAGCACTTGGTTATTTTACCACAAACTGTATGGAGATGCAAGTGTTATGATTAGCGTATTGTTATATAACACTTACATTATTGTATTGTATTAAATTACTGTAATTTCAGTTTTTACGTGTAAATATTGTCGTGAAAAGATTAAACAAAGATTGGATTAAAATAGGTATGTCTTTTATATGAAGTATATTCCGATTTTCTCATGAGAGCCAAAGGGAAAACTGAGTGTGGGGATATAGAAATCGGCGGGGACAAAAACCCGCCACAATTTATCAAAGCAACCTAAACATTACAAACATCATAAGCGTGCTGCATTGCATCGAATGCATCACCTTTTGGACTAAACTCATGACCAACATACAGATCATAGTCTGTATTTGCAATAGCACGCATAACAGCAGGATAATATATTTCCTGTTCATCATCAAGATCTCTGCGACCGGGGTTTCCTGCAGTGTGGAAATGTCCGATATATTCAATGTAATCCGTGATGTTACGGATGAGGTCACCTTCCATAATCTGCATGTGGTAGATGTCGTGAAGTAGCAGTGCCCGAGGTGAATCCACACCTTTACATACCTCAACACCCCACTCAGTTTTATCGCATTGATAATCAGGATGGTTGACTTTGCTGTTGAGAAGTTCAATACACAAATTTACGCCTTTCTCTTCAGCAGCTTTTGTAACTCGGGACATACCGGCTATTGTGTTGTCGCGACCTTCTTCATCCGATCTACCTTCACGATTACCAGAAAAACAGATTAGACCGGGTATATCGTTTTCCGCTGCGATGTCAATATTTTTGAGAATCTCATCTTCAATCCTGTCATGGTTATCAGGATTATTCAAACCAGATGGAAGTGAAGAATGTCCTACGATGATTGCAACCCGCATCCCGTGGTCACGGACAACAGGCCAGAGATCAGCAGGTAACATTTCAACTGATTTATAGCCTATCTCTGCGGCTTTTTTTATAACGTCCTCCGGCTCTCTGTCACGCCGGAAACCACCAAAACAGATGGATTGATTAATTGGCATAATATTTCTCTCTCAAAATATAATAGTTTATATGATACAAAATTTCCAAGTTTAAATGTAATATGTCCACTTTGTGTGCTTACAAGGCTTTATAGGTCAACAGCTTTACCTGTTACAAACGAAGTGCTTGCAGCGAGCATAATACGAAGTGTCTGCAGGGCATCACTATAGGGTGATAGTATTTTTGAGTCATCACCACTTTTGACAGCATCAATAAAGACACGATCTCGATCTTGTCCACCAGCCCCAGAAAGGGGTTCAGTTTCTCCTTTACGATTAGCGTTGTTCGGACCACCGACGGTAACTACGAGACCACGTGTGAAGACTTCAAGATGTACACGACCAAAACCTTCTAATGCACAGGCAGAAACGATATTTGCAACAGCACCGTTTTCGAATTCAATGTTTACCATAGTGATATCGTCAACGTCGTAGTTTTCAACATGTGTCATACTGCCACTATTTGCAACACCGTGTACTGTTTTACCATCACTACCAACCAGAAACCGACATAGATCGAAAATGTGTGTCGTCTGTTCGACGTGTTGTCCACCAGATTGGGCACGGACTCGCCACCATGGTGTTCCAGGCATTCCGCCCATCCAATAACCGAGCGCACCGAGAATTTGAGGTTGTTCCTCAAGCATCTTCTTAGCGTTCTGTGCATTTCCACCGTAACGCCAGTGATAACCTACACTTGTAATAACACCGGTCTCTTTGATATAATCATTTATTATTACAGCGGGTTCCAATTCAGAATGAATCGGTTTCTCAATGAACATTGCGATTCCTTTTTCACAAGCGATTCGCTCCTGTTCACCGTGAGCAAACGGTGGTGTGCAAATGTAAACTGCGTCCAAATCCTCTTTATCATACATGACACGAAAGTCAGAATAAGCATTTCCACCAAATTCTTCGGCACGTGCTTTTGCACGGTCTTCTGAGATATCGCACATTGCACAGAATTCAACATCTTCAAAGTTGTCTTTCAGGTTGCGCATATGAGCACCTGCCATACCACCTGTGCCTATAAAACCGAGTTTTACTTTGTCCATACCTTCTCCTTAAAATGAGTAAATTGCGGAAAAATACAATATTTTCTTATATACGAATAGTCTAACAAAAACGAACATTTATTGCAAGCAATATAAAAACCTGCTATAATTCCTAACTGCATGCTGTTATATTTTTTATTAGAAGAGGAGTGAGAAGATGGGTTTTAAATTTGGATATAGTACTTTACGTTGGCAACAACCGGATTTTGAAGAACTGTTAGTTCAACTAAAAAAAGCGGGTTGGGACGGTTGGGAGATGCGACAATCCTTAGAGTGGACCGGTACACCACGACGTATTAGAAGAATATGTGAGAATGTTGACTTGCCTGTTGCTGCAGTCACAGCTCGTGGACTACCAATTGATCAAAATTATGAACAGATGGAACTGAATAAACGCCGTATAGACTTCGCAGCAGAGGTTGGAGCGGATTGTTTCATGTTCATGGGAGCAGGAAAACCAAAAGACCGACCAGTAAATAACGATGATCTCACGAAACTTGCTGATGTTTCCGAAGAATGGGCAGAATATGCATCAAGGTACGGATTAGATGTCTGTTATCATATCCACACCAATACAACAGTAGATTCTATTGAGGATTGGGCGAAGTATATGAGTCTGTTACGTAAATGTAAACTGTGCATAGACGTTTCACATTCTGCACTTTGGGGATTTGATCCTATAGAATCAATTCGTAGATATAAGGATATCCTTGTCTATGTCCATCTTCAAGATTATTCTGGTTACACAGGTGGAGATGACAGCAATTTTGATGTAGATTGGGTTGATGTTGGTGGTGGAGATGCGATGGATTTCCCAGGTATTATGTCCACTTTAGATGAACTTGGTTATGACAGGTGGATTACTGCTTGTCCAGGGATGGTTGAAGACCGAACGGATGAAGAGCGTATGACAGAAAATCGTGAGTATCTACGGCAATTGGGATATTAGAAGAAATTGGGGATTCAATCCCTTTAAATACATTCAATAGGAGACTAAGTATATGAATGAACCTGGGGGTGAACTCCGTTCAATTCTTGCCACGGATTGTGGTAGCACTACAACAAAAGCAATTCTCATTGAAAAACGTGGTGATGAATACCAACTTATTGTCCGTGGCGAAGCACCAACTACTGTTGAAGCCCCAGTGGAGGATGTTACTGCAGGTGTAATAAATGCGATTACTGAAGTTGAGGAACTTGCAGGTCGAAAGCTTCTTGATAATGGAGTCATCATAAAACCGCAAAATGGAGATGAAGGTGTTGACATCTATATTTCAACAAGTAGTGCTGGTGGTGGATTACAGATGATGGTGGCAGGGGTTGTACGTAACCTAACAGCGGAAAGTGCAGAACGTGCAGCATTGGGTGCGGGTGCTATAGTTATGGATGTCATCGCATCAAATGACAAACGGCTCCCACATGAGAAAATTGAACGGATTCGACAGTTACGTCCCGATATGCTCCTTCTCTCAGGTGGAGTTGATGGCGGTACTACCTCCCATGTGGTGGAATTAGCGGAAATTATCGCTGCTGCACGTCCACAACCACGGCTTGGAATTGCTTATGAACTTCCACTTATTTTTGCTGGTAACAAAGATGCAAGAGAACTAATAAAGGAACGTTTGGAAGATATGATGTCTCTTGAAATAGTGGATAATTTGCGTCCTGTGTTAGAACGTGAAGATTTAATGCCAACCAGACATAAAATTCAGGACCAGTTTCTTGAACATGTTATGGCTCATGCCCCCGGATATAAGAAGCTAATTGAATGGACAGATGCACCGATAATGCCCACCCCTGGTGCGGTTGGTGAAATCATCCAAACCGTTTCGGATCAGCAAGATATACAGGTTGTAGGTGTTGATATCGGTGGTGCAACAACTGATGTGTTTTCTGTCTTCAAAAATCGTGATACAGAGGCAATTTTTAACCGAACAGTAAGTGCTAACCTTGGTATGAGTTATAGTGTATCAAATGTACTTGCTGAAGCAGGAATTGAGAATGTAATGCGATGGGTTCCTGTTGATATTGAGGTCGGAGATCTACGAAATCGTGTTAAAAATAAGATGATACGTCCTACTACGATTCCCCAAACATTACAAGAATTGGTATTGGAGCAAGCGATTGCCCGTGAAGCACTTAGATTAGCGTTTGAACAACATAAGCAGCTTGCAGTTGAATTGCGTGGTGTACAACAGCAAAGGACAATCTCAGAGGCATTTCAACAAGAAGAGAGTGGACAATCGCTTGTCAATATGATTTCATTAGACCTGATAGTTGGAAGTGGAGGTGTTTTATCCCATGCACCGCGAAGACAGCAGTCAATGCTTATGATGATTGACGCATTTCAACCTGAAGGCATAACACATCTTGCAGTTGATAGTATCTTTATGATGCCTCAACTTGGTGTTCTGGCACAAGTTAATACTGAAGCAGCCACTCATGTCTTTGAACGAGATTGTCTAATACATCTTGGAACTTGTGTCGCACCTATTGGTGTTGCGAAGGAAGGAGATAGTTGTATCTCGGTTGAAATCCACATTGAAGATAAACAGACAATCAAGGAAGATATTCCGTATGGCGAACTCCGACACTATCCACTTGGACTCGGAGAAAAAGCATCTGTAAAGGTCCTTCCAACACGTAAGTTTGACGTTGGAACTGGTCGTGGAACTCACATAGAAACTGAAGTAACGGGTGGGGTCGTCGGATTGGTTATTGATACCCGTGGCAGACCACTTGCAATACCAACAGATTCAACCCAACGTGTGACTAAATTAACCGAATGGCAAAACGCACTGGATACATATCCAAATTAATGGATCTACGTATTCTTGATAATTCTTGAATTCTGTTCTGTATGGACAAAATAATGAAACATATTAGTAAACACTATTTGTCAACATTGCTTATTATTACTTTTTCTCTTTCAATTTTAGGTAAATCTTTTGGTCAAGTGGAAGTCAACATAAAAGGTGGACCTCTTGGTGAATTGGAAGTGATGAAAGTACCAGCAGATGGCACGCAACTTAACGAAGATCATTCAGGTGCTGCGACTTGGATTCGCAATTGGTACGGTCTTGATGGTAATTATGAAAATAACGGAGGCTTCAACACTTCAGCTCCTATTGACCTAATCGCAAAAGGAACTAACCAAAGGTTGTTTCAAGAAACACTTTCAACAGTAAATGGTCTGATGAAGACCCAGAGAATTGAGATGGAATGGTCACAAAACAATGGTGGTGCTCGCAACTGGACTGTATACGAAGTTGATCCGGGTAATCAAAACAATATAGTGCGTAATGGTGTGAATACTAATTTTGATACTTATGGAATACTTGTTATCAGAGCATCTGCTACAATGCAAACTGTAATGTCCCCTGCACATGATGACTATGCCCAAATTTGGATTAACGGAGAAAAATGGTACAATAATTCACGTTGGACTGGTGGTCCTCAACAGGTTGATTACAATGTTGAGGTAGAGTTAAAAAAAGGGGCAAATGTTCTTCTATATCGCGTCGGTCAGAGTGGTGGAGCTGCATATATGAATCTTCATTTTGATGCAAAAACTCACCAGTCAGTAAAAATATATCCCTTTAATTCCAATGACCAAAAGAGTTTCTTCAATGAAATCAATAGTTTTCTCAATGTTGAGGTAGGTAGAAAACTAACAACTATTTGGGCAAATATAAAAATGAAATAGTCTTTATATCTACATAATTATGACATACTGATATGCCTTTAATTGAATAAAATACATTATTCAATTTAAAGGCATTTTTTTCTTGACAATATTATAATATTCTTTTACTATATTGAATTTGAAGTCAAAGGCAAGGATTATATAATTTATTGTGATAACAAATTATAAGTTGTTATCAATTATTTAAACATTACTGATTATTTAGATCATATATCTTTTGGAGGAAAATACTATAATGAAAATACGTTATCTTTTACTGCTTGTATTACTTGCATTACCTATTTATTTATCCACTTCAAACCTTGTTTTTGCGCAAGGTAAAGTTAATGTTGAAGGTGGTCCAATTCCAGAAGCAGAATGGATGGTTAAGGTTGCTGGAGCTGAATTAAGCGAAGACCATTCTGGTGTAGATACATGGATCACTAAGTGGTATGGACTTGATGCTAACTACATTAACAATGGTGGGTTTGGAGTGAGTGCACCAAATGACCTAATTGAGATAGGAACTGACGGTAAATTAACTCAGTTGTCCTTATCAACTGTAGTTGGATTGAATAAAACCAAAACAGTCGATGTGAATTGGCCAGACAATGGTGGTGCACGTGAGTGGACAGTCTTTGAAATAGATCCTGCGGATCCACACAACATGAATAGAGGTGGCCCCGCAGATAACTATGACTTGTATGCGATATGTGTGATTGATGCACCTAAAAATATGAAATCCGTTATGTCTCCTGCTCATGATGATCATGCGCAAATCTGGATCAATGGTGAAAAATGGTATAACAATCCAACTTGGACAGGGGCTGCACAACAAGTTGACTTCAATATTGAAGTTGATCTGAAAAAAGGGGCAAATGTTGTACTGTTCCGGTGTGGAGAAGGTGGAGGACACGGATACCTTAATCTACATTTTGACGATGATACACACGATGCAGTAGATATTTATCCTGATAAGTCGGATGACCAAGATAGCTTCCTAAAAGAAATAGCGGGTGTTTTACCAGTTGAACCCAGAGAGAAGTTAACTACCATTTGGGCAGATATAAAACGGAAATAGTAGACATATAATACAAGAACAATTATAGAAGTGTTAATTACACCCATAATTTAATGGTGGATGGTAACTATCATCCACCATTTTCTTGATGTATCCAACTACAACTTACTATTTCTTGCAATCCAGAACATCATAAAGTATAATTTCAGTATGTGGAATAAGATCATATTTTACACTCTTTCCATTATTTTTTTCCCTTTTCTTGTTGCGTGGTTTGGAAATTGGAGACATATGATGAATAGTGGTAATGAGGCATATTGGAAACAGAATTATGATGTTGCAACAGATGCATTTCATCAAGTAACATTAGATAAACCCAATTATTCAACTGCATTTTATAACTTGGGGACCGCCCTCTATAAAAATGGTAGATATCAACAAGCTGCTTCAGCATTTCAAAATGCAATTTTGAATTCAAATGTTCCAAATGAGGCTGCTGTCTATTATAACTTGGGAAATGTACAGTTTCAGTTGCGTGATTTAAAGGCTGCCATTGAATCATATAAACACTCACTCCGATTGAATCCAAATGACGTTGATGCAAAACATAATCTTGCTTTAGCTCTTGAATTGCTAAATTCACAAGAACAAAACATAACACAAAATATGGAAGGGACTCAGAAACAAGAGACTGAAAATGGTAGACCACAACAACTTTCAAATACTGAAACACAGCAATTACTTGAACAGTTAGGCAATAAAGAAAGTATTAAACGAGAAAAGATACTCAAACAAAAACTCAACACTGGATATAGGCGTGAAAAAGATTGGTAATATACAGTCTCCTCTGCTAAAGATTATATTATGTATTATTACCTTTAGCGTATTGTTGATTCTATTCAAATTAGAAGCGTATAGTAATGAGGTCAAAGTTGCAGCAGTAATCACACCACGACATATACAATTGAACGAAAAGGCTATATTAGAACTGACTATATCTGGTAATACACTGATCAATAATATTGGTGCCCCTAAATTCAATTTTTTGCCTGATTTTCTCACCGTCCCACTTCAAACTAATACTACTCCTCGTTTGGTTGAAGACAAAATTGCCGTTACAATGGCATGGGTTTATGAGCTTATACCACAAAAAATCGGTGAGATCGTTTTGTCAGATATAAGTTTTACCTATCAAGGAGTTCCCTATATAGCAAATCCTGGTAAAATTGTAGTCGGTGCAGCAGACACATATCACCATCCCTCTTCAGGTGGAATTCATAAAGTTGATGCAACTGTCAGTAATAAGAATCCATACGTAAATGAAGCGATAGAATATCGTTTTCGATACCTATATACAACTGTCCTACCTACTGAAGCATCAACAACAACATCACTTCCTAAATTCCAAGATTTTGTTGTTGATGAATTACTAAGCGAAAAAACATCAACTGTAAAATTAAACGGTGATACATTCTATGTTCAAGAATCTATAATCCGTATATATCCTCAGAATACAGGGAAGATACTTATACAACCTTCCGAATTAGAGTTACCGATTAAAGGTAGACCAAAGATATTAAAAACAGATCCGATTCCACTCAATGTTGAACCAATACCAGAATTAGGACGACCTCCACACTTCAATGGTGCTGTGGGTGAATATAGTATCACAGCACAAGTTGACAGGATGAAACTTGAAGTCCGAAAAGCCCTTACACTAACACTAAATATTTCGGGAACAGGTAATTTCAAGACTGTTAATCCTCCAAAATTGTCATCATTAAATGGATTCAGAGTTGATCCTCCAAATCAGGTAAAAACCGATACATCCGATAGTTCGATTTACACTTATGTGATTATTCCATTAAGAGCTGGTATCTTACAAATTCCAGCATTACAATATGCATACTTTAATCCACACACGAAAGACTTTCATACAACCAATACAACTCCTATCCCTATCACTGTACTACCCAATCACACTGATGTTGAGGAAATTGACTCAGATACTATACCTTGGTTGGTGTGGTTAATACTTATCTCCTTGCTTGCTTTATTGGTAATGGGAGGATACCTACTGTATAGCTTGAAATTCAAGTCACATAACGGAAATCCTCCACAAAATGCTGCTACTCGTCTTGATCAAGGAAATCCAATATTAGAGCGATTGGCTTCATTGGAGAATGTTACAGGAACTGCATCATTGGGGGAGGAAATATCAAAATTAATCAATCAATATCTCTGTGATTTACAAAATGAACCTTACCGAAAACTAAACACAACGGAAATTCAGGGAATTTGTCAACATTATAGTATTTCATTACAAATCGTTGATGATATTATAGACATTCTTAAAAAGTGTGATCATCTTAGATTTGCGCCTGTCCCACTTTCAGGTGAAGAAAGAAATGCATTAATTACCCGAACTGCGTCTGTAATACAACACATAGATGAATCTATGTCTACACGATGAAATAAGTTATAGTATTCTACATACATAACTATAAGGATAAACAAATATGATAGACTTGTTTTGGTTATTTATCCGTTGGATACATGTCCTTGCTGCTGTAATCTGGATTGGTGGTAACTTGATATTAGCAATGGTCATTGTTCCATATTTTAGAAAGAACTTGCCACCTGTTCAACGAATAAAGTTGTTGACCCATATCGGAAAACGGTTTGAACCGATTGTTTGGGGTTGTGTGATAATCCTTTTGTTTACAGGAATTGCAAATATATTCGAGGCAATAGACTTCTCTGCTTCTTTAGAATCGGAAGTAGTTTCTAATTTTATGAGGACGCTATTCATCAAACTAATGCTCTTTATTGCTTTGGTTGTTCTGACGGGTTTGCACAGTTTTGTGTACGGACCAAAATTGGCATCTGCAATTGAGACTTTAGACGAGACAATGGATGACTTACCAAATGACATAAAGCCTTTCGTAAAAAAAATATCTATAGTGTCAAGTATGATGGGTGTAGTTTCGCTTCTTATTTTGCTTGCTGCCGTTGCTTTGCGTATGGGAATATGATATTACCAAGATATCGGGTATGCTATCTACACAATACACTTATTCAAGGTAATCTGGTTGGATAATTGATAAATCACCTAAACAAAAAATGATAACTTACAGAACAAATCACATAGTAATCTGTCTAAAAAACTACTACTACAAGATACGCTAAGCTGTTATTTATATTTTTCTATCTAATACATGTGATGATTGATTTGACAGAATATGATTTGTCTGTTATTTTAGTATATATCATAAAGACTATAATGAAGTTGATTTATAACATCATGAAAATATATGATAATATAAATCATAGGAGTAATCTAATGTATATTCGTTTCCTACTATTAAACATAATTCTCGCAAGTTTAATTGTTTTGGCTGGTTGTCATATTTTACTAACTGAACAGGAATGGAGTGAGAATTACGCTCTACTTGATGGAACTCAGTCTACAAATCCAGAAATGATTGATGGAAATTATAATACTATAGGTGAAACGAGAAGTTCTACTACTGGACCTGGTAGGCTTTACGGTTCAAGTAATGCGACAGAAGTTATTGTAACATTACCTGAGAAGAGAATGGTCCGACGTATTGTTGTACATTCGGAAAATATCAAGAAATTCGCAATCTATGCAGATAAGGGTAGAACTTTGCATTCTGAAACAGATTGGCAATTATTGGAAGAGGTAAAAATGGTTAAATCAAATCCTATTGAAATCCCATTATTACAGACATATCCAATTGACAGTATACGTTTGGTAGTTTTGGACACATTTGACGGTGCTTCACTGAACCGTAGAGCAAAAGCAGAATTTATGGCTGAAGCTGATGAATATGATAGGAATCCAGAAAATAGGAACAATCGTAACAGGAATCGACAGTTTAATATGAGGAGATATCCAGCAAAAATCAGTGAAATTGAGTTTTTTGGATACAAATCTGCTACTAAAACTACAGCCATAAAATCAGATCCAAAGCAGGATGTTGAACTTGATGAAATATTGGAATAATTCCGTCTATCTGTTATCGCAAGAACTTTTCCAAGATACTATGAACGCTCAGGATTGGCTCGTAGATGAATGTGCCACGGCAAACTGGTCTAACCCAAGCACAGTGGTAAATGGTTCTCAATGAAGCGTAACCTACACCGTTAAACCCTTGTAATAGGCGTGTACATATAATGGATCACCACTACATTCCACACTAAAGTGACAAGGTCTTGTGATGAAGTGATTATAACGGTGATACCCCATCGCTGATCTATGAACCAATTGTAATTATTCCGATGGGTCATAAGGTTTGCCTAATGCAAGTGGTGCCTCAGCGCGTCCGACGAAACCTGCCAATACTGCTAAACATAGGACAAATGGTAACATCAAAAACCATTGATATTGAATTCCTAATCCAGTTGCTTGAAACCGATTGTCCAATGCAAAACCAAGACCGAAAAGCAATGCTGCCCCAAAGACTTTTGTCGGATGCCATTTTCCAAAAATAACGATTGCAAGTGCAATAAAACCACGACCTGCAGTCATTTCGGGTATGAAATATGGCACATCAGCAAGTGATAGATATCCTCCTCCTAGACCTGCCATAGTTCCCGCAAACAAAATACACAAGGTACGTAGGAGTGAGACATTTGATCCGACTGTTGCAATTGCTTTAGGATGTTCACCACATGCGCGTATTCTTAAACCTTGTTGTGTATGGTAAAGGAAGAAATATATACAAGGTACAAGTATCACTGCCAGAAAGACGATTATATTATGTGAAAATAGTGCCTGACCGAGTAATGGAATCTGAGAGAGAATTGGTATATCGAATTCTTTGAAATTGGTGACACTTTGTGGACTACCAGTTTCCCCGAACAATCGTCTGTATATCACCTCTGTTAAACCCAATGCAAATAGTGTGATAGCAGTTCCGATGACAACTTGGTCACCCCGTAAATTGATTGCAAAATAGGCAAATATTGCTGCTGTTGCAAGACCACTAATACCTGCAAACAACAGTCCAATCCAAGGTGCGACAAATGGTAATCCTGATGCATAAAATGATCCCATCATTCCAAACAAAGCACCAATTAGCATCATACCTTCAATGCCGATATTAATAATACCTGCCCGTTGTGAAACAACCTCTCCCAAGGCAGCGATTAATAATGGTGTTGCTCCACGTATCGTGGCTGCGATAATATCTTCAAGAAACTCAACAAAGTTCACTTTTTATATAATTCCAATATGATGTTAAACCGTAATTAATTTGTTTGATGGTGTTTTTGTAACAATGACAACGAGCCAAAACCGATTACAAAAAGCAGTATGGTTGCTTGCATCATCCAAGTCACTTGTTTGGATATTCCTACCTCTGCTTCCATGGCAAATGCTCCCTTTGAAAGTGCCCCAAATAACAGCGCAGTAGCAATTGTCAACAATGGGTGCAACTTTGCTAATAGGGCAACTGCGATTGCCGTGTAACCATATCCTGGAGAAAAATTTTCTGTAAGTCGAGGAGTGAGAGCCATCAATTCGATTGCCCCACCGAGTGCGGCGAGTGCTCCGCTAAGGATAAAGACTCGGATTGTATTGTATGCGACAGAAAAACCTGCTGCTTTTGCAGCATCTGCTCCTTCACCGACAGCACGGAGTTGATAACCAAAGGTAGTCCGAAATAAGACAAAAGTCAAGATGATAGCCAATACCACCGCGATACCGATTCCAGGATGCACTCTGTGAGATTCAAATAGTCTCGGAAGCGTAACCCATTGTGCAATAGGATCGCTTTGTGGTCCAGTTCTTGATGCTTCTTGAAGCGGTCCTCCATCTATCATTAGACTAACAAAGTGAATAGCAATATAGTTTAACATGATTGTGCTGATAACTTCATTCACGCCTCGTGCCACTTTTAGTACTGCTGGAATAATTCCCCATAATCCTCCCGCGAGAACAGCGAGTAAAAGACAAATTGGTATGGAAATCCAAGTAGACTGTGGCAGTAAAGTTGCTATTTTTGTGCCAAAAAAGGTCGCTACCAGAGCACCCATCAAAAACTGTCCTTCAGCACCTATATTCCAAATGCCACATCGAAATGCAATTGCAACTGATAGTCCTGTCATTAAATATGGAGTGCTTTTTACCAAAGTTTCTCCAATAGCTCTTGGAGAACCGAATGACCCTTCAAAAGCGGCTACATAAGCTTGAAAAGGGTTGTAACCGCATAATAATATGATGATTCCATTTACGAAAAACGCTCCACATAAAATGAGTGAGGGGGTCACGATCCATTGAAAAAATCGTGGAGATTTTTCCATTATACTAAGATAATAGTGTTTTGCTTTAAGGTATGAATCAGGAAAATTAGGCATTCGTATCTGTTTCTCCAGTCATCAATAGTCCCAATGCTGCAATATCGTCTCGGTGTGAAGTAGCTTCAAGTAGTTTTCCTCTGGACATAACATATAGTCGATCACTCATCTTGAGTACTTCATCCAATTCCGTTGAAATCAAGAGAACAGATTTGTTTTTTTTCCGTTGAGTGAGCATATTTTTGTGTACATATTGTGCAGCACTAATGTCTAATCCGCGTGTAGGATTCACTGCAACGAGTAGATCCGGTTGTGGAGAGATTTCTCTTGCCAGTACTATTTTTTGCTGATTTCCACCGGATAAAGCAGCTGCAGGAATACTTGCATTTGGAGGACGTATGTCGTAATTATCAATCAATTTCTTAGCAGTTTTGAACTTTGATGTCTGATCAATCACGGTCCATTTTGAGATATTATCTAAATGTGGTACATTCAAAAGGAGATTCTCTGCGATTGAGAAGGATGTGATAATGCCCATTGTGCGTCTATCTTCCGGTATGTATCCGACACTACATTGTCGTATATTTCTTGTGCCGATTGGTTGATTACCTAATATCTCTACCTTTCCCGATAGGATTGGTCGCAATCCCATTATAGCTTCAGCCAATTCACGTTGTCCATTTCCATCAACCCCTGCAATTCCAACAATTTCACCACGAAATGTTTTCAAATTGAGATCTTTTACAGTAATTTCGTCTCTGTTCCCTCGTATTGTTAGGTTAGATATATTAAGTACAATGTCATTTGTAATTATGTTCTGATTACGTTCAATTTCTGTTACTTCTTCTCCGATCATCTCTCTTGCAAGTTCACGCGTTGAGAGTTCACCAGTAATACCGTTGTAGACTTTCTTTCCATGTCTTAATACCGTAATCCTATCACTGATTTCTAATACTTCTTTCATTTTATGACTGATAAATAGAATGGATCTATTATCATCTTTTAGTTTACGTAAAATATTAAAAAAGCCAGTGACCTCATGTGGACTCAGAACTGCTGTCGGTTCATCAAGGATCAGAATACGTGCATCCACTGCAAGAGCTTTCAGTATTTCAACCCGTTGTTTTAATCCTACAGATAGAGAACGGACAAGTGCGGTTGGGTCGACAGTTAAACCGTATTGCTGGGAAAGGGACTCGGTAATCTGGATTGCTTCGTCTGTTTTATAGCGAAACTTGCTCAGTTTCGGTTTGTTGCTGTTTCCTTTATGAGAAGGATTAATTTCACCACGAGGATGTGTCTTACCGACCCTTGAACTGAATTTCGCGACGGTTAAGGCTATATTTTCAGCAACGGTAAGGTTTTCTACAAGCATAAAGTGTTGATGCACCATACCAACACCATTTGCTATCGCATCGCGCGGGGATCTAAATTGTTTTTGAATTCCAGATATATGGATACTCCCATCGGTAGGTTGGTAGAGACCGTAGATGAGATTCATTAGGGTGGATTTTCCCGCGCCATTTTCCCCTAAAATGGCATGGATTTCACCAGCATGTAGTTCAAAATTGACATTGTCAACTGCTATAAGATTACCGAATCTTTTGGTAATATTTTTAAGTTCAAGTATACTTTCTGTATCCATCTATACCTTACACCAGTCATTGGACCTTTGTGCTGTTAATTCACCATCGTAAGCAACATATCTGAGTGAAATCTTCCATGATCCATTTTCTTGCGTGGAAACAGGACCAGTCTGTGTAGGGTTATATAGAGCCATACCGTAATCCCGAATAAACCACGGACCACGAATTCCATCTTCAAGTATTGTCATAAAAACTCCATAATGCCCATGCCCAGTTAATTGGTTTTGGTATGCCACAAAATCGGAGAAATTATCGTCTATTGCATCTACTTTTCCTCTACGATTGTTGTCCCCAATAACAATTCCACCCATGACTGGCAATAGTCTTGGTTCTACACGCATACCGATGCTTCCGTACTTTGTTTGTGGATATTCAACGGTTCCATAACATGCAATTTTCTCGCTTGTCATATCGCAAACTGTGGCATCAGCAAGCGTGTATAGATTTACAGTACGAATTTCGTTAAGTAATGGTTCTTCTTCATCATCACGCCAAATTACATTCTGTACAAACTTTATTCCATCTGTATGCGTAGTGATTTCGATCTCTTTCTGTGTTTCCATACGACCTAATTTCTCAAAGAGTCTATCTGTAAAGGATCGGCGTGGTGGTGCACCCCAAAACCAGGCTTCACGGTCTCCAACATGTATTGGAGCTTGTCCCACAAAAATCCCGTTATGGAACGGATGATCAAAAGCGAATTCTTGTATCACTGTATGTCCAGCAGGCGTATAGAATGGAAAGACAAAGGGACGATAGAAATTAGTTCCAATACCACCAAGACAACGATTTGTATCGGTATCAACAACTAAATGCGTTCTTGAATTAACTATTACTTCATAATTACTCATTATTTCACCAAATATAGATATTTATGTAATCTTATCAATTTTCTCAATTATAACCGACTATATTGTAAAAGTATATTGTATCAATCCAGAGATGTCAACTTCAAATTTATGTATATAGGTTCATGATTATTTATTACAGATTTTAAAATTACTTGATAGTTTTAACTCGTAGATCGGGTATAGAGAAGCGAAACATAGATCTATCAGTTTAGTTTTACCTTGTCTATCAGTATGTGTTTAAATTGTGACGTTTTGCACGTCATAAGTGACGTTAAGAATTCAGTCAGGACAAGGAAAGTGACGCGAATTTCACATTTTTTTTTGCTCCTTTTTGGTCTTTTTCTTGTCTTGACCTACCTTCGTAATTTGTAAGACATGGAACCATGAAACTCAGAAAACTTGGTATGGAATGTCCATATACAGCTATACAGACTGGTTGGTTCATAGTCTGTAGATTGGAGTAAGAAAAATCACCTACTGCATATAAGTTTTCATTAGGTTTCCAATGTCGGAGGTGGCTACGTTTGCTCAGGCTTACGAATCTGGTTACGTTAGGTTTGTATGCAATTGTTACGTTTTTCATAGTGATAGTATTATAACACGGGATTGGACCTGATGGAAGGTTATCTAGGGTTTGGAACAATATGTTTCATGTATGTTTCACATAGTTTTCGGTTTTCAGTGGTCAGTTTTTTGTCTGAACCAGGATTTACAAGATTATATGATTTTCAGGATAAGATGCCGCTCCTACAACTCAAAATGTCCTGTTAATTCTAAAGTTCACTATAAATAGCCATGACTACACAACATTTGCGTTGACAAATCTATCAACAATTTGTTACAATTATTGATTGAGATAATACAACAAATACAACAAATCAAAATACATAACCTTGAGGTAAAAGAAACCATGTATAAACTTGTTTCGGTTATTGTGGCAATCCAATTTATCTTTATCTCTTTGGGTTTTGCCCAAGAGAGCTGAGGTGCTTGAAGTAACCCAACCATCCCACAAGGTGGTGGAAGTGAAGTTAGTTTAACTTCAGAGCAAAATAAATTTCAGTTATTGTTTGGCACCCGAGGATTCAATGCGCAAGGTAGACACCATGAGAGAAAAGGAATATCTCTTGATGGAGAAGTCATACAGGTATCGCAACACAGGCATGAAGTAGAGTTGAACGTTGTTCGGTTTGATTTCGGATTAAAATATCAACTCAGTCAAGAGTTACGCTTAGAAGTGACTCAACCTTACGAGATAAGAAGTCAAGTAGCAAAGATTCCAGATATAGAATCGTTTGAGGATCCTGATGAGCGCGCTATGATATTGCGGAATCAGGATATCCATCATCGGAATGCGACCTATAGGGGAATATCAGATACAGATCTTTTGTTAGGTTATTCTATGCATGGACTCGTTGGACAGAACGATATGCTCACTGCGAAATTCGGGACTACGATTCCAACTGGTAAAACCGAAGATGATCCGTGGATTCTTGGTGATATGGGGAAGGAACATTTACATATCCAATTTGGTACTGGCACATTCAATCCGATTGGTGATCTTCGGTACAGTTTTCCTGTCTATGGAGGATTGAGGGCAAATGCAAGTATTCGCGGTAAGTTTCCATTCTATGAAAATAGTAAATCATATCGTGGATCTTGGGATGTAACTTATACAGGTGGGTTGAATTATCGCTTGACCAATTGGCTTTCACTTCAGACAAGTTATTTGGGTCTCTATCAATCTTATGCCTATTGGGCAGGAGAGAAGGACATCAATACGGGATTACGTTTTAGTATGGTATCGTTTGGAACCACTTATGCCACTCCGTATAATGTGCCACTTACAGTGATGTTGATGTTGCCGTTACAACAGGAAACACTTTATGATAAAGACAGTGATGCCTTTGAATTGAGTGCGTTGGTATCTGTAACAGCATTATACTCCTTTTAAAATCCATTCTGGCTATGTTTTTGCATCATAATTGGTTAGCTTAATTTCGTTATTCTACATTAAAAAACACAGCCGTCACACATAGAAATAAAAGAGTGTGACGGCTATAATTTATTAATATCTCTTCATTAGAATCGGTCTGTCTTTACAGATGCCCATTGTGTTGTCAATTTTTGTTTTGCATCAACCGAGAAAGGTTCATCACGTGTCAGATCGTCTTCCGGTTCACCTTCAAAGAAACGGAAGTTATCAATCCAAAAATCAATATCAGATTCAGCAATTGCAATAGACACCCACATAAGTCTGTTCACAGTTTGTGAGGCAGTAAATGTGAGAGAATATTCTTCCCATTCAGGACCTTTTATAGTGAAGTCTCCTCCTTGAAGGAAGTCCCATGGATCCTGTTGTATTTGAACATTAAACTGTGCTGGTCTGGCTTTTTCAGAACGTGCCCAAAAGATGATCGTATATTTCTTATCCGCTCTCATAGATACATCTTTTTGTTTAATCTTGGCATGCCATCCTGTTCCAGTTGCTATATGACCAACGATCTTGAGTGATTGGTTTCCATGTTGTGGATTATCCTTATCAATTTCCATTGTATATAACCCACCACGATCACAACAAGCACCATCTTCTAATTCCCATGCTGCCAAACCATCTTCAAAGCTATGGTTTTCAAGTAATAATTCGCCTATTTCCCATTTTCCTAATTCCTGTGGAGTACGGGCAAAAGTATTAAACACTGCCATAACAGTTATAAGGAAAATGGCTATAAAAATAATCCTATTCATGTAAATTACTCCTTTGTACGTCTTATTGTATGTACCTTTTTGATTAGTTATCATTCCGCATTAGAGATTCAATCTCAGATAGTATTTCCAACACCGCTGCTTGGTCAACTTGTTCTGCTATACCGTTATAACCTGCAGTGTTTATCATCTCTACGAGGTTTTCTCCAAGCTGTTCAATCGTCCATGCAATTGAATCCGGTACTTCTGTTTTATCAAGGTTTCGATGATCATTCTTTCCAGAAGGATCGTAATGATAGTGCGGGTTTTTTCTAAAGCAGTCGAAACGTAGTAACTGGATGTTTTTGCCATCAGTTTCTCCGAAAACGCGCACGGATGGACCACCATCCTCACCGAAATTACGGTTGTCTACGTGGAATTCAACCCCGCCAACGTGGAATACTTTCTCTTCCATTATTTACTCCAATGATATTATAGATTTAGGTAATTATACACACAATCTTTAGTACATGTCAACTGCAAATAGGATGCATAGGGATGCGAAAGATGTATTGACTAAATCGGGCATTCTAAGTCCGATTATCTTCTTGTAGGGGCGACCCGGGGAACGCCTACAAAAGAAAACCTATAATAATAGATAGAAAGAACTTAGAAATTAATCTTTGAATAGGACTATAACAGGTTTTTTTCAAATTCAGTTGATATTAAGCGAAATGTGTGTTATAATGTGTTAAGAATTATAATATACATATTACTATAACAGACATTGAACAAGCAAGTTGTTACTAACCTTGTTTGAATATACTCTTATGAGTCCTTTTCTATGGATGCGTGTCATATACTACAGCATCAAAACAAATCCATATATTTTTTATAGAAAACGAGGCGATTGGTCGTGAACAAAAACACAAAAAACATGCTCGTGTGGTTTATTTTAGGATTGGTCGTTGTAGTTGCTATTTACCAAATTATGAATAGAAGCGACCATGTCTACGAGATGGCAACATCCGATTTCCATTACTACATAACATTGGAATCAAGTCCTTTTGAAGGATACCTACTTATTGATGATGAGTCGGTTGAAGGTAAGTTTCTTGATGGTTACGTGCCAAGAATAAAGGAAGAACAGACATCTGAAAATGTGATGTTCCCAGAAACATGGAGTGGTGAATTTAAAACCCGTCGGGACACAAGTGAAGATTATGATTTGCTGGATAAATTGGATAAAGGAAGCATACGCTATAGAATAAAACCGAGATCAAATTTTCCTGACTGGCTACTTGTTTTCGGAACAACAGTTGTCCCCTTATTAATTTTTTTGGGATTGATGATTTTCCTTTCTCGACAGATGCAAGGGAGTGGAAACCGTGCCCTTTCTTTCGGAAAAAGTAAGGCAAAACTTCATACCGAAACCGAAAAACCTGTCACCTTTGAAGATGTCGCAGGAGCTGATGAAGCAAAAGAAGCACTTGAAGAAGTTATCCATTTTCTTAAAGCCCCTAAAAAATATGAACGTCTCGGTGGCACAATACCTAAAGGGGTATTGTTAGTCGGTCCTCCTGGAACTGGGAAAACGATGTTGGCAAAAGCTGTCGCAGGTGAAGCAGATGTCCCATTTTTTAGTATCAGTGGTTCCGATTTTGTTGAGATGTTTGTTGGTGTCGGTGCTTCAAGAGTCCGAGACCTATTTGAAACAGGTAAGAAGAATGCTCCTTGCATTATTTTTATTGATGAACTTGATGCCGTTGGACGACATCGGGGAGCGGGTATCGGTGGTGGTCACGACGAGAGAGAACAGACCCTAAATGCCCTGCTTGTTCAGATGCAAGGATTTGAGGAATCCGAAACTGTAATTATGATTGCAGCGACAAACCGTCCGGATGTTTTGGATCCAGCACTGTTACGACCCGGAAGATTTGATCGTCAGGTCATAGTTGATTTACCAGATGTACGGGGTAGAAAAGCTATTCTTGGTGTCCATACAAAAGAACCTTTTAAAATGGGCGACGATGTCAACTTAGAAATATTAGCGAAAGCGACGCCAGGCTTTTCGGGTGCTGACCTGAAAAATATGGCAAACGAAGCCGCACTGCTCGCAGCAAGGGAAGACAAAGAACATATCGATATGGCATGCTTTGATGAAGCAAAAGATCGTGTCATGATGGGACCTGAACGTAGAAGTCTTGTCATTAGTGATGAAGAAAGGCGCGTTACTGCTTATCATGAGGCTGGACATGCACTTATATCGCACTTTGTCCCCGAAAGTGATCCAAACTATAAATGTACAATTGTTCCGAGAGGTAGAGCACTCGGAGTAACCGCACTTCTCCCAACTGAAGAACGTCATAATCCAAATAGAAAAAAACTCATTGCAGATATCATCGTATTTTTGGGTGGACGTGTCGCAGAAGAGATTATATTTAGTGAACAGACGACTGGGGCACAAAGTGATTTTGAACGAGCAACACGTCTTGCACGCCTTATGGTCACACAATGGGGCATGAGTCCATTAGGACCGTTGACATACGGTAGAAGAGACGAACAGGTTTTCCTCGGTAAAGAATTGGCTGTACACCAAGACTACAGTGAAGAGACTGCTATCGCAATTGATAAAGCAGTCAATGACATTGTGATGGAATGTTACGAAAAGGCAAAAGATATAATTGAGACTAACCTTGATGGTTTGAAAATGCTTGCAGATGCCTTGTTAGAACATGAAACACTTATAACCGATGAAATTGAAGCTATTCTCGGTCCCCGACCACAGTTGCCTGCGAAATCCCTTACATGAACTGTAGAGGTAAACAACTCAATTATGGTGAATACACCCATATCATGGGAGTATTGAATGTCACTCCCGATTCATTTTCGGATGGAGGAGCATACGTAAACCTTGAAACTGCTGTTTCACATGCGAAAACCATGGTAGCATACGGTGCCACTATTATAGACATAGGTGGAGAGTCCTCTCGCCCCGGAGCAGAACCCGTTCCAGCAAAGATAGAATTAGATCGTGTATTACCAGTTATTGACGCACTCGTTTCAGAACATTTGGATACAGTAATCTCCATTGATACAGTAAAAGCAGTCGTTGCGCAACAAGCACTTGAAGCAGGGGCACATATTATCAATGATATTACCGCATTGCGAGGAGATGCTGCGATGGCACATGTTGCAGCAGAAATGGAAGCAGGTGTAATTTTGATGCACATGAAGGGAACACCTCGTACCATGCAACATAAACCACAGTATCAAGACGTTGTAAAAGAAATATATGCAGAATTAGAGAATTGGATTAGCAGCGCGGAACACAAAGGTATTGACTCGGATAGAATAATTATTGACCCTGGAATTGGATTTGGTAAAACTATAGAACAGAATCTTCACATTTTAAAACACCTTGACGAATTCAAACGTCTAAACAAGCCTTTATTAATTGGCACATCACGTAAATCCTTTATAGGCAGTTTGTTAGATCTACCTGTAACAGAACGGGTTGAAGGCACTCTGTCAACAGTATGCTGGTCAATCACACATGGCGTTGATATTGTCCGTGTTCATGATGTAAAATCCACTTCTCGCGCAGCACGTATAACAGATGCTTTATATCGCTAAAGGGAACTGACTTACAAAATTCGATGCACCAACAGAAGATACAAGGGATCGGTATAGACATTATTGAGATAGACCGTATTAGACAACTTTCTCAACGCTGGGGAAGTAAGTTTGAACAGCGCGTCTATACACAACAAGAACTAAAATATTGTGGAAAAACAGCAACACGTTACGGGAGACTTGCCGCACGGTTCGCTGCGAAGGAAGCAACACTGAAAGCACTTGGCACTGGTTTAACGGTTGGAATGTATTGGCAGGATGTAGAAATTTGTGCTGAAATTTCTGGTAAACCATCTCTCGTGCTACACGGAAAAGTTAAGCAATACGCCTCGGAACTCGGGGTGATTAGTTCCTTTGTCAGTCTTTCACATGCTGAGGATTATGCTATCGCACAAGTAACACTATGTTCCACATAGGATACTGCCACACTCCTACATAAACACAAACACAACACCCCAAATACATTTAGAATATCTATTTGATTATCACTTTCATTGAAATACAATTGCATACACTTGTCTTGGAGTAAATAAAAAATGAATAGAAAAGTGAATCATCATTTCAAATGGACTTTTCCCATTCCATGTAAAAGTATAATGTTGTTTCTTGGAATAATACATCTAATTATCTGTTTAACCATATCAACAGCCGCAGAGACACATACAACATCAGATGCAGACCGGTTTCTCAAACAATTACATGGTGCTGATCATCGTGGAATGGGAGGTAGTTTTGCTGGTGTCACTGATGGTGCCAATGCGCTCGGTAACAACCCCGCAGGAATTATTTCTACAGATGGTGATCGGTTTGTAATACACATGACCCGTTTACCACGGTCTATTGCTATTCTTTCAAAACAGAATTTTGATAAAGACTACGAGGATTTTAGTCGTTTTGAACAACAGGCTTCTGGGATTGAAACACTCAATTGGGTATTTCCAATAGGAAAGTTTGGAACGATTGGTACCGCATTATCCATAGCACATGAAGGTAGTTTTCGACGTGTAAATCATGAAGGAAAAGCTCTCAACAATTTTCCTGAAAATAATCTTGCTTTTGGTTTCGGGTACGGTATCAGTTTTTTCAGAAACACATCAGTTGGATTTGATGCAAAGTGGTTACGTTCTAAGATGACCGATACAATTGGTAAAGAACATATTGGTCGTGGTTATGCATACAATTTTGGACTTATACAACAATTTGGTAAGACTATACAAACTGGTGTTGTCATCCGAAATTTAAGCAATGGATTGTCGTTCGTAGATCCCATCATTCCAAATAAAATAAACCGTGAAGTTATTGCCGGTTTTGCATATCAACGGGATTTTTCAAAAACTATGATACGTCTCGGTTTGGATGTGCATCCACCATTTACCGATGGAATCCAGACAAACTTTGGTATTGAAATATGGTACAACAAACGTATAGGTGGTAGAATCGGGTACCTCAGGGATACCGAAAAACGTTATGCTTCCGTTTATCTATTGGAAGATACGGATTTTGAAATGGAAGAACGAATTTGGAAAGCGGAAGGTCTCTGTTTAGGAATGGGTGTACAGTTTGGAAACATTACATTTAATGCTGCCTACACACCACAGTTTACCCCAACTGTGGATGTAGATGAACGAATACACATTGTTCAGGGCACTTCAGTCTACACTTTTTCAATTGGACAAGAATTTTAGACGTTTAGGATGTATTGATATTGATATTGATTCTTGAACGTATATTAAAATAACGAACTCAATTGATGACATATAGGTCATTTACAAGTATAGTATAGAATCACGTCAGATATTAACGTAAATTATGTCAGGAGAATACCAGACCATAAGTGGAATCGCGTCTGCTAAACATGTAGTGAAGAAATCTCGGTTTTATGGCGAGGCAACTGCAATACAAAACCGTGACGAGGCTAAAACCTTTGTAGCTGATATAGAAGGTCGTATACGTCAAGCAACCCATTACTGTTATGCTTATAGTCTCGGTCAAGGTGATGCTAAAATGGAATATGTTACTGATGCGGGTGAACCGAAAAATTCCGCTGGTCCTCCCATTCTTGCTGCGATTCACGCAACTGGATTATCGAATACAATTATTGTTGTCGCAAGATATTATGGGGGAATAAACCTTGGAATCGGTGGTCTGATTCGAGCTTATGGCTCATGTGCACGATTAAGTCTCGAAAACGCTAACATCGTAAATCTGAATTACTATCAAGACTTAAATATAAAGACATCTTATAATCACATAGGAACAGTTGTCACCTTATGTAAACGTTTAGGTGGTCAAATAATTAACATCGAATATGACCCTAATCCGAATATCGCTATTCGGATTAAACAAACAGAATTAGAAACTTTTCAAGAACGAATTCAAAACATTGGAACTACATCAACAAGTTTAAAGTGAGTTTATAATTTTCGGAGGAATACACTTTGAGCACAGTGAAATATACAACTACACATGAATGGATTGAAGTTGATGACACAGAAGGAACTATTGGGATAACAGAACGCGCACAACACATATACGGAGAGATTATCTATATAGACATCTCTCCTGAACAAGAATGTGAACAGGGTGAAATTATTGGTAGGATAGAAACCGAAACCGGTGGAAACTTTTACCTGTATGCCCCAGTTGCTGGTGAAATATACGAAGTAAACCCAGCCTTAGAGGACAGTATAGAAGTCGTTAATAGTATACCTGAAGGAGACGGTTGGATCTGCAAGATATATATAGATAATCCAAACGAGCTTGGGTCGTTATTGACACTTGAGGACTATGAAGATTACGAGGAAGATGAACTTGATGAAGGAGAGTATTTACCTGAAACCGACTTTTATGAAGATATAGATGATTATTGATCACTATTGGAGGTAATAAAAATTCGTCGTAAAAGACGAAGTTTAGGAACAGGAATTACTGCTTCTACATTATAACCCAAATCATTTAGCGGTTGACTTAGGTCTCTGATATCTATATAACCGGCTTTCGGGGCACAGGTTCTTAGATTGGAAAGTATCTCTGTTGTTGCGACAGTATCTTTAACAAGACTAATACCGTAGGGTAAATCTGTAGCAACAGCATCGAATCTTCCGCTAATTTCTCTGGCATCTTTTAATTCAACATCCGCCTTTAACTTGTAATGCTGTAAGTTCTTTGTTGTAGCACCAATCATGCGTGGATTGTTATCATAACCGGTTGCACAAATTCCATAATGAGCAGCCGACATCACAATCGTACCGGTGCCACAACAAGGGTCAAGTAGGTGTTCACCGGGAGAAGCAACAAGATTGACCAATGCAAGTGCTAACCTTGACGGAAGTGAACTTGATGTTACATAGGGTCGTTGATTGAAGGCGTTCCATATTCCATCGGATTCTGACAGTAGACGACCAAACCATATTTTTTCGGAGGTAATAATTGTCATAAAAACAACCCGCGGAGAGGACAAATTCGGTTTACCACCGATAACACTTCCGATCTGCCGTGCCAACACCATTGAGTCAAGACTTAAACTTCTCGGTTTTTTTACAACTGATACCCGGAAGCCATCCGCATATAACTCCGCTGAACGGATGTTTGCACAGAGTTCTTTGACACTTGCGGCTTCAAAAAGTATTTCGGTACAACTTTTTAGGTAAGCACCACGACGAGTATCAACGCATGTATTGGAAATCGTAATTCCGTGTTCATCTGGGGCAGAACCCGTCAATGCTATAGATTCTGCTGAGGCAAGTTCGTTTAGTTGAAATGGAATTGCAACAAGGTATATATATTGTTGTGTCATCTGCTTAATCTAAAGAAATAAATGGAAGGTGCGGTTCCATAACTACAAGATGTGTTGCTATATACTATAAGATTCACTATAATACCACATACAAACGGAAAAGACAATGTATGAAAGGATACAGGAATGTCAGAAACAGAGAAAATTAGGATCGGACACAGTCCAGATTCAGATGATGCGTTCATGTTCTATGCACTCGCTAAAGATGTAATTAAGACTGAACCTTATGAAATAGTCCATGTTATAGAAGACATTGAATCTCTAAATAAAAGGGCATTGAATGCAGAACTTGAAGTAACTGCAATTTCAGTTCACGCATACGCCTATGTTGCAAAAGATTACGCACTTATGCCTTGCGGGGCAAGCATTGGGGATAATTACGGACCTCTCGTCGTATCTAAAGAACCAATAGATGACATAACGGGTAAACGTATCGCAATTCCCGGTGAAATGACTACCGCATACCTAACTATGAAGCTTTACAACGCAGACGTTGAAACAGAAACATACCAATTTGATCAGATAATTGAGGCAGTGCAGAACGGTAAAGTTGATGCAGGACTCATCATCCACGAAGGACAACTCACTTATGCGCATGAAGGACTTCACAAAATCATTGATTTAGGAGAATGGTGGTATGAAGTTACTGGATTGCCATTGCCTCTCGGAGCAAATGTAATAAGACGAAACCTTGGTACTGAGAAAATACGGGATATTACATCACTACTCAAACAGAGTATACAGTATTCACTTGACCACCGTGAACTTGGTCTTGAATATGCAATGACTTACGCACGCGATATGGAAACGGACCTTGCTGACAAATTCGTTGGGATGTATGTGAATGACTATACGTTAGATTATGGAGATAACGGAAGAACGGCAGTACAGGAACTGCTCAATCGGGGACATGAAGCGGGAGTAATCGCACATAAAGTAGATGCTGATTTTGTCGATATTTAAAAGGCAAGTTTTATTCGGACGAAATGAATCAATTCAACACACTAAGGTCCTGCTATGGACACCAAACGCCGTAGATGTTTTCAGTTAGAAGACCAAGAAGGGAATATACTTGCATCAGGTATTATCTATGATGAGGGTAATGTGCAGGTATTGTGGCGAGTAGATTGCGGTTACACAGCAGAACAGTATTCATCTCTCAATCCTATTTTAGATCTTATGCCAGGGATCGTGCTACTTCGCTTAACTGACACAGATACTAACGAAGCCTGCGATCAGCCAACTTGATTATTTCACCATTTTCTTGTGCAATATACATATAACCGAGACCATCTAATGTCACGCCTTCCTGATCATCCCCAGGCAAGAGATAATGATGGGTTAAATTACCATCACGTTTGAGTTCAACCAGTAGGTTTGTTGTATCACTAATCAACACCAGAGAATCGCTTTGAGTATCATAGGCAAGTCCAGATATATCTATGAAATTCATCTTATGGTAACGGACAATAGTTCCTTCCGCTTTTTCTGCAACTGAACTGTTTAAGGGCACCTCCACCTCACATACTATAGAAGGCTCATCATTTGGTTTGAGACTAAAAGTTTGATTACCTATCCAGAAAGTCCCACCCTCCACATGTAAAGGGTCTGGAACAAATGCAATCGCTTCCACTCCCATTCCACCCTTTTCCAATAGTGTTTTCCCATCAAATGTACGGTTGATTTTAAACTCTCTACTTATAATGAGTGTTTCAGGACTAATTTCCAAAATCGTTTCATCACCCTCAACAACAGCATATAGCCAACCTGTTACAGGATTAGTCGTAATACCCTCAAGGTCCCGACCTTGGAGATCCTTATTTTTTATACTCACACCGTCTGAGGTGATTTCATGCAGAATTCCTCCGTCATCTACAACAAACAGAGTTTTTCTCAATGGGTGATAAGTTATACCGGAAGGTTCAGCAATAGACGCTTTGCTAATATTCCCTATCCAAGTATAAGGTAGTTCAATTGGTCTTAATGCTGCCCTCTTATCACGCTCTGACTCCTCCATTCTCATAAGAAAATAGAATATTAATGCGCTTATTGCCAAAAAACTTAATAAGACTATTGTCTTGTAATATCGCACTGTACATCCTCAGACTTATCTTAGAAGATCTGTCAAAATTGATGTCTCGTATTCAATCGTGTTAAGATGTCATTTCAATAACAGACATCTGCTGCTCATAGAAAACTAACATATTATTATTGACTTGTCAAGTGCAAAATTTCCTTCCCAACCCCAACAATACGTGTTATTATACTACCACTATGAAAAATAAAAAACCCATAGGTGTCAACTGACAGGGTTATTTATAGTGAAATTTAGAATTAATGGGACATATTGAGATGTCCGAGGGAACTCCGATTCCCGACTACCAGTCAACCCACCAAAAACCCTCTTCTCTTATCCCGGGAAATGCCTTAATGGCATTCATACCCGCCGAATACCATACGGGGAATGCCTTAATGGCATTCATACCGTTGATTTGGCGTATTCGGCGTTGATTTGGGGGAACGCCAACAGGCGTTCATACCGTTGATTTCTTGATTTGTAAATCCTATAATCCCGGGGAATGCCTTAATGGCATTCATACCGTTGATTTGGTAAATCCTGGTTCAGATATTTCCCTCTTCCTTCAGCGTCCTCTGCGCCTTCAGCGATTCAGACAATCCCACAATTCTGACAACTAAAAA
>JAPOQK010000022.1 GCA_026710795.1 Candidatus Poribacteria bacterium
TAAGGCATGATTATATGCAAAACGGGCATAACCACATTGCTGAGCAAACCAATTATACTGCTTGTTATTTGGAATTAAGGCAATCTTATGTGTTTTTAAGGGCATATCACTACTTCCTTGAAAGGTCACTACTTCCCATTTGTGGTGGTGTGAGATACGAAAAATATCTGCCCTGAAGTAGTCCTACAAGGATACCATGTTTCACGCTAAAAGTCAGGTTATATTGTGGTGTCTATATCCCCGTGCTAAAGCAACGGGGTTTTGACACCAAAGATTGATAAATTCTGATATATCAATCTAGAAGCCCAGCGGGACGACAGGTGTGTCAAACATTACAGATAGATAAGTATGATGTTTCCACTCAATCAGACAATAGCAACAGTACATACTATTACCAAACTATAGTATTTGTAGAATAAGATATTAAAATTCGTTGAAAACTTTCACAGGTTTTCCGGATTCAATTGATTCCCAAGCAGCAACACCGACAGCAATAGATTTCGCTCCATCAACCACATTCGGGGACGGTTCTAAATCGTTTTCAAGACATTCCTGAAAATGCCGCATATACCGAATAACCGTTTGTCCGTGTCCATAAACACTCGTGTCAACTTCAGGGTCACATGTCATCTCAAAAGGTTCTCTCGCAGACATTTTATCAAGCATGAGTTTTACTTGTCCGCCTTTGTTATCGGTAAAATCACTAATCATAGTTCCTTTACTACCGTATATAGATACTTGCATCATAGGCATAGGAGGATGAACAACATCGTATAGACCCATTGCCCGTGCGATTTGTCCGTTTTTAAACTTCAGATTGAGAAAGAAGTTGTTTTTGATGGGGTATTCAGGTGTAAGTGTGCCTTTTGTACCATATGCATGCACCTCTTCAACATCACCGAGAAAACTACGTAAAATATCAACAGGATGCACAACCCCACCAAACATCAAGTCTTGTGGAACTTGGAGCCGCCACGGTGTAAAATCGTAAACCTCGCGCATGTCATGAACATAATACGCATCTGCCACCATGATGTCCCCTAAATCACCATCATCGTATAGCCGTTTCATTGTTAAAAACTGAAGATCAAATCGCATAGTCTGTCCCACAAGGAATTTGACACCTTGTTGACGCACTAAGTCAACCAAACGTTGTGCATCTGCCAAGGAAGTAACCATCGGTTTTGTGCAAACAACGTGCTTGCCAGCTTCAATCGCAGCAATACAATGTTCAGCGTGGAGATGGTCAGGGGAATATATCGCAATGACTGAAACGTCATCGCGCTGCACCAATTCGCGATAATCAGTCGTCCAATAACGGACACCAATCTGCTTAGCATAATTTTCCAAGACATCTGGACGATTAGCACAAATACCACGAAGTTCATATTTCAGATCCGGCACATCATTAAGCAGTGTCGCCGTTGACCCCATATTGGTCGGATTAATTCCAATTACACCTAATCCTATTGCCATTTTATCTCTCCTTTAATTGACACAATCATATCATGAATTCGACCAAATGACAAGTTACCAATATCGTAGGTCGGAGCGAGCTTGCGACCTACGACACGTATCATTTCAATTGATGATTCTTAATTTGGTAAACCTGATACAGACAAACAGAATATAATAAAATACCAATATATATTCAATAAAACATTTCACTTTTTAACTTGACATCTACATAAAGATACTGTATAATTAACAAATGTTTATAACTTAAGTGTGTATCAACGATACAAGTTAGATTTACAAGAGGAGGTATAATCTTAAATTAACAGGACTTACGCACAGACGATAGGCATCGAATGCCATAAGCGCATTCGACGTTGATTCCGCGCTTTGTTAGCACGCTGAAAAACCACAATTCTTATGGAAATTACACTAATTCTGTCATAATTATTGGTAAGTTCGTGAAAATTGCGTAAGTCCTAATTAACATGGTTTGTAGTGTATAGTTTCTGTGACACAAAAGTTTTTTATTGGCATCGCATTCCACATAATCTGCGGTTTTTGTTCCCATGTATAACAAATTGTGTAGGCAGGATTGAACGATACAAAACCGAAAAAAGGAGCAAAAAAAAAAGCGAAATTCGCGTCACATTCCTTATCCTGACTGAATTCTTTACGTCATATATGACGTGCAAAACGTCACAAATTATAGCACATACTGATAAACAATGTAACGGTAAATTAACAAATATAGGTCTGCTTCTCTCTACCCGGTCTATAAGAGATTATATTGAATTGTGAAAAATATATCCGAAAAAACTGAAAACTAAATAATCACTATGATCACAATAAAGTTGTCTACCTAACTCAGATATGATATACTTCTTCCAGATTTCTATTCCATCACCTTTATTATGCAAAAAACACACATCTCCCAACCAAACACCGAGATATACCAACGTGCTACATCTACCTTAACACGTGGTATAGACTTTTTGCTTACACAGCAGCAAGAAGATGGAAACTTTGAAGGACAACTTTCATCAAGCACGTTTCCATCTTGTGCGTTTGCATGGATACAACTTGCGCAAGGTGAAACACCTGAAAAATCATTGGTTGACTGGTTCATAAACAATCAAAACGAACAGGGTGCCTGGGGGTTAGATGCAGCAAATCAGTCTAATCCGGAATCCACTCTGTTTACCAAGTTGATTTTGGAACAGGTGAGTAAGAATAATCCTACCCAAAGACTTGATCAGACAATATCACGCATACCACATTATCCACTTTATCTCGCTTTAGTCAAGCTTACTTACGCTGCTTTCAATCAATATGACTGGCAGAAATTGACTGTCTCAAAAAGTGCGTTACCATTGATGAAAATTATGAAGAAATTGGCGCGCATGCCAATGTTACGTACTATTTTGAAACCACCAAGAAATAAACTCCCGCCAGTAGATATGTTCAACACTGCTCTATTTGAGGAGTTATTCATTGCTGAACAACACACATTAGTGCCAGTCTTTATTTTAATTGAATTGAATACAAGCAATCGTGACGATATGATTGACGCCTTAGTAACTTGGTTGAAATCACGAGTATTGAGTGATGGCAGTTGGTTCCGCGTAAATTATATTACCGCACTTTCGGTCTTGGCACTCATTGAACTAAACAAGAATGAATATGATGATCCAGATATTTCAGATTTTATAAACAAAGGAATAGAATGGTTATGTGCTACCCAGAATCCTGATGGTGGTTGCAGAGAAGCATTGAACCTTAATATATGGGACACTGCCCTGAGCATTATCGCTTTAACAGAGGTTGATGCAGAATATAAGGATAGTTCAAAGGTTGTCCATAAAGCAGCACAATGGCTTGTTGAACATCAAAATGAGAATGGTGGTTGGGCGTTTTCTGGATTGCAAGACAGCACACTTCCAAGCGATGCAGATGACACCGCTTTGGCAACACTGTCCATTATACGGTCAAATCTGGAATCTGCAGATGCAAAAAGATCGGTTGAAAACGGGATAGAGTGGCTAAGGCAGAATCAAGGTAAAGATGGAAGTTGGAGTACATATCAACCCGGTCAGGGGGATGTTGGGTGTGTTAGCATAACGGCACATGCTATTGAGGCATTATTTGCGTATGGCAACAATGAAGAATATATTACTCGTGGTGTGCAGTGGCTACGTTCAAACATAAAGAATGAAGGTTATTGGGATGACCTATGGTTATCAAAACGCACTTACGGAACAGCATGTGCCCTTATCGCCCTCGTAAAAGCAGGGTACAGAGACGTACCGGAGATCACAAAAGGTATTCAGTGGTTGGAACAGACTCAAAATGCTGATGGAGGTTGGGGTGAAGATATGTTTGGTCATACCACAGATAGCACGGTGGAACAGACAGCATGGTGCACTTATGCCTTGTTAATTGTCAATAGTGAAAATCAAGCTGCTATAAATGGCATTACGTTTCTCCTTGAGCATCAAAGAGACAACGGTTCATGGCAAGAGAGTTGTGTCGGTATTTATTGGGAAGTGATTGGTGGGTATACGGATCCGATATACGCATCAGTTTTTCCTATATTAGCATTGAACCAGTATATCAGGAATGCCGACTTACAGTGTTGATTTGATATGATTTCAGTTATTATTCCTATTCTGAACGAAGCCAAGATATTGGAAAAATCACTCACTCGTCTTCAACCGGAATTGGAGAACAATGAACTTATTATTGTAGATGGAGGAAGCACTGACGACTCTGTTAGTATAGCTGAAAAGTACGGGAAAGTGGTTATATCCGAACGTGGACGTGCCAAACAGTTGAATGCCGGTGCTGCAGAAGCAACGGGTGACATTCTTGTTTTTTTACATGCAGACATCTGGCTTGAATCAGGAGCATTCAAATCCGTAGAGTCAACGTTGTCTTCAGGTTATGTAGGAGGTGGATTTCTCCAAAAGATAGACGATAAAGGTCTGTTGTATCGTATAATAGAGATCACAGCAGATATGCGTGGAAAATTTCTAAAGGTGTTTTATGGGGATAGCGGAATTTATGTACGACGAGTTGACTTTCGCCAAATAAACGGATTTCCTGATGTGCCAATTATGGAGGAAATGGGTTTTTCCAAGGCATTACGGAAGTTAGGGAAGACGAAGATGATTAAACCCCACATACATATATCGTCACGACGATGGGAAAAGAACGGGATTGTCAGAACGACTGCAGTAAACTGGTTTATTACGTTCCTTTACTTTATGGGGTTTTCATTGGAACGACTTGCGGCATTGTATCAGGATATACGATAATAAAGAAAAATGGAGACAGCACAATGACTGTCCCCATGAATGGTTAATTATCTCAATTATCGGACTGCTTTGATTTGTCCCCATGTTGTAGACAACTTGTTATTAGCGTGGACATCCAAAGTTGCATTTTCTGATAACCAATTCGTGATGAATTCAGCAACACCGATACCACGCGGATCTGTTCCTACCCAATCAGGTGTAGCCATTTGCCACATCGCAGCAATCATACCGGTTCCATCTTTACCATCTTCTTTGCTGATAGCAACTGCTGGATCCGCATTATCTGCGTTCTCTTGTGCAAAAACAACAACATCCCAATTAGAATTGGCAAACTGGTCCACATGCCAAGGGCGGATAGAGCGGAAAGCCTTCAGTGAAGGAATATATTTTTCACCCAACTCGGTAGGAACTTGATTACCAGTTCCCCGTTCACCAAAATCTAATCCTGGTATATCAAAAACGTTGGCAGCACCAGCTGCAGCGTTGTCTGCACTCCGGACTCCACCTTCATAACTCATATAGAAAATCCAGTCTGCGACGTTTATAACAACATTTCCTGCTTCAACGAAATTCTCTACATTGGAGCCATCGGGTTTAAGATTAGGAAACGGGTAAAGGGCACTGGGGGCAGTTCCACAGGCAAGAAGTATAACATCTTGCTGTCCATTGCCAGTGTGTTCTATACACCACTTTCCCAGTGGAGAACCATCACCTTTTTCATCACCATCACCAAAGTTTTCAATACTATTGAAGAGTCCTTTAACACCGGCGTGGTTCATCACCGTTTCCGTATTCTTTTTCACAGCACCCGCAGAAATCCAGCCGGGATTTGAGGGACCAGAGTAAATTGCAAAATCGCTTGCATATACTATTGACGCACTTACTATTAGTGCGAATATGATAATACCAAAATAGCGTTTCATATAATGTAAAACCTCCTTGCGACATACCTAAGGTACTATACCAGTCTGAAATGTCGTCTGTATTACTTTCCTATAGAGATCAATATATCTCCATAGTGAAATATGAATTGTAAAATAGAAATTGCGACCAATTTTGAGATTCCCGTGGTGGTCGCAGTTTGATTATGGGATTACCTGATTTGAGGATATAATTTTACCTAAAATCGGGTCTTGTTAGTATGTTGGAATTATATAAAATTTCACAATAAAGGTCAAGAATAAATCATATTCAACTGGCAGCAAATTAAAATAAAAAAGGACAGATTATTCACCTGTCCACAATACAAGCTAAGAAACAATAAATGTTAGATTACTCAGTAGATTCCTCTAATTCTTTCATACCGTTCTTTTGCCAATCATCAGCAATTTCTTTCTGCTTCTTGATATCATCGGGTTGCTTTAAGTCAAATATATGCGGTGTAATAATGAAAACGATTTCTGTATCTTGAACTTCGGTTTCGGTGCTTTTAAAAAGCCTACCAAGCAAAGGAATATCTCCAAGAAATGGAACTTTGTTTTCCACCTGCTTTTGTGTCTTGCGAATGATACCACCGACGATAAGTTGCTGTCCATCCTCAATATCAACATAAGCACTGAGAGAATTATCGTCTGTTATCGGGGCGTTAAAATCAGTGAATTCAATGAAGTTGCTGGCACTGATGTTTGTAAGATCTAAACCGATTGTCCGTTTACCATCTTCACCCGCTTGTGATCTCGCAATATAAGGTGTGAGTGATATGTTTATTCCGACAGGAGGGTCAATAAAATCGTAGTTGAAAAGAGGTTGCGTAGCCGTATCTCCGAGGATGCTATTCGTATCAACGCTTTGTAGGTATGGAATACGTCTACCACTACTCCAAGTAGCAGGACGGCTATCACGTGTTGTGATTGTCGGCGTTGAAAGCGTTTTGACTTTATTCTCACGGATAAGTGTGTGCAGGAGTGCTACATACTCTTTCGTTGCTAAACTGTAGTTAAATCCCGATATTTCTTGTCCAAGTCCAAGCTGTGCGTTTGTATCTCCAATAAGCGGGTTGTTAGGACTGAGTTCTAATCCTGCCAGTCTCTTTTCATTGGCAGCCATTTCTATACCGAGTTTTGTAGTTTCATCAAGGGTAACTTCAAGGATTTTTATATCAATCCGCACCTGTCCACGAACAAAATCAAGTTTCTTTATAAGGTCTCTAACCTGATCAATATAACGTCGTCGTGTAGTAACAATAAGCGAATTCGTATCTGGATCGGCAAAAACAGTAACCTTGCCATCAAGCGAGTTAATATCTGTCGATTCATCGTCACCGTTTCTTGAATCGCTGAAGAAAAACCTAAAACCAAACCCGCCATCCTCTTGCTGCGGGTCTTGCCAAACTTGTGCAAGAACCTGTGCCAATGAATCTGCGGTTGCATATTCAAGACGAATTACTTGGGTGACTTCTTGCATTGCTGGCGGTGTAGGTATATCAAGTTGCTTTATGAAATCTTCAATTAGTTCAAAGTTACGTTTTGTTCCTGTAGAAATCACAAGCGCATTGTGACTTGCTAAAGGTTGGGCAGAAACATTACCTGCCAGAGCACCTTGTGTTGGATTGGTGTTTTGACGTTGTGGAAGATAGTAACGGTAATATGAGTAACTGCTTCCACCTCTAAAACCGTCATCGTTGTTTCCTTGGTAGTGGTTATTAATCAGGTTTGATAGATTTTCAGCATCCGCGTACTTCAGATGAAAAATCCTGGAGCTCCATTCTTGGTCAGGTAGGTTGACATCAAGCTTTTCAAT
Source organism: Candidatus Poribacteria bacterium (assembly GCA_026710795.1). GTDB lineage: Bacteria > Poribacteria > WGA-4E > WGA-4E > WGA-3G > MSPOR6. Next base: position 7,512 of record JAPOQK010000022.1, read on the forward strand.
TAGGTCATCAATCATCGAAAAATTCTGAGCAGAAGTAGAAATGAGTAAGGCATTGAGTCTTACATCTTCCACCATACGAACAGTTCCTTGGACTCCAAAACCGGTATCTTGGCTTGAACTACTACGTCCACTATCCCAATCCCACCAATATCTGTTACTACTACCGCCTGTATCCTCACCTTCAAACAGTTGTGTCAAATTTTCTTTTAGCGTTGCTGCATCTGCAAATTCAAGTAAATACATCTTGAACTCATTATCTGTCTCTTTTTGATCGAGTTCCTTTATAACCATTTCAATAAGAGGGAAATTGCGTGGATCAGAAGAAACAAAGACGATATTCAACCTATCATCTTTGGTGATATTTACGAGTCCGACTATGCCTTGGAAAAGGTCAGTTGTAAGACCGCGTTCTCGGCGTTCTCGGCGTAATCTAAACATATCCTCTCTGTCAAATCTTCCTCTATCACTTTCATTACTTTCTCCAACAATAATTTGATCAAGTGTTGTAGCGACATCCTCTGCAATTGCATAATCGAGATGATATGTGCGAATTTCTGTCGAAAGTGTTGGGGCTTTATCAAGATGAAGGATGATTTCTCTAAGTATGATTAAGTTTTCTTCAGTTGCTTTGATAATAAGTGAATTAGAATTTGCATCTGCATAGACCTTAATCATGCCATCAATCAAGGTAACCCCTATACCTTGTTCAATAGCTTGCTTGATTTGCTCCAGATCCATTCCATTCGTGCCACGCGCAGAATTATCATCTTCCTTATTATCCTCAAAAACCTTATTGAGTGTCGTTTCTAAAGATGCAGCATCTGCATAGGATAACGGAACAATAGCAATCTTTAATGGGAACTTTTCCCCTTCATCAGCAAATTGTAGAATAGAAACGATTCTACGGACATTAGATGAAACTTCTGTAATGACGAGTGCGTTCGTCATAGAGTCAGCAAATATGTTTGCTTGATTGTTCAATAAAGGTTTCAAAGCATTGGCTTGGTCTGCTGCAGATGCATTTTCCAACTGTATAATGTATGTCTGAATTTCATCGGTCATTTCGACCTGTTCAGGGTCAGGTGAAATGCGTTTTATTGGCACATTCATTACCGTTGCTTTTTCAAAAGTTGTTACAATGAGTGTGCTATTAACTCTAACAAATGTTAAGTCATACCGTGCGAGAACTGTTTTGACATGCTCAATCACTTCATCCAGCGTAACATTTTGTAGATTGATAAGGGCAAAACGTTTGCCTTGTATGTCATTTTCACTTGCGATAATAGTGAGATTTGTTTCTCGTGCCAAGTATTCAAATAGATTCTTGAGCTCATCGCTGGTAAAGTTAAAGTTAAACCGTATTGCTTCGCCAGTAGCTTCATCCCGTTCAGCAACTTCCATCGTCCCTTGACCCCGTTGTGCAAGTATATCTCCTTGAAAAAGGAAGAATAAACCTATACACACCAGAAAAGTGATGAGTAATTTGCGAAATTGAGATAATGTTTTAATCAAATTACTGCAATTTATTATCATTGACGATTCCTTTTATTTTCAAAATGATTGAACTTAGAAGTTTAACTGAATATCTATACAATCAAAGATATTGATATATAAAATTCTGTATTTATTTTATTGATTCCTCTAAACTTGACTTGCCGTTTTTTTGCCAATCATCAGCAATCTCTTTCTGTTTTTTGATATCATCGGGTTGTTTTATGTCAAAAATATGCGGTGTAATGATGAAAACGATTTCTGTATCTTGGACTTCGGTTTCGGTGCTTTTAAAGAGCCTACCAAGCAAAGGAATATCTCCAAGGAATGGAACTTTGTTTTCCACCTCTTTCTGTTTCTTGCGTATGATACCACCGACGATAAGTTGCTGGCCGTCCTCAACGTCAACGTAGGCAGTGAGAGAATTATCGTCTGTTATAGGTGCGTTAAATTCGGTAAATTCAATGAAGTTGCTGGCACTGATATTTGTAATATCTAAACCGATTGTCCGTTTACCATCTTCACCCGCCTGTGATCTCGCAATATAAGGTGTAAGCGAAATGTTAATTCCAACGGGTGGGTCAATAAAATCGTAGTTGAAGAGCGGTTGTGTAGCCGTATCTCCCAAGATACTATTCGTATCAACGCTTTGTAGGTATGGAATACGTCTACCACTACTCCAAGTAGCAGGACGGCTGTCACGTGTTGTGATTGTCGGCGTTGAAAGCGTTTTGACTTTATTCTCACGTATAAGTGTGTGCAGGAGTGCTACATATTCTTTTGTTGCTAAACTGTAGTTAAATCCTGAAATTTCTTGTCCAAGTCCAAGTTGTGCTTTTGTATCACCGATAAGCGGGTTGTCGGGACTGAGTTCTAATCCAGCCAGTCTTTTTTCATTCGCAGCCATTTCTATACCGAGTTTTGTAGTTTCATCAAGCGTGACTTCCAGGATCTTAATGTCAATTCGAACCTGACCGCGAACGAAATCAAGTTGTTTGATAAGTGCCTTAACCTGCTCAAGATAACGTTGTCGTGTAGTAACAATTAGTGAATTCGTATCTGGATCGGCATATACGGTTACCTTACCGAACAGTGAATTGATATCTGTCTGATCTTCATCATCAAAGCTTGATCGGAAAAACCTACTAAAACCGTCGTCATCCTCTGCTTGTGGGTCTTGCCAGACTTGAGCAAGTACTTGCGCAATAGAATCTGCAGTGGCATATTCAAGACGAATTATATCAGTAACTTCTGTCTGTGGAGGAGGTGTAGGTATATCAAGTTGTTTTATAAAGTCTTCAATAAGGTCAAAGTTACGTTTTGTCCCTGTAGATACAATAAGAGCATTATGACTTGCTAAAGGTTGGGCAGAAACATTACCTGCAAGAGCACCTTGTGCTTGATTGGTGGTTTGACGTTGAGGAAGATAGTAGCGATAGTAATAGTAACTATCATAATTACCTACGTTGTCATTGTTTCCTTGGTAATGTGTGTTAATCAGGTTTGACACATTTTCAGCATCAGCATGCTTTAAATAAAAGATCCTTGAACCCCATTCTTGGTCTGGTAGGTTCACATCAAGTTTTTTAACTAATTCATCTATCATCGGAAAATTCTGTGCGGAAGTTGATATCAGCAGTGCGTTGAGTCTTAGGTCCTCGACCATGTGAACAGTTCCTTGTACCCCAAAACCGGTATCCTGGTTTGAGGATCTACTATCACGATCCCACCAAGACCGGTAACTATCTCCTCCTGTATCCTCACCTTCAAATAGTTGTGTTAAATTCTCTTTTAGTGTTGCTGCATCCGCAAATTCAAGTAAATACATCTTGAACTCGTTTTCTGACTGCTTTTGATCAAGCACTTCTATTATTTTTTCTATCATGGTGAAATTGCGTGGATCAGAAGAAATGAAGACGATATTCAACCTATCATCTCGGGAAATATTCACTAAACCGACAATACCTTGAAAAAGATCACCAGTGCTACCTTCCCTACGACGATACGTCATCATTTCCAATATATCTTCTCTGTCAAAACTTCTTCTTCCACCACCTTGTATATTATCACCAGTAATAATCTCTTCAAGGGTTGTGGTAACATCTTCGGCTGTGGCGTATTCGAGATGATAGGTACGAATTTCTGTCGAAAGCGTTGGGGCTTTATCAAGATGAAGGATGATTTCTCTAAGAATGGTTAAGTTTTCTTCAGTTGCTTTGATAATAAGTGAATTTGAATTTGTATCTGCATAGACCTTAATCATACCATCAATCAAGGCAACCCCTATACCTTGTTCAATAGCTTGCTTGATTTGTTCCAGATCCATATCAATAGTGCCACGTGCAGAGTTAGTATCTTCCTTGTTATCTTCAAAAACCTTATTGAGTGTGGTTTCTATTGATGCAGCATCTGCATAGGTTAACGGAACAATAGCAATCTTTAATGGGAACTTTTCCCCTTCATCAGCAAATTGTAGAATAGAAACGATTCTACGGACATTAGATGAAACTTCTGTAATGACGAGTGCGTTCGTCATAGAGTCAGCAAATATATTTGCTTGGTTGTTCAATAAAGGTTTCAATACACCTGCTTGGTCTGCTGCAGATGCATTTTCCAACTGGATAATGTATGTCTGAATTTCATCGGTCATTTCGACCTGTTCAGGGTCAGGTGAAATGCGTTTTATTGGCACATTCATTACCGTTGCTTTTTCAAAAGTTGTCACAATGAGTGTGCTATTAACTCTAACAAATGTTAAGTTATACCGTGCGAGCACTGTTTTGACATGCTCAATCACTTCATCCAGCGTAACATTTTGTAGATTGATGAGAGCAAAACGTTTGCCTTGTATATCATCTTCACTTGCGATAATAGTGAGATTTGTTTCTCGTGCCAGGTATTCAAATAGATTCTTGAGCTCATCACTGGTAAAGTTAAAGTTAAAACGTACTGCTTCTCCAGTAGCTTCATCCCGCTCAGCAACTTCCATTGTTCCCTGACTACGTTGCGCATATAGGTCCGCTGAAATAAAGACAGATAGACCAAAACACAACAGAACAATCAAGTATATACTAAGTTTCTGTAACCCAGTCGGACAAACATTATTTCTACACATTTTCATTATTGATATACCCTCGCAATCATAAGAACATCCACATTTATCTTATTATCTTTGTTGTCAGCGGAAATTTCTAAGTCTCGGACCATTAACCATTTGTTTGCTGTTTCAATAATACGGTTAAAGTTTACAAGTTTATCGAGTTCCGCTTTAAACTTTATTTTTACGGTATAACTTTCAGGTGAATAAGTAGTTGGTGCTAATTTTAACTTTTGAGAAAGCTCAGCAATTTGTGATTGAATCTGCTCAAGGTATTCAAGAAGATCTGTTCTAAGTTTTTTCTCATTCAGTTCTTCCTCATACGTGTCAATTAGATTAGTAAATTTGGTTAAAATCTGACTATTCGGATTAAAACTTATCTCGATTTTCGGTTTTTTGGCACCGATGCCGAAAATACCTGAAGTTCCACCCGTTTCTATTTTAAGAATATGGTTTTCAAAGAGTGAATTTTCAGCACCGACAAGATGCTGCTCTATCATTGAAGTAATAAGTTCAATAAGTTCAATCCTAATTGAAAGTGGAAGACTTTCGGGAAGTGAAGAAAAAGGCAACCCAGTGTCACCATCAAGGTCATCGGAACTTGTTATGTTTTCAGCTTGTTCCGTAGGTTTGTCATCCTGTTCTTTTACTTTCTCTGATATATCTTCTGAATCATCTTGTTTTTTCTCGTTAGGATGCTCTGATTTGTTTTTATTTTCTGATCCACTATCTTCTTGTTCATCGGATGTATCCTGTTCCTGTGATTCAGAGTTTTCCTTCTCTATATTTTTTTCTTCAGACGGTTCATCTAACTCTGTATCTGTTTCATCTAACCATGCATTCATAAACATATCTAATGCCTCTTCTTCAGATACAAGTTCAGAATCAAGGAATGCTTGCATTTCAGCATCTATTTCAGCATTGAGTATATCTTTTTCGCTTTCCAATTTTTTCATATAGGAAAACATCACAAGGTTTCTGCGTGCCTGCGGTGAGATCCGTTCAGATTTTTTACCCGGAACTTGTTCCACGTTCATTTGGATATTTTGTGGAATTCCAGCATTTTTGACAATTGCATGGATTTTTTCGCGAACGACCGTTTCCGGAAAATTACCCTCAAAAATGGTGTTAGGTCCTTGTTCTTCAGAAAGTCCGGTTTTTTGATATAAACCTGTTTCAACAGGTTTCAATATTTGTGAGGCAGCTACCAAATCTTGAGAAAGTCTTAGGGTTTCCCGCTTTGCTTTCATATCAGGATTTGAGATTAATTCGTAAAGTCCTGGTCCCCATTGTGTACCGATTGCAACAATCAATGCTACTACCAGAACCCCAAGTAAGATTTTGGTTTGATTTGTAAGTTGAAGATCTAATTTCACTTTATTTCCTTACCTACTTCTATAGGTTTTTATAGACCACTAATGGAGTATGTAAAACTCAGATTCTATTCTTCTTTTTCTTCGCCTTCTTCGTTCATAATTTCCGCAGGTATTTCTGAAGGTTGAATATCATCTTCTGGTGGTGAAACATTGACATCTATAGACTCTAATTCAACAATTTCTATAACAGGTTTTGGATGTCGTTCTTGCGCAAACATTTGAATGGCTTCATTAGTCAATCGACAAGTTATTTTAACTTCAAATGTCGGTCTTCTTTCATCACCTGTCGTCGTGATTTCACCTAACTCAATGTTGCTAAATAGTTTAGCTCGATTTAAAACTCCGTGCATAGAGTTAATTGCATCAATTGAATTTGCCTGTAGACTAAATGAGATGCGTGTTTTTTCAAGATCATCCAAATTATGGATCTGAAATGTTTTCCATGCGACCTTTGTTCTATCTTTGAAAAGTGTGCTGAGAGCATGCAATACATCTAATGGTGAAATTTGATGAGTTAATTTATCCGCTAAAATCAGTTCAAGGGCAAGTTGCTTATTAGCATCAGTTTGCAGGTGGATATAGTTTGCAATCTGTTGATCTATTAAGTCAACCTTGGATTTTTGTGATCTGGAAAAAGTAATGCCGCATAGTGCAACTACTAATATTAGGAAACCCGCAATACCTGCAGCGATGAGTTGTTGGTGCTTACGACTGGATTCAGCACGTTTGACTCCGACCTCTGTTGGTAATAATGAAACGGGAAGTTCAGCTTCTAATAGATGTATCCCAATTCCCAATGGTACTGCAAGCGTATCCCCATACGACTCGAGTGTTGCTGAAGGGACATTGCTTGTGTCCAATGAACCAGCATAAATGGGATTCCAGAGCCTTGTCGGTATTTGAAGCTGTTCTTGACATGTTTCTGCTAATTCGGGTACGCGTGCACCGCCTCCACATAACCATATTTCAGCGATTTCATCGGATTCGGTAGAGTTGATTTCACGCTCTGCTGCAGCGATAGAACGTTCTAATTCACCAATAAATTGTCTTGTCCATGCACGGGTAGGTGTTTGATTTGCAGGGATAGTTTGTTTTTCCTGTTCGGCAGTTTCTAAATCAACCTGCATTTCTGCCATCAAAGTACGCGTCAATTGGTCGCCACTGACGTGAAAACCACGAGAAAATTGTAGCTTACTTCCACGCATTAAACAGAAATCAGTAATACTTGCACCAATATCAACAATTATTGTACGTGCTGAACTGTTAGTCAACTGACCACGCGCTATAGTCTCTATGGCAATCATAGATGGAATTACCGCAGACGGTGTGGTCCCGATTGAATTTAATGCCTCTGTATAATGGGTTACGGTTTCACGTCGAGTCGAAACAAGTTCAACTGATAAAACATCTGTAGACCGTTGTATGTCATGGTATGTAAAAATAGACTCTTCAGGTTGAAACGGTAACTCAGTTTCTGCAGCCATTGACACTACCGCCGGCAACTGTGCATCTGTTGTTGATGGTGGTATATTTGGCAAACGTTTAGTGACTACAGACCCACGAGGAATCGCAACTCCTACTTCCATCCTATGTTTGTTGAAAATAGTTTGCTTAATTCCTATTCGATTCCACAACTGTTTGAGCGTGTCAGACGTTTCTTCTGGAACTTCTGGAGAGGGGTTGTTGATAACATCTGCGTTAATCAAACTAAGACCGTCTCCGGTTCTTTCAATGTAGAGTATTTTTACGGTTGCTGAACCAATATCAATTGCCACAACCTGATCTTTTGCCATTTTATAATACCTTTATCATTACATGGAATATGTAATTCCTTTTAGTCTTGTCGCCAATATGGAATTGTTAATGAGTTCCCATTACGTACAACGATACCAAGACAAGTTGCAATTGTTTTTCCTGAAAGATCAACTCCAGAAGATACAATACGATATCCCTGTGATCGGTATGTAACCCAATCTACTACCTCTCTGAAAGTATTATCATCAACTTCTTCAATGTCTAAGAGTTGTCCTATATCGGTGAATGGATTTCCCTGAATCTGCGGTTCTGATTGGTTTTGTGCATCCGGGTTTTCCTCTTCGCGACGGGCAACGATTGCTTGTGCTTTTGTTTGATCCATCCCAGGTAAAAGTTGTAAAATATTTACAGATGCGGTATTTACATTAATCAAACCATTTACAGTTTCACCATCTCTTGCTGTAACTTTATCTGCGATACCCGCAAGGTCTTGAACAGATAATATTCTCACCTGTTTTATTTGATCAATGTTTTGGAAAAAACCTTGAGAATTGCGGTATGCTATAATACGTTCAGCAATCCCGTTGTCAATTCCTTGAAGTCCGGTAAGTTCTTCTGAGTCAGCGGTATTAATATTAACTAATGAGTTGCTGTCATCGAAATTAAAGTCATCATTTCCACCAAAAAAGTCTCCCCCGCCATCCCTGCCTCCATTTCCACCACCACTGTCTTCAACAGTAATCTCACTACTAATATTATTAAATACATTATCTGATACAGCTGGGACATCTAACAGATCAGAAATACTATCAAAGTCGCGTTGTTGAATAATCGCATTTGCCTCACCTTGTGAAAAGAGGTTTTGATTATTGTTAGAACGAATCTGACTTAGTTGCTGTGCATTTGCGGAATTGATATTGACTCGTTGTTGTCCACCTGCATCGGTATTTGAGTCAACGGAATAGACGGTTGCAGTATTAACAAGTCCACCGACACTCGTCATTGAAATAGTTGGAGGCAAAGGTTCATCAGATCCGCTTGTTGCTTCTTCTGCTGCAGCTTGTTGCTGTAATCCGTAAAGTATATCTTTCGTCATTCCCTCTACCCGTGCTACATCTCGGATAGTACGGTATGGACGTCCTTCAACGATGCGAGTAGCGAGATCACCAGTTTCGTTATTTTCTGGTTGGGCACCTAAATAAGAGAGTAGATTTCTAATAAGGTCTACTTCTGCTTCATTGATGTTTATCCTTGACGCTTCATCTGTAATGGTTACCTGATATGGGATGAATCCTCCGATTTGGAAGCCGTCCTCAATCTGCTGTTCAATTGGTGCTGCCCATGTTTCACCAAGGGAGTCAAAATTGGTCTCATCCATGCTTAACATTGCAACACCCATCTCAAATCCTGATTTTGCAGCGTAATGGTATTTCATTCTGTCTAAAAAGTTTCGCTGTGCTTTGCTTTCAAGGTTATAAGAATACAGCATCTGCATAGCTAAAACAGACAGGACCGTCAGAATCCATAGCGTAGAAATAAGTGACAACCCGTTCGAATCACCCAATCGAAACGACGCTGAAACGTTATATTTATTCTGTGGATAGGTTGTTGAATTTCCCATAATTTACTTCCAAAGGTATACCAGATTATTCTTTTGCTGCACTTGGTGGTAGAAACACCATAGTAGATTGTGTTAATGCATCTGGTGGTATACCCCCTTGGGTTTGAGCGAATGTTTGCGGACTGGATGATTGACGCTTTTCTTCATCTATAACACTAATTAAAATTGATATAGCAATTGGAATTGCATCTGTTTGATTCCAAGTTTCATATTGAGATTCACCATCGAAATACTTAATATCAAAGTTTACAATTCCATCAATTAATGGAACTGCTGTAAAGTCAATCGGTGTGCCGTTTTCATCTACAGTTGGAACAGTTCCAGAATTCATAAATGCATCAACTACCAATTCTGGATCCAGTGCGGTAGTTACAATGCGATATAACGATAGAGTTTCTTCTTGCAATGTCGTGGCTTGTCCGGGTTGCTGCACTCCTGTATAAGGTGGTGGAATAGTATTTACACTTTGCCTTTCTTCAAAAGGAATCTTTGGACCTATATAGTAAGCTACACGACGGACATCACTGAGTGGCGGGGATGTTAAAGTTTCCACTGAACCTGAAGTTATATGAAATGGATCTGGATCTGTCTTTACCAATGTTACAAAACTGATTATATCCATCTCACCTGATTCTGTGGGTAAGTCTTCAGAAAAAATGGTCAACATTTCATCGGATGTATCCGCCTGCATCTGGCTAAGATCTGTACTTAGTTTATTTAAAGCCACACGTGTGCGTTGGGTCTGTATTAGTTTTGATTGTGTTAGATGGTATGATTTTATTGCTGTATTGAAGACTGCGTAAGAGGAACCTCCAAGAATAATGACGACACTAACGGCAGTTAACATTTCCACGAGTGTCAATCCACTTTCATTGTTTTTTATTATATTTCTCATAATTCTGTGTTCCGTGTCTGAGGTTTTATAAAGGCAACTTACGCTATTTTCTTCTGTTTTTTATACGAGATTGAAATATATCTGTTTCTGTACTTTTCAGAAATTCAGAGAAATGCAAGACGCTTACTTGTCTAATAATGTTGTAAATACCAATAGGGACTGGGTTCGTAGATAATACACCGTTTAAGCTATTTATACAGAATTTAAAATATAACGCGGACAATTATCAGTTTTCCTGTTGCTGGATTTCTCTGCTAGCCATATATGAGAACATTGAAATTGATTGCATCCTTCCAACATGCTCCCAAGAGACAGTTAACTCAATTTTCCGAAGTCCGATTATTTCTTCAGATTCAACATCTGTAACAGCAGTTTGCCACTCAAAGATGGAATTTCCTCCAAAAACATCACTATCTTGTCCAGTCTCTGGGTACCCGGCGGCTTCAAGTTCTGCCATTTTGGATTTCAACAGGTATAGTGCCGTAATTCTATGATCAGTTTTACCAATGGTTGCATTGGTATCACTAAATACCTTCAGGAGCGCAGGAAGAATAGCCGCCATAATTGCTATGGTTATTAGTATTTCGGCAAGTGTGAATCCTTCTTCCCGTGCGAATAATAATCTGTTAGTCATCTTACATCAGTTCCCTAAACCTAACGTTTGTATTTGTTCTGGGGTCATCTGTTCAACGCGTGATCGTCCGGTTACCCCTTCAACAGTGATTGAGATTACTTTGTTTTTGACGTTTGTTAGATAAATAAAAGTATCTTCCGATGTTGCATTCGGGGTGAAATAGACATAATCTACTCCCGATATTATCTGTTCTGTTCTTCCATCGTGTGTTGTAACCAAAGATGCTATTGAAATACTTTGGTTGAGAGTTTGAGGTATACCCATGACTCCACCTGTTCTGGAAACTACAACTTGTTCCCCGTTTGTGGCAGCAACACTTGTTGTCTGACCTGCTGAAGCAATTGGGTTTTGCACATCAAAAATCTCGCTGGAAGTCAGCCAATATCTATTATTATCAATATCAAAGACTACGAGATGCGTAGTTCGTTCGGTCAGTGCCATTTCACGGGCGAATGTGAGTGTGTCAGCAATCGCCCGTGCAGAGGTATTTAACCGACGCGATGCAGCAAAACCCCGCATCGCAGGCATTGATATTGAGGACAATACTGCAATAATCGCCAATACCACCATAATTTCCATGAGACTAAAACCTTCCTCAATATTGAGGGAATTTCGTCTCATTTTAGGTGTCGAACTTCCAGAGAATTGATTTTTATTGGTTCTGTGTTGTTTCTTCATCAATCCAGTTGTGGATGTCCTCATCAAGCTTCTCACCACCCAATTTTCCGTCTTTACCATACGACATTAGGTCATAATCATATCCATAATGAGTACCAGGATACCGGTAGACATAAGGGTTCCCCCACGGATCATCGGTTATTGGGGTTTTTGTATACGGACCGTCCCAATTGACAGTTACCTGACTTGGTGCGCGCCACAACGCTTGTAACCCCTCTTCAGTAGACGGGTATGCACCTACATCAATATTATACTGAGACAATGCAACACCAAGATTCGCAATTTCTGTTTTTGCTTTACCAACCCTTGCGTCGTCAATGGCTGTTATCACACGCGGCGCAATAAATGCTGCCAATATACCTAAAATCGCGATAACGATTGTCAATTCAATTAAGGTTAAACCTGATTCGTCTGTTCTAAACTGTTTGAACATTTAATTAAACTCCTTTTCGTTTTTCAAAACGTCATGTTCTTGTTCTTTCATAAAGTTCCTTATATCTGAACTTGTCTATATTTAGACATATAATCTCTGTGATAGTTTAGAAAATAACCTTCTACAACTGATATTCTTTATTAATTGCCAATCAATTTGTTTGCTTCGAAAATCGGTAGAATCATTGCTACAGCAATAAACCCGATAAGCAAACCCATAAATAAAATGACTAATGGACCAATTGAACCAGTTACTCTTTCAAGATTTTTCTTGATTTCCATGTCGTAGTAATCAGATAACTTTTTTAACATTGTAACAGGTTCACCGGATTCCTCACCAACAGCGATCATGTGTGTCACGAGTGTAGGAAAGTCCTCACTCTGGTCAAGTTCTCGTGAAAGAGTAGAACCCTGTTCTACCTCTTTTTCTGCCTCTAAGATAATATTACTGTATACTTTATTTCCGATAATATCTTTAACAACTCCCAAGGCAGGTAGCATACGCACTCCATTTTCCAAAAGAGTAGCCATTGTTCGCGTAAATCGGACGATGGCAAAGGTACTAAAGATACTCCCTACAAGTGGTAACTTAATCTTTAACCGGTCAAACTGTGTCTTTCCATTATCTGTCTGTAAATAATTGCGTACCAGAATACCTACGGGTGCAGCCACTAATACCCCTATCCACCAGTAATTCGCGAGTACATCCGAAATAGCGATAAGAATTTGTGTTGGCATTGGTAATGTGCCACCAAGGTCTTCAAACATAGTTGTGAACTTCGGAATAACGAAAATCATCAAAATTGTAACCGATAAGATCATCAATGCGGCAAGTATAGCAGGATAGAATAGGGCAGAAACGACTTGATTTTTGAGTAGTCGTTGCTTTTCAGCGAATTCTGCCAGTCGTTCCAAAACTTCACCTAATACACCACCAGTTTCACCCGCCTTTACCATGTTAACGTATAGATCAGCAAAGACTTTTGGATGTTGGTTTAATGCATCGTTAAAGGTCGCGCCGTGTTCAACATCGTATTTGACCTGAGAAACAATTCGGTTTAATTCCGGGTTTGTAATCTGTTCTAAAGTTACCTCTAAGGCACGTGGTAGTGCAACGTGAGCATTAATTAACGCTGCTAACTGATAGGTGAAAAATTCAACATCAGCAGATTTTATTTTCTTCGAGCCAATACTAAACAAACGTTTTGCTTTAGTTTCGAGTGCAACACCTTCCTCCATAATCTGTGTCGGCCAGTACCCCATCTGTCGTAATTGCACTTTCAACTCAGCTGTTGAGTCTGCTTCTAAAGTATTATTTACTGTTGCACCACTGTGAGTGATAGCTTCATATTGATATCTTGGCATGGTTATTCTCTATAATAATGTTCTGTATTCATTATGGTAGACACACCTACAAAACACATCTGCACACGGTTGTTTAAACAACCGCATTCTGTTCAGACGTATCCTTATGGTCTTCATCAAAATCAAAAACATCTTCTTGGGTAAGTCGTACGACTTCGTCAATAGTTGTCATTCCTTGAGTGACCTTTTGCCATCCGTCTTCGCGTAAACTTCTCATACCTAATTTCACCGCGAGTCGACGTAGTTCGCTGGTAGATACATGCTGAAGTGTCATATCTCGCAATTCTTCAGTCATAAAAATTACTTCAAAGATACCGATTCTACCTCTGTAACCTCTACCACGGCATTCTTTACAACCACCTACTTTTGCACGTGGAATTTCCAGATCAGTTGACACTTCAACACCGTTGTTACTAAAGATGCCAGCAAGATCCTTTTCAGTCGGTTGATACATTTCGCGACAAGCTCTGCAAACACGACGGGCTAACCGTTGTGCAATTATACCTTCTACTGTGGACGAAACCAAATACGGTTCCACATTCATATCAATAAGACGTGTGATAGCACCAGGAGCATCATTTGTATGTAACGTACTAAATACAAGGTGACCGGTAAGCGATGTATGAATTGCCATTTCTGCTGTCTCATAGTCACGAATCTCACCAACCAACACCTTATCTGGGTCTTGACGTAGAATATGTCGTAAACCATCTGCAAATGAAAACTGAATATCTGGATTAACTTGTATCTGGTTTATTCCTTCTAATTCATATTCCACAGGATCTTCAAGGGTAATGATTTTGACTTCCGGTGTGTTGATCTCTTTTAAACATGCATAGAGTGTCGTAGTTTTACCACTACCTGTAGGTCCCGTTGCGAGGATTATTCCATGTGGTCTGTGAATCATCCGTTGGAACATTTCATAGTTATTATCAGTAAGACCGAGTTCAGCCAAACCAAATTCAATGGATTGACGATCAAGAATACGTAGGACAACACTTTCACTATGCTGCGTAGCAACAGTAGGCACAGTAGATACACGTAAGTCAATCTGACGTCCACCCCGCAGACTGGCAATTTCTTTATTGATTTTGCCATCTTGTGGACGACGACGTTCTGCAACGTCCATCCCTGCCATAATTTTAATACGAGAGGTAATTGCAGACTGAAGATACGCAGGGGGTTGTTCTTGGTCTTCTAATACACCATCAACCCGAAATCGTATTTTTAACTCTTCCGGATATGGTTCAATGTGTATATCACTAGCACCAGCACGAACAGCATCAATTATCATCTGGTCAACTGCGTTGACAACAGTTGGGTCTTCGAGATCCTTTTCGTCAATACCGAAGTCTTCAATTCTTTCACGTTCAATTGTTGCAGCTGCACCAACCGGACCTTTGATACCAGCACTTAGAAGTGATGCAGCATCTTTTCCGTAATATCGAACAATGGCATCAGAAATCTCATCTTCGTTAGCAAGCAGCAAGTTAATCTCACACTCAGTGACGAATTGAATTTCGTCAATCAACATAATATCATGAACATCCGCTACTGCTACTGTAAGTATATTCCCATCAAGACTAATCGGTACAATCTTATTGCGATAAGCAAAACTGGGAGGTACTTTTTCAAGAGCTTCCTTGTCCGGATTGACTTCTATCAATTGAACGATAGGCGTTCCCGTTTCACGTCCTTTTTTCGCAAGTTCAAGGATATGTTCAGATACGTATGTGGAAAGAACTGCCTCCTCAGACTCACCGGCTTTTTCAATCTCATCCAGTATTTCTCGATAACTATGTGATTCCGAACCTGAAGCACCAGTAACCCCTTCTTCAAGTTGAATAGGTTTATTCACCCAACCTTCAAGGATTTTTTCATGAATTTGATGATATTCCTGATCTGTTAATAGATCGGCATCTCGTAATACTTCAACGAGTGATTTTTTGGGAGGGATACCGTACATAATAGTATTATTGTTCCTTATTGATTTTCAGATAATCAGTGCTTTATGACGCAGCATTACCTATTTGGTTTAAAATCAACCACTCAAAACACCTTATGTTTAATGTTAGTTTAAACAATGTAAATAATCTTACTGCCACGGATGTGGTTTGTACAAAGAAAAGTAATATCATGCAGGAATGAATACCCAATTGGGTAATTAATAATCATTATTCAACCAACGTCCTTGAAGGTCAAATTATATCAGTTTGTTCTCAAACTTGCCGTTTTAGACGATAAAACATGGTAAAAAGTTTAAATCCATTCTAAAAGACTTCACCATTTAGTAACAAATTGTTAGGTCAAATATGAGATATATCAACGAAATGTATCTATATTCCAAAAACATGGTTATAATATATGATTATGAATGTCAAACTGCGATTTGGCATCTTAAAACCGTATTTGTCTATTAGACTGAAGTGTTATGTATATGTTCGAAATAATAGAAAATAGTTGTGTTTATCCATTTTTTGATCTTTTTTCAAGTATTTGCAGGAATCTTTCATTTTTTTTAAACATTTTGCTTGACAAAACGTTATAGTATAATGTATTATTAATCTTTGGCAGATTTCTAAGTAAATTGGATTTACGAAATTTTTCACGATTCTTCCAACTAACTATAGTTAAATTTGTGAAATTTACAGAAGAAAAAATGGGTTTACAGCGTATTTACAGAGCGCACCTACACAACTTGGACGTAATTCCTGGTAATTTTATATAAGGAGAGGAGACGAATGGAAACCGAGTATTTCGGTGAAACAGAAGATATTAATGGTGTTGATACATATATAGATGATGTGTATCCGGCGGAAGAGACAGAATATGCGAATGACTACAAAGGTAGTGATAGAAGTGCTTTAACAAGTTGGTTAAGAAGTGTTGCAGGACATCGTTTATTAACTCGTGAAGAAGAAGTAGAATTAGCAAAACGAATTGAGGCTGGTGATACATCGGCGCGGGACGAACTTGTTCAGGCTAATTTGCGACTCGTCATTTCTATTGCAGTTAAGTATCAAGGGAACAAAGTACCGCTTGAAGATTTGATTCAGGAAGGAAATATCGGGTTAATTAAAGCAGCTGGTAAATTTGATTATCGAAAAGGTTTTAAGTTTAGTACTTATGCAATCTGGTGGATTAAGCAATCAATTATGCGTACACTTGATAACTTTGCTAGATCTATTCGATTACCCGCATATATTGTTGCGAAGATGAATAAGTTTGATTCAACGTATTCCACACTCTGTCAAGAACTTCAGCGTGAACCTACACGTGCTGAAATTGCTGAAGCACTTGACCTAACTGTACAACAAGTAGAGGAAATATTAACTTTTAATGCGGATACCATTTCAATGGATTTGCCTTTAGGCGACGAACGATCATCGCGTTCCGCGGCTACATTGGGGGATTTGATTGAAGATCCATCTACTGCATCGGAAGATGGCGCGATTGAACAATTGATCACACATGATTTGGTTGAACAATTTCTCAGCAAACTTTCTGAACGTGAACAGCAAGTACTAAAAATGCGTTTCGGACTTGAAGATGGTGAACGAAAAACACTCCGTGAAATCGGGGATGCACTTGACGTTACCAGAGAACGTATACGACAATTAGAAATCTATGCAATTTCTCAATTAAGCAACCTTTACAACGAAATGGGTGAATTTCGCACAGAATACACGGTTGATCAAACGGCTGCATAAGTCAAATTACGTTGGTAAATTATGAAGAATATATTCAAAAAAAACGCCAGTTCTGAATCCTCTTTGTTAGTAGTGACGGAAACCGCACAAGAAAAGATTCAGAATGTTATTGAGGCTGAAGATGTGGAAGTGGAAGGACTGCGGATTAGTATTGAAGGACGCAGTGCTTCTGCTTTCCAATATAGCCTCGGGCTGGCTACGGAAGCAGAAGAAGGTGACATCGTTCTTGACATGGGAACTTTTAAGGTGCTTGTTGATTCCAATAGTGCTGATGACCTTAAAGGTGCTGTGATTGACTACGTAGAAGACCTAAATTCAAGTGGATTTAAAATTGACAATCCAAATACTCCAACCTGGGACAATCCAAAGGCACAAAAGATTCAAGAACTCATTGATGAACGGATTAACCCTGCCGTCGCAGCACACGGTGGACAAATTGATCTATTAAACGTTGAAGATGACGCAATTTATATCCACATGGGTGGCGGGTGTCAAGGTTGTGGTATGGCTAATGCCACCCTCAAACATGGCATCGAAGCAATGATTCAGGAAGTGTTCCCTGAAATTAAACAGGTAATTGATACAACCGACCATGCATCAGGCACTAATCCATATTATTCTTCAGGAAAAGGATAGATGAGATTATACTAATTTCTGATGTATATTCACTTCGCAAGTATTAAAATTAAATTGAGAAGGTTGACTGGAGCAACAGTGCTTTAGTCAACTATTTTTATTTCTGCACCTGTGTTGTTTGCAGATGTAATAAAACATGTACCACCATTCGGTAAAGTCGATAGGAACATTTCTGTTTTCCGTTTTAACTCCACAATATCTTCACTAACAGCACAAATCGCTGGACCCCAACTACTCACACCACCCCCTAATGCACCATTGTTTTGCATGAATTCAAGGGTTTGCTTCAGTTCATCACCTTGAGCATCAATCTCCACTTTCTTCCAACCGAAAGTTTGTATATGGTTTAATGCCTTGCTGAATTGATGCATATTGTTTTCAAGGAGTGCTGGTAATATTTGCAAAAGAAGAATGTGTGTCAACTTTGGAGCAACAGATGGGGGTTGTGGACATAGAGTCCGAAATAGATTCAATTCTTCCTCTCCATAGATGCGTGAACAGTTTGGTATTGCAATTAGGAGTTGCCAATTTGGAAACGATTGTTGAAATAATATTGGTGGAGGTGAAATATCGTCTGCTGCAGAGGAAGGGAGAAATGAGGCTTTTTGTTCCGGATATTGATGTCCGACATCAACAATGAACCCACCACTGTCAAAAGCTGCGACACCGATACCAGATGTGCCACCACGTCCCACAGCAGTGGCAAGTTCCAAGAGACTTAACTTCAGGTCGTACAGGACATTTACAGCAGTAGCAATAGCGAGTGAAAGCTGCGTTCCTGACCCGAAGCCACTATGGGTAGGGATTTCAGATATTAATTTTAGTTTGATTCCTGGGAACTGATAAATGGTTTGTAGGTGTGTGAGAATTTCACATGCCCGTTTTTGATATGCGTCCGACTCAACGTGGATTTCTGTTGCAGGTTCGGCAACGATCTTAAAATTCGGTTCATTGATGGCTAATCCGAACCCACCGTCAATTCGACCGAGTTGTCCATTCAAATCTATCAGTGAAAAATGAAGTCTTGCGGGTGTGGTAATTCGAACTTCTCTGATTGCAGAGTTAGTCTCGCCTTTCATCTCGCTCAATGAGTCCGTCCCGTATGTGGAGGACGCGTCTTGCATGTTCGGCTACCTCCGGTTCATGCGTAACCATGATTATCGTATTACCTTCCTCATTAAGTCGGTCAAAAATAGCCAAAATTTCGGCTCCAGAACGTGTATCTAAGTTACCGGTAGGTTCATCAGCGAAAAGGAGTGATGGTTTATTCACAAGCGCGCGCGCAATCGCAACACGCTGAACTTGTCCACCAGACAATTCTGTAGATTTGTGGTCAACACGGTCAGCTAATCCAACCGCTTCCAGTGATTCAAAGGCTCTGCGCTTACGTTCCTTTCTCCCCAATCCAGAATAGATAAGGGGGAGTTCAACGTTGTGTAGAGCACTTGTTCGTGGCAATAGGTTAAAGGATTGAAATACAAAACCAATCTTCTTATTTCTGATATCCGCTAAACGATTATCCGAGAGTTGTCCTACCTCTTCTCCTTCAAGATGGTACTCACCTTCAGTAGGAGTCGCAAGACAACCTAAAATATCCATCAATGTTGATTTACCGGAACCAGATGGACCCATAATTGCAATGAATTCTCCCGGTTCAACATTGAAACTCACGCCTCGTAAAGCATGGACTTGCACATCACCCATTTCATAGATCTTTGTTATATCTTTTACGTCTATTAACATATTAAATTAATTCCTATTTTCAACACAGAAAAATTGTTCATCTCAATTACATTGTTAAGTTTACTTGCATTAAACCAAATCCCGTATTTTATTTATCCTTGATTGTTTCCCCTTTGGTTAATTCCATCATAGAAGGAACAAAAACGCGATCCCCTTCCTTTAATCCGCTGATGATTTCAAAATGAGTGTTATTACGCCTACCGACCTTGATATGTGTTTTTACTCCCTTTTCGCCGTTCTTCTTCGGTGGTGCTCCTGTGTCCAATTTGACAAAATGCTGTCGTTGACTCTGAATTTCTGCTTCTATGCCAGTCAATCGATTGTTCTCCGAGATCACGATAGCAATTTCTGTCGGACCTGGACGCATACCTTGTGGTGGTTCATCAAACAATATTTCAATATTACCACGGGTTTCTGATGGGGAAACCTTAGATACCTGACCACTAAACTGTTTACCGATAAGATTCTGAACTTTTAGTTTTTGTCCCTGCTGAAACTGTCCAAGCATATTAGGATTCAACGTCGCTTTGACGGTAAATACCTCCGGACTTAACACAGCGGCTATAGGAATCTGAAGTATATCCGGTTTTTCAAAGACAATAATATCCACATCTGCTGACATACCGGGTAACAGTTGAAATTCACCATCCGGTATATCTACTTCTATTTCAACTTCAAAGGTTATAACAGAACCTCCGCCTTGACCTCGCGGGGTAGAGCTTGGAGAAATTTCACTCACTCTGCCATTAAACACTTTTTGTCGGTAACTATCAACACGGATTTCTACACGTTGATCCTCTTTTATCCTACCAATCTCAACCTGATTAATTTGCGTCCTGACAATCATCTGAGAAAGATCAGCGATACGCATGATAGCCTCTCCGCGGGAAAATGCTGAACGACCAGAGGTAATAATCTCACCCTCTTCTACAGAGATGCGCGTAATGGTCCCTGACATTGGAGCAGTCACCGTCGTCCATTCAAACCTTTCCTGTTGCGATTTTAAACGACTTTCAGATTGAAATAGGTTCGCTTGCGCACTTACTTTCGCATGTTTTGTCAGGTCCTTCTCTTCTTCGGTTGTTTCTTCTGTTTGTTTTAATCGGGCACGCGAATTTTCTAAATCCACTAACAGCTGCTTTTCTTGTGCGTCTTGTGATTCCTTTACTGTTGCAACGTTCTTTTTATTTAAGGCAAGTGTCGATTTTCTACTTTGGATCGCTTCCTTCATTGCATTAATGGTTTCTTCTTGTGATTTAATCGTTTCTTGTTGAGATTCCACATGTTTTTGGCTAGTCTCGTATTGAGACCTGTTTAGGACGAGTTGTTTTTGGGATTCCTCTAATGCCTGTTGTGAAATTAATTCCTTATCAAATAGTTCTTTGTTCCGTTTATGCTCGGATTCAGTCGTCTCAAGTGTAATTTTAGCTGATTGGACGTTTGCCCTGTTGCGATCAAGCGTTAGTTTAGCCTGTGTTAGAGCGATTTCTTCTTTTTTAAGTGAGATGTTATCGCGGTTTAACAAGTTTTGGGTTGTTGCTACCAGTGTTTCCGCCTCAGTGATACGTTGTTGCTTATTTGCAGCAAAAGACCTGAGATACGCTTCAGATTTGGCAACTGCATTTTTCGCCTGAAGCAGATCACTTGTTTCACGTTTTTCAGCAATTTGAATACGCAGTTCGGCTTGGTCAAATTCAGCTTTACGGGCATCTCGATTAGCCTCTGCCTGTCTCATGTCTTCTTTAATCTGTTTGTCATCAATTTTGAGGAGGCGATCCCCTACTTGAACAGGGTCTGACTCTTCAACGAAAATCTCTACGATTTCACCTTCAACATTTGACCTAACGTCTACCTCTATGAGAGAACGTAAGGTCCCAGATTCTCGAACTTTTACGAGAAATTGTCCGCGCCGAACTACCTCTCGTTTATCTTCTTCATCATTTTTTTTCGCTCCAAAGTTGATTTGTGTCGCACTTATTAAACCTACGACTAAAACAACAATAGCGATAGCACCGATAATAAACCATTTTTTGCTAAATTTCATGGTTACTGTAGGACTCCCATTGCATCCAATAATCGCGCTCGTGCAATTTTGTAATCGTAAAAAGCATTGACTTGATTTGTCAAGGCTTGTGCATAACTTGTTTGTGCATCAAGCACTTCAAGCAGGATCGCTTTTCCTACCCTATAACGACCTTGAATGACATCTAAACTCAGTTGAGCGTTCTCTACTTGTGTGTTAGAGATTTCAACTGCAGTTTCGCTTCGTTTAAGATTGAGGTAATTTTGTCGGACAGAAAGGGCAACTGATCTCTCTAAGTCACTCGCATTTTCACGCGCTTGTTCCAACTGCATATTACGTTCCTTTACGCGATTACCTAAAACCCCTCCATCATATAAGGTGAAATTAAGTGAGGCACCCACGCTCCAACTACGAAAATCTGAGAAATTCTGACGTTCTCGAAGGTAATCATCAAGGAAAACGTTATAGTTCGCGTTTGCACTTAACCGAGGCCAACGCTGCAATTTTGAAAGCGTCAAACTCCATTCCTGCTGTCTAACTTGTGCTTCAGTTTCCTTAAATTCTGGTCGGTTTCCAAGAGCCGTCTGGATCGCTTCTTCAACGGAAATTTCTATTTTTTCAATAGTACCACGCTCCAAATATACTTGGAAAGATTCGTCCAAAGTAACAGTAATTAACAACCCAGGATCTAATCCCATAAGCCTCGGTAAAGTAGCTTGAGAAATTTGTAACGCGTTTTGGTTATTTAGTAATGATAATTCGTTATTCGCTTGACGAACTCTGGCTGTCGCAACATCAGCAGGGATAAGCACACCAGCTTCTTTTAATGCTATCGTTTGATTGGTGTTTTCTATTGAACGCGCTAACACATCTTCGCTTACATTAACAAGTTCAGTGTCTTTTAGCACATTGTAGTAGGCTTGGGTTATCTGGAGAATTAAATTTTGTTTTATTCCTTCATTTCTGTTAGTTGTCGCTATTAGTCCTTCTTTTGCTTGAGCAAAACCAACTTCACGTTGTCCATTATCCCAGAGAGTATATTGTCCTGCCAATCCTAAATCGTAATTTTGTTGTTCAAAACCGAAATCAAGTTGGTCATTAAAACGGTATTGTCCAGATGAGGATATTGAAGGAAAGTAACCCGCACGTGCATTCTTGACACGTAGTTCCTGTATAGCAAGGCTCAAACGGGCATTTCGCATAGATGTTGCCTTTTCCAAACCCAACTGAATACACTGTTCAAGTGTTAGCGATTGAGACAAGTCAATTTCCTCTGGTTCTTGCGCACATACGCATAATGTCATCACAACCTGAAGTGTGACTAAAATTAGCGTTAACCCTATTTTCCATCGAAGCATTAGCATCTCCTTAAACAACTTAAAACTATTACTACTGTAGATTATTATTATGTATGATCGGTCTTTATTTAGTTTGACAAAAATCAATATCAAAAGTTCAGGACAAAGAATGAATATACATGCTGATAAAGTGTATCGCCAATTTTGACGCAAATATACTATTAAAGTTTAGTAATTATTCGGTGGATATTACATTTTCCTTCTGTGTCCTCTACGTTCTCTGCACCTTCTGTGATTCAAACAAAAAACCGAAAACCGCACTCAAAAACTGAAAACTACATAAAACATATTGGATATATATTGTTCCGAACCCCACGTTCCCTTCCAACCCTCAACAACCTGTGTTATAATACTATCACTATGAAAAACAAAACCACATACAAACCCAACATAACCGTATTCGTAGGTCGGAGCGAGCGAAGCGACCTCCGACATCTTACATTCTGTCAAAGCGACCTACGACATCTTACATTCTGTAGAAGTGACCTACGACAACCAAGCAAAACAAAAGATACAGTATTTCAAGTTTTTTAAGACACAGTAACCCGGTGAAAACAACCTGTAAACCCAAGCAGGTACAACAACCAGACGACAACACAGTAAAGATACAGTCATGTAAAAAAAGGCACAAAACTGTATCTTTTTTAAACGGAGGAAAACAACACGATTCGTAGGTCGGAGCGAGCGAAGCGACCTCCGACAGACTATTATACCATTTCTAATATAATGGCTCTTTTTGTAGTACAAACTGTTAGTTTGTGTCCTACAGTTTAACAACCGAATATGAGACTATTATTAATAGAAATGGTATTAGAAAATAGACAAAAATCAAGCTGAACAAAGGTTACCGTTTTTCTTTTTTTTTACATTCAAAAAAACCGATGAAAACAACCCATAAACCCAGACAGGAACTAAAACCAGTAAAAAATACCAAAAGTTACCGTTATGCAGAAATTTGACACAAAACGGTAACCTTTTTAAGACGGAGAAATTCAATAAAATTACAAGATAAAAACAAACAATACACAGTCAAATATGATGTCCGAAGTCTTGTGAATGGTATTTCCATTCCTGTCTTTAGGCAATAAATTTACACACCACTATGAATACGATTATCTTGACATTCCAAAGAATTAAATATATAATCATCTATATTATTTTGTATTGGAGCACTATATGATAGAGAAGATTTTCAAAAAAAATTATGTTTTTATGTTTGGTAAAATTAGCAATGTACACTTCAGCGTGATGAAATCAACTTCCATAACTATTTGTTGTATAATGGCATTGCTTTTTACATTTCCTGTATTACATGCCGACTCCGATTCACATTCCAAGGGTGGAACATTTATCTTCGGTAGAGGTGGAGACTCAGTGGGATTAGATCCTGCTCTTGAAGAAGATGGTGAATCCTTCAAAGTTTGCGATAACATCTATGACACACTCGTTCATTACAAAGATGGCAGTACAGATATTGGACCAGGACTTGCAACAAGTTGGGAAAGTTCTGATGATGGTTTGACTTGGACATTTCATCTTAGAAAAGGTGTATCATTCCATGATGGAACACCTTTCAACGCAGAAGCAGTACTATTTTCACTTAACCGACAGCATGTCAAATCACATCCATTCCATGATGTTAGTGGATCTTATGTTTATTGGGTTGCTACCGGATTAGCAGAAATTGTAGATACAATATCTGCAATAAATGAGTTTACTATCCAAATCAAACTCAATACTGCTTATGCCCCATTTATCTACACGATAGCAATAACACCTTTCTCTATTGTCAGTCCAACCGCTGTAAGAAAATCAGGTGACAAGTACTCCAGTAATCCCGTTGGTACTGGTGCATTCAAGTTTGTACG
Organism: Candidatus Poribacteria bacterium; assembly: GCA_026710795.1. GTDB lineage: Bacteria > Poribacteria > WGA-4E > WGA-4E > WGA-3G > MSPOR6. The sequence continues at coordinate 32,194 of JAPOQK010000022.1, forward strand.
TTGGGATCGGAAAGATAAAATCGTACTTGAGGCAAATGAGAACTATTGGGGAGGAAGACCTAATTTAGATAGGGTTATTTTCCGTTCTATCCCTGACAATTCCGTTCGCTTGATAGAACTTCAACAAGGAAGCCTTCATGCTATGGAATTTCCAAATCCCGATGATTTAGAACAGATTAGAAAGGATGAGAATATTGAGTTGTTATCACAACCCGGAATGAGTATCGGTTATTTAGCAATGAATATGGATAAGTCGCCATTTGATAACCAGAAGGTTCGACTCGCAATTAATCATGCAATAGATAAGACTGCTATTATTGAACATCTCTATCAAGGTCTCGGAATGCCAGCGAAGAATCCTATTCCTCCAACTATGTGGAGTTATGATGACTCAATCCAGGATTACGAATACAATCCAAAATTGTCTAAGCAACTACTCGCTGAAGCTGGATACCCCAATGGATTTGAAACAACACTCTGGGCATTACCTGTTCCACGTCCTTACATCCCTGACGGTCGGGCACTCGCAGAAGTACTTCAATCTGAACTACGTAATATTGGGATTATTGCGAAAATTGTGACCTATGATTGGGGTACATATCTTGAAAAAACAAAAAATGGTGAACACGATATTGCTATGTTAGGGTGGAGTGCAGACCTTGGCGATCCCGATAACTTTTTCTATTTCTTATTAAGTAAAACATCTGCTGAGAAACCTGCTGGGAACATCGCTTTTTATCGGAGCGATGCAATGCAAGATATCTTAGAAAAGGCAAGAGCAACTACCGATAAAAACAAGCGAATTTCACTCTACAAAGAGGCACAACAGATATTCCATAAAGATGTTCCATGGGTACCTATGGCACATGCGAAACAGATTCTTGTCGTGAATAATCAAGTAAAGAATCTCACACTTAATCCGTTGAATTGGAAATACTTCCGCAATGTAACACTTGAAAGGTAAATAACATGAAGAAATTAAGTATTATATCAATCATTTTTATTTTTTTAGTCATACATACATCTATAATCAAAGCCGACAACCACACTGTCAATGCAGATCTAAACGGTGATGGGGTTGTGAATATTCAAGATTTAGTTTTAGTTGCTATGCATATTGGTGAAACTCCTGATGCAACATTATCACCAAATCCAGATGTCAACAATGACGGTGTTATAAATATATTAGACCTTGTTCTTGTCGCAACAAAGTTCACTACATTAGAAGAAACAATAACTGCCAATACACTCGTATTTGGTCGTGGTGGTGATTCTGTCACACTTGACCCATCAAAGATGCTTGATGGGGAATCAGCGAAAGTGTGTGATATGATTTACGATACACTTGTCCAATATCGAGGTGCAACAACAGATATTGAACCTGCTTTAGCGGTAACTTGGCAAAGTTCTGCAGATGGACTGATATGGACATTTCACTTACGAAGAGACATTCAATTTCACGATAGCACACCGTTCAATGCCGAAGCAGTTGTCTTTTCACTCAGTCGTCCAAATGCATTAGCACGTAGTTTTTATGATGAATTTATCAGTCAAATTACAGCGTTAGATGTGTATACCGTTCAGATTGAACTCAAAACACCGTATGCACCTTTTCTCAGTACAATGGCTTCATCTGAAAATGCTATTGTAAGTCCGACAGCAGTTGCACACTTTGGTGAGAATTTTGGTAACAATCCAGTAGGAACAGGTCCTTTCAAGTTTGTCCAATGGGATAGGAACGATCAAATCGTTCTCAGAGCAAATGACAAACATTGGTCAGGAAAACCACCGATAGATAAACTCGTTTTCCGATCTATTCCTGATAATTCCGAACGGTTTATGGAACTCCAAAACGGTAACCTCCACGCAATGGAATTCCCAAACCCTGAGGATTTGTCAATGATTCGCGGGGATGCAAACCTTGAACTCTTAATGCAACCGAGTCTGAATGTCGGTTATCTGGCAATGAATATGGAAAAACCCCCCTTTGATAATCTGAAGGTACGTCTTGCCATTAACCACGCTATCAATAAAGCCGAGATTATTGAACGTCTGTATCAAGGTACAGGTATCCCTGCGAAAGGTCCCATACCTCCGACATTATGGAGTTATGATGATTCTATTGAAGATTACGCCTACGATCCAGATCTCGCAAAACAACTGTTAACTGAGGCAGGATTTCCCGATGGATTTGAAACCACACTCTGGGCATTACCTGTCCCACGTCCTTATATTCCTAATGGACAGGCATTTGCCGAGGAATTGCAATCTGATTTACAGAACGTTGGAATAAATGCAAACATTATCTCTTATGATTGGCGTACATATCTTGAAAAAACTGAAATCGGTGAGCACGATATGGCTATGCTTGGCTGGATCGCTGGTGGTGATCCAGACAGTTTCCTTTACTACCTATTGAGCAAAACAACCGCAGAGAAACCTGCTCTTAATATAGCTTTTTATAAGAGTGATGAGATGCAAGATGTGTTGGAACGTGCAAGGATGAGCACAGATAGAGATGAACGTATTGAACTTTATCAGCAAGCACAAGCAATTTTCCATAGAGATGTGCCATGGGTGCCTTTAGCACATGCACAAAGATTGTTGGTAATTAACAGTAGCGTACAAAATCTCAAACTTGCTCCTGTTGGATGGAAGTATTTACGGAAAGTATCTTTAGAATCTCAGTAAGTGGATTGTAATTAATCCACTCAATACTTTTATATTTGGAATCATAATGCAAGAACACCATTTTCGCATAGGGATTACCCGTGACTTCCTGAAACCTGACGGAAGTTCTGATTTAGATAACATTGCTGGTACACTGTTTGATAAAGCAAAATTGTATTGGGAATACATTCCTGAACATTCATCAGCACTCACTGCTACTGAGATAGTAGATTACGATGCCCTTTTGGTATTGGGAGCAGGAATCAATGCAGATACATTCTCTGATAACAACAGATTAGCAATTATCGCACGGTTCGGTGTGGGATATGATAAAGTAGATGTACAAGCATGCACAGATAACGGGGTCCTACTGACAATTGCTCCAGACGGTGTACGTAGACCTGTTGCCACATCCATTCTTACTTTCGTACTATCCTTGAGCCATCAATTGCTGATTAAAGACAGACTTATCCGTACTGGTAAATGGGAAGATACAAAAGACTATATGGGTATGGGTTTAGTTGGAAAGACGCTTGGTCTTGTCGGAATGGGAAATATAGGCAAAGAAACATTTAAGCTTGCAAAACCCTTCGGTATGCACCATATAACCTATGATCCCTATGTTAAACCAACCGATGCTGCAGAGGTTGATGCTGAAATAGTTGACTTAGATACCTTGATGCGAACTGCCGATTTTGTCTGTGTTTGTTGTCCATTGAGTGAGGAAACAAGAGGTATCATTGATGAAAGGTGTATCAGTCTTATGAAACCAACCGCATATTTGATAAACACTGCACGCGGACCTATTGTCAACCAAAAGGCACTCACCCAGGCACTTCAAAACAGACAAATTCAGGGAGCAGGACTTGATGTATTTGAAAAGGAACCAATTGATGATGACGATCCATTATTAAGTTTGGACAATGTTATTCTCACACCGCATAGTATCTGCTGGACTGATGAGTGTTTTGAAGGTAACGGAAGGAGTGCTTGTGAAAGTATCATCAATGTTGCTTCTGGTAAATTACCAAAATGGATTGTGAACAGAGATGTAATAAACAGTCCAAAACTTAAGAAAAAGTTAACTGAATTGACAGCGTAGTAAAGAAGGTGGGTTGCACCTAATTCTCAATGTTCCATATTTCACATCCACTACTTTTTGGGATGAATAATTTGAAGACGATTTCACAAAGATACTAAATTATTAATCAGATTCTATAATCGAAGAAATCATAGATACAAAATACGGTAAGTGCACTTAAAATATCCACTTACCGCTGATGTTTGAATCAATACTATATTATTGAGTGCGTAATTCATCCTCAAATTGGAATACAACTTCAGGATTGGATAAGTTCTTTATGAGACGTCCATCATATACATGAACAGTACAGGGTTCTTGTGGGACTGCAAAGTCAGGTATAAAATTGGGTCCCTCCGGTATTAACCTTGGTGAAACATCTCGTTTCTCAGTGATTTCAACAACAACTGCATCAAAAATCCATTTTCCGTTTTCTAAATTTGGTTCAAATATAGACACATTACCGGGTGTCTCACTTTTTGGTTGTGGGTCTAATAAAATTTCAACGAGTACACAACCAGCAGCTTTATCATCAACGGAATAAATTAATCTGTATATTTTACCATCCTCTTCTCCAAACGTCCCTTGTCCGACTCGCATTCTGTATTTACCAGGATCAAGTTCTGCTGTTTGTGGGAGGGTGGGAATATCTTCATCAGGATCAACTGGTAACTCATCTGTTTGTGCCAAGATTGCTGAAATATTAGTAGGTTTTCGTATTCTATCACAGCCAAGTGTTAGAAAAGATGTGAATGTTAAGATACAGATAATGGATAGTAAAACCTTATTTATCATTGAGGACTCCTTATATAATAACAACGAACTTGTATATTTAAATTAATCTCATCATAATGCTGTTAATCATCATTCTGATTTCTTATGTAGATAGTATCAATATAACACAATCTCATTTATTCAACAATTTACTTTTATCTGATTACTGAGACATTCAACTGTTGATTAATTTCACATTAATACACTGGCTCCTTACGGATTGAAATAAGTTTTTAGTTGTTGAATAATACTACTGGGTTTTTGGTGTGACATGATAGTACGCCTAAATAAAAGAGGGTGGTGTAAAATTGTTATGAAAAACGCAACAGAAAGCGGATATTTCACAATCCTCCTACAGAAGACGCGGTAGAACGTTATTTATGAACCACCCTCAAATAAATATGTTATAATAATAACAGAAAAAATAAAATCAAAGAAGGATCCGTTAAATTAGAATTGAGGAAATATAATGGCGCATGCATATACCCCTGGACTTAAAGTCACTGAGGGAATAACTATAGAGAAAATCCGACGACTCCCGCTTGACGGAGAGGTGCTTGTTGAGGTAGGAACTAAAGTTAAAGCAGAGGATGTTGTAGCAAAAGCAGATTTACCCGGTAATGTTCAGTTATTGAATGTAGCTAATCTGCTCAGTCTTCCACCTGATGAAATAGAAGAAAACATGCTCAAGAATCCAGGAGACACCGTTTCAAAAGACGAAATAATTGCCTCCACAAAAGGTTTATTTGGACTTTTCAAATCGCAAGCACACTCACCGATTGACGGGGTAATTGAATCAATATCAGATGTTACTGGACAAGTAATTCTTCGTGAACCGCCTATTCCTGTTGAAGTGAAGGCATACACAGACGGAACCGTAACGGAGACTATACCAAAAGAGGGGGTCAAAGTTGAGACTTATGGCACTTACATCCAAGGTATCTTCGGTGTTGGAGGTGAGACATTGGGAGAATTAGTAGTTATCACAGATTCACCGAGAGATGAATTGAAAGCAGAACAAATATTACCGGAACACAAGGACAAGATTCTTGTCTGTGGCTCTCTTGTTACAACAGATGTAATTCAGAATGGAATAAAACACGGTGTAAAAGGTATCATTGCTGGTGGCATTGATGACGCGGATTTGAGACAACTACTCGGATATGAACTTGGAGTTGCAATAACAGGTTCTGAAGAACTTGGAATTACACTCGTTGTAACTGAAGGCTTCGGTAGTATTGCAATGGCTGAACGCACTTTTGCACTCCTAAAAGCGCGGGAAGGTATGAAAACTTCCATAAATGGTGCTACACAAATTCGCGCAGGCGTTGTACGTCCTGAGATAGTAATACCTTTCGTTTCAGATGGTGAAGTCCCTGATGTAAAAGATACTGTAGGGTTATTAGATATTGGAACTCCTGTACGTGTCATTCGTGAACCATTTTTTGGAAAGTTAGGTCGTGTAACTGAGTTACCTATTGAACTACAAAAACTGGAAACTGAAGCTGAGGTGCGGGTGTTGCAGGTTGAATTTGAAGATGGAGAAAAAAGTACTTTACCCCGTGCCAACGTTGAAGCAATTGAAGAAAGATAAATTAGATATATCAGACTTCCTTAGAATGTTAGATTCTTAAAACCACTTTCATCTTATGCACAATCTTTGAATATGTACATAGTCGATCATAATATTTCATTACTTGCTTCACATACTGCCTCGTTTCCTTATACCCACTAAAATACCCGTGCGGTGGCACACCAGACTCCCAAACATCGACGTGCAGCTCCTTCTGCTTCTTTGTGAGCAGACCGAGACTTGTCCTTACATTCTCCCAAATATGTGAATCATCATTAAGTCGGGCAGCAATTGTCTGAGCATCTTTTATATGTCCACGTCCACCGTTATAACTTGCCAATGCAATACGGATACGATTACTATGTGAACTCTTTGGATACAGATCGTATAGACTGCGAAGATACCGAGTCGCACCTTCTATGCTTGTTTCCGGTTCAAACGGGTCATCAACACCCAATTCATTTGCTGTTTCAGGCATTAGCTGCATCAGTCCTTTTGCCCCAGCTGAACTTACAGCATATTCGTTAAACCCAGATTCTTGGATAATTAGGGCGGTAATAAGTTTCCAATCTAACTGATGTGTCAATGCATGTTCTTTTATCACGGGACGGTATCTAAGTATCTTCGGTGTAACAGCAAGCAAACGAACTCCGTTCCAGTCCCGTACGAATAATATAAAACACACAATCAGAATTGTGCAGATCAGGATTCTCAAAAAAGAACGTTTTGTTATCTTTACCATCAATGATATAAACCACTGCTAATTACCCCAAGCATAAGACAATAGCAACACTAAGCGATGTTGCTGCTTGGATTCACTTTCTTTGTGTTCTAAATTTTGGGTATTTCTCCAGGAATAGTAGATTGATCCTTTCATGGCAGTTAAAGGTCTGTAATTCCATCCAAATCGAATTTCAGTCAGTGCCTCCACAACTCCAGATGGAAATGGAATGTTCTCAAAATCTTCTCCGTAAAATCGGTCAGTTATATCTGCTTCTCCGTTTCGTTGATGACTATAACGACTCTCAATTATTGAGGATGGTGAAGCATGATAGGAGATACGAAAACTGAACATATCTGCGTCAGTGCCGATTGGATGTCCTATCACTGTACCAAAATGGGTGAACTGGTTATCTGGATCAAGATGGGTATATGTCCATCGATTGACTCGCACATATTCTGTATGAATACCAAGTTTACGTTCAATGAATAGTGGGTACCATTCTATTCCAGTAAGCCAAGACGTAGCATGTGGATCATTGGAATCTGATTGATATTGAAAATCATCAGCAAGCCATTCTGCATAGAGACGTACACCGTCTATCGGAAGTAATGCTACATCAAAACTAAGCATTATGTTGTCGTCATTTTTGGCATTGTATTGAACCGCATAATATGGAAGAATAGGGTTGAGATAGTGCCATTTCACCGATTGTGCATCACCACCGTAAAGCACCCATTCCGCAATACCCATTTCAAGCCAATCGCTATATTGATAATCAATTCTATGTGCACTGAGGTAACGTTTAGCCAGATAACGTGTCGTGCCATCATCGTTCCATGTAGAATTGAGTTGAGCAGTGAATGCAGATGCCTTGAGTGTGCCTATTTTACATGGGATAAGTCCAGTAAGACGTATATGCTCAAATGGGGGTGAGTTGTCCGAGATTCCCACTGATTTATCTGGACTTGCTCCCCAATATATATAATCTCTACCTGCTAAGATATTGAATTCTACATCTCCAAATGAAATCAAATTATATTGCAGGTATGCTCTTTTGAAATCAACTACATAGTCCCAATGCCATGTTTCATATCTTTGTTCCGCGGACTTCAATAGTGGTGGCGATTCAGGTAGAAAATAACTTTGCCCAAAGTCTTGTTGTTGATTGAAATTGGAGACTTCTAATTCGGTGTATACATTAAACCGATTACTATTTCCCACAGCATAATGAAATCCACTTTGGAGTGCAGGAGCTATTTTATCATTCACTAAACGTATTTCAGGCTGTATTCGTATGTATGTCTTTTGTAATGATTGTTTCTGCGTCTCCTTCAAATTTATATCGGTTATTTCACTTTTAAATTCCTGTTGGAGTTTCTCAAGTAGTTTTCCATCTAATGGTGAGACTGTGACTTCACCAGAATTGATACGGTTTTCTGCCCGACTGATAATTTTCGCAACATCATCGCGTGATAGAGGTAAGGAATGTCGGTGAAACCCACCGGTGACACCTGACACCTCAAGCTTGTTTAGAGCTTCAATTATCCATCCGTCAAAATTGAGTGGAATATTTGGTGCAGCAACAACTGAAAAGTAGAAAAATAAAACCTGAAGGATAACCGATAAGTGAAGTAAAGTGTTTATCTTGGTCTGTGTGAGGAAAGGGTAGAATTTCATTCGCTATCGAATTCCTCTATCATCTTATCAATTTTCCTAAATTGCCAACTCCAACGTGTGTTGTAAAGGAATTGCCGCAAATCAAAACGGTTGTCATCCGGTGAATATGGTTCAGCGTGATATGACGGTGTTAGGGTTGTCATCTTATGTCGATTGATAGCATAGTAACGGAAGAATTGCTTTACCTTATCAGCGACCTCATTGGCAGATAGATGGTTCCATTCCTGTACTAATTTTTCAAACATACTTACTGGACCACACCGATGCACTTTTCGTAACTGTCCAAAACGACTGAGTTCGGCATAAGTCATTCCCATATCTTCTTCGTCAATTTGTGTATATGTATCAGTAATTGGTTCCAGCTCTGCGGTAGGTGGTGCTTCTAAGATTGTAGCAAGACTTGGATAGTTCAAGTTCTCTTGTGCCCAGTGGAGGAAACTACGGAGATCCGTTTTACTAATACTTCCTATGGGATTAATGTCTGCACTACTACAATCATATTTTGTAAGATATCCGCGCAATGCTTCGTCCACGTTTCCAGTGCCCAAAACAAGTAACGTGCCACGTCTATTACGAACCCACGGTAATGTTTGGGCAAATAGGTAACTTATAACCATTCGCAAACGTGCTTGTATGTTTTGTAGTGCCTGATTTTCAACAGTGGTCCCTCCATCGGTTTTGAACTGAGGTGTTTTACCTGTAATACCAGTAAATAATTTTCTTAATGCCTTAACAAGTGACTCTATGTTGATATCAAGGTGGTAGCTTCCGATTTCGCTCGCAAGCTGCTTTGCTCGTAGTCGGGTTTCACGAGAACTATTGTCAGTACCCATATAGCATGTGTAAAGGACTTGATTTGCAATATATTGCGCAGCATGTGAGTAATCACTGAAGTCTGTTTTGATTTTTTGAATATTATCTTTACCAAATAGTCGCTCTGCATCCCTGATGACGTGTTGTTTGTTAGCAAGGATTGCTTTTGCAACAAGTTGGCACATAGAACCGACAAGAGTCGCAACTGCACCACTATCTGAACCACCGGAAAGTGGCACAAAATATCCGGCAGCATCGGATCGTCTTAGATAATCCCATAACCAACAGGCAGGACCCAACGCAATTTCTTCATCGGGAGTATGAATGTTAAGGTTATCCATTGGAACAGTAGCGTCACGTTTTGCACTATCCGCGATCTTATAATCAACCTTTATTTGCGGTATATCAATAGTCTGACTTGCCTGTACAGCACCACTCATTCTTGAACCACGATAGGAACGTACATCAGAAAGATCTACTGTGGCAGTGATAACTTCAACATCGTTTATTGAAAATTGGGATCCTTGTGCGAGTATATCTCCGTTCTGTGCAATCGAAGCACAGCCATCAAAGTATAACCTACCACCATCACACCCTTGCTGATTAGCATATAGATATACACCACCGCATTTATCGGTAGCATTCCGAATCAATGACAACCGCTTATCAAGTTTGCGTAGTTCGTGATGTGAACCCGATCCGTTTGTAATAATCTCAACGCCGTTGTATGCAAGGTCAATATGCGGGGAATTCGGTGCAAATAGTTCTTCGCATGTTTCGGATGCTAAAATCGTATCTTGTGTGACGATTACAGCACATCCGATAGGGACTGTTGAATTAGTAGTGATGTCTCTGATTTCAGATGGTAAGTGAAATGTTTCAGTTGTCCAACCTTTTTGCCATGCTACGAACCATCGGGGTTCACGGTAATTTCCTTCAGCAGCTAATACTATTTTTGGACGTATAAGTAGTATCTCTCCGTTGCAGACAAATACACGACAATTGTATCTAACACTTTTATGCATTATTGGCATGCCTATGTCGCACAATATGTCATCGGTATGTCCACCCGTTATGATTCGTGCAAGTGATTCCCAACTGTGTCGTAAGGTATCCTCTTCAAGGAAATGATCCTCACAAGAATATCCTGTTATTTCAAGCTCAGGACCGAGCCGATAGCGTGCACCTAAAGATTTCGCTTGTTCAATTGAGTCAATGATTCGCTCACAGTTACCCTCAAAATCAAGTGCCCACTGATTCAGGTTGCAGGTTGCGAGTGTTGCTTTCATTTTATGTAGTAGTCAGCCACCAGCATACAGTACAGAAGATAGTACTAAAGTAACAGTTGACAACTGATGACAATCAAGTTTTTTGTGGTTTTTTTCGTGCTGCTGGGAACAGGATGTTATTCAATATTAATCGGTAACCGGGAGAATGTTTGTGTAGGTCAAGATTGGTTGGTATTTTTCCTTCTCCTACCAGATGCCGATAATCTTCTGGATCATGTCCTCCAAGGAATGTAAAAGTGCCTTTACCTAAAGTTCCATGTATATATTTTACATAATTTGTGCCTTCTATTTTGGCTAAAATCGTGACTGACGGATTAACCGTATTTATATTGAACGATGTTGTCTGACCAAGAAACCCACGTACTTCAGAGACATGGTTTTGTGTCAACATTGTGGGAATGGGATCATGTTTTGCAGAAAACTCAAAAAGTTGGAAATCTTCAACACCTGACTGTTGACTTCGATCAGGATTAGGATTGTCAATATCGGAAAACTCGTATCTGTTTGGATTTGGATATAGTGTGAAATTCTCAAATGCAAATGTGTGTTCAAAATCCAGTAGTTTTTGGAAATTCTGTGCAAGTGGTGTGGCATCTAACACAGGATCGACAATGTCTAATGCCCCACCCTTTGTTGCTAATGCGATGTCTAATGTTTCGGGTGCGGAACACATGGCAAAGATAAATCCACCTTTTGTTACATAATCTGCTATATTTATTGCTGTTTGTCCTTTATGACGAGAAACACTTCTGAATCCTGCTTCTTTTGCTGCAGATTCAAATAGTGCCATCCTTTGTTGATACCACACTTGATGTGAAAAAGATCCGTGGAATTTTCCGTGTTGACCGGTAAAATCTTCATGGTGTAGATGTAACCAGTCGTATCCTTCGGTATGTAATGCACCGCGTTGCACTTCCTTATCCCAAATTTGATCGTAAGGTATTTCCGCATAATCCAGTGCGATTTTAACTGCATCGTCCCATGGGTCCTGATATGGTGATGCTTCTGGTGGAGCATAGACAGCAATTTTCGGTGCTTTTTCAAGTAAAATCTCGTCCATATTGCTGGTTTCAATGATTGTCTCTTTGATGGTCCGATATTCAACTTCGCTCATTGATTCAATTGTAACTCCCATTTGTGCTGCCTTTATCTTGACATCTGCAGCATCTGGGATTATAAATGAACCACCACGATAGTTTAACCACCAATAGCATTGGTATTCACGCGGCACTTCTAATGCCCAATATGTCAATCCATACGCTTTAAGATGATTCGTCTGTGTTTGTTCCATAGGAACGAGTATATATTGTGCTGATGACGCTGACACGATTATCAACAGAAATGCAATTATCAGAAGTAATTGGTAAAAGATTTTAATGTGTCTCATTTACTCACCTCACCGACTGGAACAGCAATTGGTTGATAACCGAATACCACCCTACCATTGCTCAGTAGGGGTGCTTCACTGTTAGGTGTATGGGTATCAACTGTCCAAAGTTGACCATTGTTTTCATAAAGAATCCAACGCCCATTTGGTGGTATCCAGACTGGACGACTGCCTCCCATTAACGTAATCTGCTTTTCTGTCCGCTTTCCAGTAGTGGAAACATTGACCATCCAAATCTGTCTCAGTTTGTTCTCAGTACCTTTTGAAAAAGCGAGTGTATTCGGTTCAGATGGATGCCATGAAGGTTCAGAATCATCTTCTGGTGATATAACAATCGGTTCAACACTGTTTGCAACAAGATCATAAATATAGATATTACGGTGGTGATTCATATCAGGATTTTCGATTGATCCTGCAGTTGCATAAGCAAGTAATTCACCATCTCTACGCCAAGCAGGATTAGACATTTCCATAGCGGTTGAAGGAATTGGGAATGTCCTATTAGTTTCGAGATGATGTATAATAATTCTTTTTCGTCTATCCTGTTCGGATTTGGTGTACACAAGATATTCCCCATCGGGTGATATTGAGACATCCTTAGCAAGTTCACGGTTCTCAAGGTATACCATACTTTTTCCTGAACCTATATCTCTGAATATAACATTGTCATCAAAATCATGGTATACAAGTGTCCCCTTTTCTGAAACAGATGGATGAAAACCAGAATCAAGTGGGGCAATCCGTGTGTCAATAGGGACACTTCGAAGTTGGTTTAATTCAATATCTTCTGCGGTTGCAGGTGCTAAACGCCATAAAACACCGTCATGACTGTAATAAATTGATACAGACTCAGCAGCAAGTGAAAAGCCCGTAAGTAGTTCATTTTTTATCTCTGAGGAATTTTGTGTTTCCTTATTTGCTGTTTCATCTGTGCCAGGTTTTTCATTAACTTTAGCGAGATTCTGTGTGTTCGGTTCAAATTCGTTTTTATCTTTTAATTTCCACCCAGAACCATCAGTTTCAAAGACAAAACCTATACCCATTGTCCAATACATCCACTCTTCAATAAACTTACCATTGCGTGAATACTTAAAGATATCCTCTGGTGGTCCATGCATACGTGCTATATTCCATCGTCCACCATCTGATATTTCCGACATTGTGCCATCTTCATCAACATAAGATGCTAATATATCAATATCAACGTGCGGTGTTATTTTACCGGGAAGCACTGTAATTGCCGCAGGTGTGCCACGGACAGGTTGATGCGTACCGAAAACCCCTATTCCATCGGAAGTACCTGAACGTCCATCTTTGTTTTGGTCAACGACTGCCAAGATATAATATGTCCCAGGTTCTACTTGAACTGTATATGACCCGTCCTCTTCAAGGAATAGTGGTACGACTATTGGTGAGTCAAATGATGGAGTAGTTGAAAGACTTAGTATCCCATCGGGTATGTCATTATTGTTTTGAACAGGTTCAGAATTATTGTTAGAAGTTCCTGTTGAAGTCGCAAAAAATGTGGTTATTCTACCTGTAATAACGCCTGTCTCTCCGACATCCGTATTTGATGAATCGTCTATCCCAGTTCCACCTAATGATGTATCAATATTTGAATCGTGTATTGCAACAAGTTGTCCTTCAGCATCATATTGTGCAGTTAGTATAATATTGACAGACCGTGTTTCGCCTTCACCAATTATAATTGAAGTAGGAGGAGTTGTGACGATTGAATCTGAACCCAATCCACCTAATCTATCTCCTGCACTATACCTTCCGTTTCCATCCATATCATGATTTGCAATGATATAGTATTCACCTGTAGGTAGTTGTAAACGGAAAGTACCGTCTTGTGCTGTTAGAGTTGTGGCAATTGGATTAACCAGTGTGGAATCATCATAGACTTCAACTCGAATTCCTGTTTCATCCTGTGAGAATGGTGTGACTCGACCTATAATTATTGCTGCATTCTCAATAGTTACTGATTGTTCTCTTGCAGTGTAGGTTGTAGATATATGGATTTCAAGGTTTTCAGTAAATGTGTTCTGTTTTATGAGGACAGGTTGTGGAAATGCACCTTTTTTAGATATGTCTTTAACCCCATAGAAACCGAAGGGATCGCCGTTATCAAGAGTGTTGCTGGAGTTCTTATCAACAATTGCCATCAGATAATACTTTCCGGGTTTTAATCGAAGTTCCCACTTACCGGTTGTAGGATCAACGACAGTCATGCCAGAACGGTATTTCCATGATGTATCAGTATATGCAATTATAAGCATTGTTACATCAGCATGTTCAGGATCTTTGGTAAACTTTAGAATTCCCCTACATCCTGATGTAGCACGACTCAATTCTGCTATAAACTTTTCGTATTCACTCGGTTGATATGTGGATTCTGGTACAAGTTTGAGTTCTTCTCCACTGTTTTGTAACCTTGCCGTAATTGGTATCTTAATGCCTTTCAAATTGGAATTCTCACCTATTTCAATTGCAAGATGTTTTTGTGATTCATCATTCCAATCATTAATCCCTAACACACCATATCCGTCACCTTCGTCAAATTTACCTGAAGAATCAATATCCACATAAGCCACCAGATAATATCTACCCGGTTCCACCCGTAGTGTAAATGTACCTAAACGCGACACTCCGCTTGTATATAGATCTTTTAACTTTTCATCACGATACACCGACACATTTATGTGAGAAAGATCATGTCCCTTCCAAATAATCTCACCAGACAACCGTGCTGTCATGCGTTTGAATTCCGGTTGTATATTATTATTTTTTAATGTAGTTTGGTTTGACGATTCTTGGGAATGGACCAACACATTAATGAAAGAAATTCCAAGGAATACCACGAGAGAGAAAATGAACAATCGTTTCATGTGGCTGTGTCTCCGTATATAATCGTAAATATGTGCATTATTGAATCAGGTTGCTATATTTATGTCTATTTTACCATAACTTTGTATAGAATTCAAAGAATTCATACAGGCTTATTTATAATGGATTTTAGAATTACTTTGACAGTATAGTTTGTAGTTAGGGGTGAGTGTAGTCAACTTTGACCTACAGAATAAACTGTCAAAGTCTTTAAACTACATGTTCCTTATAGCGTTATTCTTATACCATTTCTAATAAATAAAGTGTCATTTGCTGAGGACTTCTTGTAGGAGCGACCTCCCGGTCGCGACCGGGAGGTCGCTCCTACAGAAGAAAGATTTCCAATCAATAACAATGGTTGAATCCAGTAATGGGACAATAAATATTAGAATTGGTATTATACTATTTTAACCCAAGTTTCTATCTTCAAATTTTTAGACATGCGGATACTGTTTTAATGAAAAAAGGCATTATTCTTGAAAATATTGTAGCAACTTGAGTTATTTTATAAATTAACGTGAGTTCGGTGTAAGAATTGGGAAAAAATAGATTGTAGTAAGTAGAGGTGTGATGGTAAGAAGTTAATGTTAAATATTAGAAAGAATTCGCGCCGAATGCATTGAATGCATTCGGCACAATTACTTCTTAGACAAATGCGGCTCTGTCAACATCATCAAGATAAACTCGTGCACCATTCTGTAATGCAGAACGATGAACTGCTGCTTCAAAAAGAAGTTCTGCCCATGCGGCTTCTCCATCAGCAGGAAATGGTTGATCCGATTGCATCGCATTTATTACCCCATCTGCCATTCTTTTAAAAGATTCCGGCATTTCGGGTTTACCGGGTTCATTTTCCCATTTTTCTTCAATTTCAGAGTTTCCTGCTTTCCTCCGTAGGTATGAACCATCTAAACCTTTTGCTTCGGCATAAGATTTGTCGCCAAGTATTTTGACACGGAGCGGGTGGTCATCATATCCCCATAAGTTTGTTCCTGTAAGAGTCCCTACAACTCCATTTTCCCAACCGATGTGGATTAGTCTTTGCCAACCACCACCTTCATTTGGATCCCCTGTAACACTTACCCACTCAGGTGTTCCTAAATTCCAGAGAATCTGATCAATGATGTGAGACCAACAGTTGAAATGAGCACGGGCATGCAACATCTTGATTTCTCCCAGTGTGCCATTCACAACATCGTCATGAAGTTTTTTGAAATGATGCATAAACCTATAATTAAAATCAATACCAAATTTTTGGTTTGAGTCGCGCCATTTAGCAATTGCAGGAGCAGCAATTGCAAGATCAGATTCCCGCACTGTAGCCTGTCCTTGTAGTCCACAAAGTGGTTTTTCTGTGAATACATTTTGTCCCGCTTCAAGCAATTCGCGTAATGGAGGAATCCGTCGGGTTTCATTGACAATTAGGAGGACGAGTTCTGCATCGCAGTTATCTAACAACTCTTGAATCGTTAAATAACCTGGAACCCCGAAGTGTTCCTTTGCCTTTTCAAGCAGATCGGGGTTCATTTCGCAAACAGCAACTACTTCTGCATCAGGATGATTGTGGAAATTACCACCGTGCATCATCCCCATTCCTCTACCACTAATTAATGCACATTTAGTCATATCAATAGCCTTCCTTAGCGTAATTTCAATTTAGAAGAGATTTTCTGTAGTATAACACACACCATAAAAAATACAAGAAAAAACCAACTTCAACCAATAAGTCATAAACAATATGTGTTGGTGTAAGTATATAAGAGATCAACAAATTGTGTCAATTTATTATCTTGCATAGTGAGCACCTAATTGGTAGAATCCTACAGACAATCAGGTCACTCAAAATATTCCTCCTTAAAAGGTTACCGTACGGTAACTTATTTTGACATAACGGTAACTTTTGATAGAATTGGTATAATGTTAGTACCTGTATGGGTTTGTGGGTTGTTTTCATCGGTTTTTTGTGGTTGAAAAAAATTAATTTTGGTAACTTTTTTATCTGCTGGGTTATGGTCGGTTTTTTGGCTATTTGTCGGAGGTCGCTTCGCTCGCTCCGACCTACGAAGCTACGAAGGGTTGGTGGTTTGTGTTGTAATTTCATGAGTTTTTCTCTGTTTTAAAAAGATACAGTTTTAGGGCTTTTTTCACATAACTGTATCTTTACTGTGTTGTGGTCTAGTTGTAGTGCCAGAATGGGATTGCGGGTTATTTTCATTGGTTTACTGTGTAAAAAAAACTTGAAAAACTGTATCTTTTGTTCTTGGCTATTTGTCGGAGGTCGGTTCTACAGAATGTAAGATGTCGGAGGTCGCTTTGCTCGCTCCGACCTACGAATACGGTGATGTTGGGGTTGTGGATTGTTTTGTTTTTCATAGTGGTAGTATTATAACACGTGGTTGGGTGCGTTGGAAGGGGGACATGAGGGTCAGAACAATATGTTTCATGTATGTTTCAGTTTTTTGGTTTTTTGGGCGGATTTTTGCGGATTTTTTTGTCTGAATCACTGAAGACGCAGAGGACGCTGAAGGACACAGAAGGAAGAGGTTTTAGCACCAGCGGTGCGGAAGGTGTATAGTAAACGTTCACAACACAAAGAGTAAGCCCCAGAGGGGCGAAAGGTGTTGTTTTTGTCTGAATCTCGGATTAGGCGGATTTCACGGAGGACGCGGATTGAAGAGGGTTGTGGTGATGTATACGTGTGTATACCTTTCGTCACTCTGGGGCTGAACGACATAAACTAAATGAAGATTAAAAAATAAATAGGGTAATTATGGAGAGAAATCCCTGCGCGCTTACAAAGCACGCCTACCTTATTGGGAAAATAAATTATACCGAATTAATAACTTAATCTTCATACAGATTGTGCTACATTATGCAGCAACTTAGGTTATTCTAATTGATAGTAGAGATTAGAATTAACGCTACATTCCTGAACTGTAGGAGGGAACTCCGATTCCCGATTGCTCCTAAGTTCTGTCGCGATTCGGAGATCGCTCCTACAGAAATGTGTCTCTTTAATTTCAATGTTTACTATAAATGAGGGTGGCTCATAATTGTTTTTCAAACAACGCAACAGTAGCGGTATATTTCACAATCCGCTGACATTCTGTAGGAACGATCTCGTGGTCGCGACCGGCAAATCAACGGTATGAATGCCATTTAGGCATTCCCTTCAATTAAATCGTTTAAGTAAGTAAAAGGAAACTACATTTATGCAACAAAACGCTAAAATAGGATTTATTGGTCTTGGTAACATGGGAAGTAGGATGGCAAAGAACTTGCATCAGGCAGGTTATCAGATCATTGGAAACGATATTGATGAAGAAAAATGTATTGCACTTACAAAGATTGGCGCGAAAGCTTCCCTTGATACCGAGCGAGTGGTAAAAGATTCTGAAATTATTATGACCAGTCTGCGTTCATCGCAAATATTTGTCCAAGTTGCAGAACAATTCTTCCTTCCTAATGTTGAAGAAGGAAAGATATTTATTGATTTAGGTACAACTGAGGTAGGGAAAACACGAGAATTGACACAATCCATAGCCGACTCTGGAGCAACATTGATAGATGCTCCAGTGAGTGGGGGACCACACGGAGCGGAAACAGGAACGCTACGAATGTTTGTTGGAGGCGATGAACAGGTAGTTGAAAATTGTCGTCCGTTATTAGAGGTGATTGGAGATCCACAATATGTCGTATATTGCGGTCCGAGTGGTTCTGGACAGATTGTGAAAGGTGTAAATCAATTGGTAATGGGTCTCAGTGCTGCTGCATATATGGAAGCAATGGCATTTGGCGTTTGTTCGGGGGTTGATCAAAATGCGATTCGTGAAGCAGTTGGAATGGGTGATGGTTGGCGAGGAGAATTCGACAGAATCGCGAAGCGAATTACTGAAGGTAAAGGGAATACACTTGTTGTAAAATATCCTGAACTACCATATTTTTTAGCTGAAGCAGAAGCATCCGGATTTGAGATTCCATTAACTAAAACATTATATGAATTTTGTAAGAAAGGCAACTATGAAATGTTTGATAATATGAATAGACCGTCACGTTCATTCTGGCACGAATTGACTAAGAACTCTGAAATGGAATAGTATCTCATTTTGGAATTTGATGTCGGATAAGGTTTCAGTTACTATTTTACTGACTTTGCACATCGGAAACCTGTAAGATGACTTGTGTTTGCTGGGTCGTTTCCGCGGCGATATGTAATCGTTATTCGTGGTTGACCACTTTCTACCCATGAACCACCACGTAATGAACGTGAGGAATTTATGCTCTTATAGTTGGTCGCCACTTCCTCAATACTTCCATTACCGGAAAATGGATTATCATTTTGTGGATCATTATAATAATCTTTGTCGTATTCATCAAGACACCATTCCAATACATTTCCTATCATATCATAAAGTTCATACCCGTTGGGAGGATAATCACCGACAGGTGTTGTGCTTCCAGTAATACCAACATTTAAACTGTAGTTTACTTTGCTATCATCAATTGTATTTCCCCACGGATATCTTTGACCTTCAAGACCTCCACGTGCTGCTTTTTCCCATTCGGCTTCAGTTGGTAATCGTTTATTTACCCACTGTGCATACGCTGATGCGCCATACCAACTGACATAAATAACTGGATGGTCTGCTTTTCCATTAGGGAAAGAATTGTCTGTCCAATTCACGAGGTAATTACCATCATGAAACCTTTGGCTTATATTATCTTTATTCCAATCAGGATTTGCGTCAACGAATTCCTTATATTGAGCATTTGTTACTTCATACTTGTCAATATAGAATGCGTTAATATTTACTGTATTTCCTATTTGCTGTACACTACCTGCTTCTCCACTGACACTACCTAATTGGAATTCTCCTTCTGGTATTAGTTCCATTCCCACCGGTATATCGGCATCTGTTTCAACGGTGTAGATAATCCTTCTGTTCCCACCATCCCAATTGAGTTCAAGTTCAAGTTTACCTAATGAGAAAGGTCCAGTAATAGTAACAGTTTCCTCATTATGAGTAACTTCTCCGTGTGAAACAGTAAGGTTTTCTGGAGATAGATTGAATGTAACGGTGATAGAAGAGTCAATTGATATGGTAGTGCCGTTGGGTGGATCCACAGATTGAATTTCTATGGATTCATCTTCACCGCAACCTATAATCGAAACGGTAATTAAAAATGTAAGTATGATCGTTAATGAGGATATTATCTTTCTCAAAACATCTCCTGTTAAATCTAAGTAATAATCCAAAATGCATAACATTTATACAATGAATATAGATTAAAAGATTCAATTATTGTCAAATACCTGTTGCATTTCAACCTTCAACTGTGCATATAGCGAACTTTTCAAATTAATAAGTTCTCTTGCTGTAACAACTCTTGGTCGAGGAAGAGGCACGTAAATTTCAGCTTTTATTGTTGCTGGTCTTGCAGTCAGTATATAGATTTTGTCAGCAAGCAGTAGTGCTTCTTCTATATCGTGAGTGATGAGAATAATGGTCTGTTTGCGTTTTTGCCAGATGTCTAATAGTATGGATTGCATCACTGTCCGTGTCATTGCATCTAATGCACCAAAAGGTTCATCTAATAATAGTACATCCTTTCTAAATAATAGTGTTCGGATCAATGCCACGCGCTGACGCATCCCTCCTGAAAGCTGCATCGGATAACTATCTGCAAAACCCTGTAGACCGAGTTGATCTAATAATTCATGTGCTTCGGATACTGCTTCAGTTAAAGATTCCTTCTGAATTTCTGGTCCAATGAGTACGTTCTTTAGGACTGTTCTCCATTGCAACAAAAGGTCTTTTTGTTGCATATAACCAAATATACCTGTATTACCACTTATAAGATTGCCATTGATGTATATATCCCCGATATGTGTGGTTAGTAGACCAGAGATTATGTTAAACAACGTACTCTTACCGCATCCGGATGGTCCGAGTAAAGCAACCAATTGACCTGTTTCAACTGAGAAGTTGATCTCATTTAGTACAGGTATAGTATGCTTATTTTGAGTAAAGCTATACGAAAGATTTACAACTTCCAGAGTTCCCATATATCTTGTTCACGCATGAAAATGATTAGAATAATTCAGATTGAGATTGAGTTATGGTATATTTTATTCAATATGACAATGAGATGTATATTCATCGTTTTACGCGTTTATGAAAAAAACGCATTAGTTCTATAACATAGGACTCATCAGTATTTATTTCTATTGAATCAACTTTACTTGAACGAAATATCTGCTGACGTTCAGCAGCCACCTGCCGATTTCTTTCCTGATAAAACTGTTGAGCTTGTTCTGAAGTCGTGTCTACAACTACTCGCTCACCTGTTTCTGCGTCCTCTAACTCAATCATACCAATATTAGGGATAATTGATTCTCTACGATCTATTAGTGTTATAGCAATCAATGAATGTCGTTTGCTTGTAATTTGTAGCTGTTTTTGATAATCTGAATCCATAAAATCTGATAATAGAAATAGCACACTGTGTGGTTTAAGGACTTGGTCAGCAAAAGACAGTGCTTCAGATATATCTGTTCCAGTTTTTCTGGGTTGAAAACACAGAATATCTCGAATAACACGTAAAACGTGTCTCCTTCCCTTGCGTGGAGGGACATAGTGTTCTACTGAATCAGTGAAGCAGATGAGTCCAACCTTATCATTATTTTTGATTGCAGAAAATGCTAACAGTGCTGCGATTTCGGCTGATATTGCTGCTTTAGTTTCAGTTGTACTGCCGAAAGTAGTTGATCCACTCAAGTCAATGAGTAGCATTATCACAAGTTCTCTTTCTTCAACATACTTTTTTACATAAGTTTGTCCCATCCTTGCAGTTACATTCCAATCGATCCAACGAATTTCGTCTCCCGGTTGATATTCACGGACTTCATCAAATGTGATTCCTTGCCCTTTGAATACACTCTCATATTCACCTGCAAAGATAGTATTTACTAATCGGTTAGAGAAAATATCAATGTGCTGAATCTTTTTCAAGAGTTCTTTTTCATCCATTTGACTTTTCTCAATGAGTAGATTTATGTTGCTAAATTGTTGATATGTCAGTATATTATCAGAAACTCTTTGAAAAATCAACATCTATATCTGAGCAAGGTAACCTATGCGGACACAATTATTAGAAGGAACAAATATTGAAATACATAGTAAGATTAAAACAGGTAACATCAAACATGTAGTGTTTGATTTTGATGGTACTATTTCTCTCATACGAGATGGTTGGCAAAATGTGATGGTGCCACTGATGGTTGAATTCCTTCAAACTGAAACTGACACATCCGAAACACACGAAGTGATAGAATCTATCGTCGTAGAATTTGTGGATAGGTTAACTGGAAAACAGACGATTTATCAGATGATTCAGTTAAGTGAAGAAATAGAAAAACGTGGGGGGAAACCTAAAGATCCGCTTGTATATAAAGATGCATATAACCAAAGACTACTTCCGATTGTTGAGCAAAGGATTTCAGACCTTGCTGAAGGAAAGTTATCTGCAGGATCGCTGCGTGTTCCGATGGTAATGGAATTTTTGCAGAGTCTTCATGGATTGGGACTGAAATGCTATCTTGCAAGTGGAACAGATGTTGAATTTGTGAAAAATGAGGCAGAGTTACTGGGTGTTGCGAAGTACTTTAACGGTGGTATTTATGGGGCATTGCGAGAATATAAAAAGTTCTCAAAAGCAATGGTCATTCAGAAAATACTCACAGATTTTGGTCTTAGTGGTAGTGAACTGCTTATAATTGGTGATGGATATGTAGAGATTGAAAACGCAATCGCTGTGGGTGCAATCGCTGTAGGTGTTGCTTCTGTTGAAGAGAATATATACAATATGAACGTTGATAAAAGGGAACGTCTATTACGTGCGGGTGCAGACATTATTATTCCAGATTTCAGTGATGGTGACCAACTTCTTGAATATCTATTCAAAGGATTGTGATTTTAGTGGATTTGATATATTGTAGGTTGAAATAGAACTTAATCTAAGGATGTGACATGAAGATTAAAGATATTCGCGTTGTAGAAATTACATTAAATCCAAAACCGAAGACTCCACCTCGCACACAAAGTAAAGCCAGAACGTATCGTCTAAACCGACCCATTGACCGTTATCGCACATCCAAGGACAAGCACATTTCTGGTGCCAATTGGAAGAGACCAGCCTGTATTATTACTGCTGAAGATGGTACTTGGGGGTTTGGAATTTCATTGTATGGAGGACCGGTAAGTAGTATTATTACGGATCATTTTGCTCCACAACTTATAGGTGAGAACTGCATGGCGACTGAAAAACTGTGGGACATGATGGTGCGTTCTTCTGCTGCATTTGGCGCGACCGGTTTGACAAGTTATGCTATCAGTGCAGTCGATTGTGCATTGTGGGATCTAAAAGGAAAAATACTGAAAAGACCTGTGTATGAGTTACTTGGTGGTCCACAGAAAGAGAAGATATTCTGTTATGCATCTGGCTTTGACCAAGAATGGTATATGGAATTGGGATTTAAAGCGACTAAACTGTTTACACCATACGGACCTGAGCAGGGAATAGAAGGATTAAGAAAACTTGAAGAATTAGTTGCTAATACACGAGAATTAATTGGAGATAATGTTGAGTTAATGTTGGATGCATGGACGAACTTCGATGTAGAATACACTGTGCGTGTTTGCGAAACCATGAAGCCCTATAGATTGAAGTGGATGGAGGATTATATTTCTGCTGACGATTTAGAGGGTTATAAAACTGTGCGACAACGTATCCCTTGGCAGACACTTGCTACAGGAGAGCATTGGTATTTACCAACCGTTTTTGCAGCTGCAGCGGGTCAAAGATTGGTAGATATATTTCAACCTGATGTGTTATGGTGTGGTGGTATTACTTCTGCTATCAAAATATGTCATATTGCTGAAGCCAATGGAATCTCAGTAATTACGCATGCAGGCATGAATTATCCTTATGGACAACATCTTGCTTATGCAATGCCCGCTATCACGTGGGGTGAACGATCAGAAGGTGTCTCTGCACCAGGTGTGCCCCTTGAGGAGATGGTAAAATTACCTGGTACTGCTGTTATAAAAGACGGTTATCTTGTGCCTTCAGATGCACCCGGTTTTGGTCTTGAAATCGATGAGGCATGGATAGAAAGTGTGATGGTTTAAATCACCAGCAAAATTATTCTACATTATTGCACCCGTATTATTCGTCGACCTGTAAAAGTTTGACCAAACATATCTGTTGTACGTATATTGATAACATGTGTCCCGACTTTTATATTCTCTGGTAGTTTCGCTTGCCACATGTGTGTAGATTTTGGTACTCCGTAGTTTAGACGTTTACCTCTTTGTGGTAGTTCGTTATCTTCCTTCAAAAGTGTCTTAATTGTATCTCGTAGTGCAGTGTGCATTTTCCGCTCAATGTGGTATATTTCGTCACGCTCCCTGAGGGCATTAAAGTAAGGGTCCTTTTGAGGTGAATAAGTCATCGTTTGCCATTCTCCATCTTGTCCTACACGAAATTCAACCGTTGAACGTTTAGTCCCTCCAAAAACGTTAACAAGAATATCTGTTTTCCCAGTTTCAGTGGCAGCAACTTCCCATGGTGTCCATATATTCATCTGATAATCTGCTGGACGACGGGCAGCTTTAAACCTAATTGAATATTGATTTCCACTGAATGTGAAAATTCCATACCCGTTAGGTGCTCCATCTCGCATAGTGGTATGGGGTATTCCTATTTCATCAAGCGTGCCCTGCCACCATGAACCAGATGTAGTTGCATGATTGTGATGGTGGTGTGGCTCATCTCCATCCCAACCGTGTTTTGGTCCAATGAAGTCATCGCGTTGTATGTGTGTATGTGCCGACAAAGACAATGTGTGTGGACGGTCTCCGAGTAGATTCATCAATTTCTCCACATCACGCATTTCTGTTAACGGAATATGAAACGATACAACAACAAGTTTGTCTTTCGGCACATAAGCAAGGTCATTACGGATAAATGTTAACTGCCGCTCTCCCACCTCACTTAGGTAAGCCGGTTGATTATCAGCATTACGAAAAAAGAGGACATTGTCGATATTGATGAAATGGACTGGTCCCCAATCAAAAGAATAACATGTTGGTCCATATACTCTTGTGAAGGTTTCATCTGCGAAACGGTCATCTGTTGCCTGACGGTTCATATCATGATTGCCGTACACGTTGTACCAAGGTATACCAACAGTTGACATTACTCCGTTAAGAGGATTGAATAAGTTTAAATTGTCACCTACTAAATCACCAAGACTGATTCCGAACACCGCATCAATTCCAATAACTTCTTCTATTACATCATGTGCTAACCACTCAATTTCCTGCATGTTACGGGGTTGTGTATCTCCGAATACAAGCACTTTGAAGGTATCAGGTTCAGTCTGTTCAGTAAGTGGAAAATCTATTGAGTCTGGTAAAGGACCGGTAGGAGCAATGCCAGCAAACTTCAGTCCATCTGGTGAACCGTGTGGTTTGTGAATGTAATAAAATTTCGGCAGACGATTTTCATTAAGTGGTGTCATATACCCACGTGGTTTAATGACAAATATAATGGTATCATCGCTGACTGCCAGAGAGTACTTCCCATTAGCATCGGTTTTAACTACATCCATTCCGTTTGATACCATAACACCAGGTAACCCGCTTTCATTGTCGTCCTTTAACTGATTTCCATTTGAATCCAGAAATACAGTACCAATTGCGGTTGAATTTTCTGCCATACAGTTTCCAATCCCATAAAATATCAGGATTGACATTAAAACTACAAAATACCATTGTTTGTAAACCATACATATCTCCTTATTAATGTACTATTCCAATTCCCACTCATGTCGGAGTTCAGACATTGGTTTGTAACTCACACCTTTGTTGTAAAAGTTCCCAAGCCAACTACCGTCCTCACGAAAGAAAAAACGCTCATCCTTCTCTTCACGAGCAAGTTGGTATCGCGTATCAATGCTGATACGGTAACGGTCTGATTGATTTGGTGCACTACTGTGCATCATATAAAGTCCAAAAATAATAACATCTCCAGGTTGGAAATGTGCCGTTGCCAAAGTGAATCCGAATTTCTCTACCATTTCGCGTGGATTTGAACTAAATACAGCATCTGTCAAATCTCTGTCCATATCGGTTGCGCCATAGGTAGACTTTAATCGGTCATGTTTATCGGAACCCAGGCAGATAACGAGTGGTCCGTTATCAAGACCGATATCCGTTAATGCACTCCACATTGTATACCGGTTCTGTGTGCCGCGTCCAACATAAACACTATCGTAGTGAAAATGGTTGTGTCCACCTTTTGCCATACAACGAAGCCATCGTTTGTCAAAAGTAATGACCGGACCACCGAGGAATTCTTCGTAGAACTGCATCGTTCGCTGGCTATCCACAACATCAAGAATCGGTTTTGCATGTGCTACTTCAGTTTGTCGAAAGAAGCTGAATGTCTGATTCTTTTCACCAATAATTCCCTCCTCAACCACTGTATTTGGTTTTAACCCGCCGCGTTCTGCTATATTTTGCAACGTCCAATGTGCAGCTTTCTCCGCATACTTCCGTTGATGAAAACCTCGAATAAAGAGGTAGCCATCTTCACTCATTTTTCTGTGTAATGCTTCATGATTGTTAAGAAGTGATGCGGAATCTTCTAATTCAACGATCTCCTCGCCAAAATGAAAACGGTGTTCTCCGAAATCAAAACAGGTTCCTATTGTTATTTTTTTAGGTATGTTCAATTGCATCATTATTTTTTTATTTTAGGTAGTCTCAATCATAATTACTTGGTCTATGATCTCCAAGGAGTCTTCTCTGTCGCGGGTTCGCTTGCTCAAGAATTGATTCATCAAACTGAAATTTATTCAGATATGGTGGGTATTTCTGTGTTATCATCCGTCGTGCATAGTGTACTTGCATGAGATAACGTGTTTCATTACTTGTATTAGCAGTTCCGCGATGCCATACTTCACTTCGGAAGAGCACAACATCACCTGCATTACATAAAATACTTTCTTCACCCCTGTTGTTCCATTCAGTTGCTCCGTTTGGAGAACACCCGGAGAAATGGCTGCCCGGTACAAACTTTGTCGGTCCCAATTCCTCATACATGTCGTTGAGATAGTAGACATTATATAAATTTAAATTACAGTTGATTTCTGGCATAATAAAGAAAATTATGCTTTGGAGATTAACTCATGAACAAATATGATGAAATCAAGGATGATCCGGGTAAGTTCCAAAAACTAACGGGTTTTACGA
>JAPOQK010000023.1 GCA_026710795.1 Candidatus Poribacteria bacterium
CACTTCCCATACCACCATCCGTTAAACTATAACATCATAACCTCGTAGGTCGGAGCGAGCATAGCGACCTCCGACATGTATGATTTCATTGCACTTTTTATATTCTGTAGGAGCGACCTCCTGGTCGCGATAATCCGTGTAGGTCAGAGCGAGCAAAGCGATCCCCGACAAATAGCCAAAAAAGTTACCAAAATTATTTTTTTTCAACCACAAAAAACCGATGAAAACAACCCGAAAACCCAGACGGAAACTAACATTGGACCAATTCTACCAAAAGTTACCGTTATGTCAAAAAAAGTTACCATACGGTAACCTTTTAAGGAGGAATATTCCGATGAAATTCAATGACATACACAAACAATTCACCGTCAAATCCTTCGCAAAAATGATGACACGATCAGAAATCCAAGGTAGGTCAAGAGAAGTAAAAAGACCAAAAAGGAGCAATTAAAAAAAAGCGAAATTCGCGTCACATTCCTTATCCTGACTGGATTCAAAACGTCACAGTGACGTGCAAAAGGTCACAATTTTTAGCACATACGGATAAACATTGATCAGACCAAAAGAGAATGTTATACGCTTAAAATAGCAATTGCAGCATTTGTAGGTCTCTTTTTGATAAATGTAAAGGATGATTATGGCACGCGGTGAGAGAAAGTGTGCAGATTATCTAAAGATCCTGCTCCTTTGAAAACCTGTCAAAATGAAATGGTGCGATTGTCTCTGAAGTCTCACCAGTCAGAATCAGTTTGGAGATCTCGTAAGCTGTGATGGGTGTGAGTAAGATGCCGTTGCGATAGTGTCCTGTTGCGTATATTAGATTCTCGATAGGTGTTTTACCGAGTATAGGAGCATTGTCTCTACTACCGGGACGTAAACCTGTCCAAGTTTCGATAAGTGGCAGTTGATATATACCCGGTACAGCTTCACACGCCCCGTGGAGGAGTTCATATACTCCACCAACGGTTAGATCCGTGTCAAATCCCAGCTCCTCAGTCGTTGCCCCGACGATAAGTCTACCATCAGTTCTCGGCACTAAATACACTGGCATCGGATACCTCGCCTTTACGGTACGGATGACGTTTTTGATCGTAATGCCCTCCCGCATTCGCAACGCCAACATCTGTCCCTTCACAGGACGCACGGGAGGGATAATAGTATCCGGTAACCCGCTGATCTGCCCAGACCAGCATCCAGCAGCGAGAATACATACGTCTGAACTTTGAAAACCTTCTTGTGTTTGAACACCAGTTACGGTTCCATTTTCTATGACGATTCTATCGACAGTGCTATTTTGATGCAACACACCGCCGCGCCCCTGATAGGCACGTTGGAGTGCCTGAGCCATCAGTCGGTTATCAACTTGATGGTCAGTTTCACAGCGAACAGCTGCGGTCACGTAAGGTGAAAGGGCACTTTCAATTTTTCGTGCTTCTTGTCCGCTCAACCATTCGACATTCAATCCTAAATTTTGTTGTAAGGTATAGGCATGACGGAGTTGATCTGCATCATCAGGTTGAATTCCTATAATGAGCGTGCCTTCTGCTCGGTAACCTATTGACATATCTGTTTCTGTCTCTAACTCATTGACCCATTCTGGGTAGCGTGCTAAACTTTGATTGCTGAGTTTGAGCAGGTCGAGTTCGTCAATATGTGCTTCCGCAATTGGACCGAGCATACCAGCGGCTGCCCAAGAAGCACCGCGTCCGGCTTGTCCGCGCTCATAAATGGTGACAGCGGCACCCGCTTTCGCCAGCTGCCACCCGATACCAAGTCCAATCACACCACCACCAATGATGATAATCTTCTTATTATTCATTATCCACCTCTTCTAACCTAAGTTACCACCTATAAAGTTTTTGATCCATAGGATTTGATCTATAATTTTATTATCGGAAGGTAGAATTTTCCGACACTATGTATAAATAGTAGACAACATTTCATGACAAAAGTCAACTGTTTTGGAATATGGTTAAAATAAAAAAAGTCATTATATCACAACCTAAAGACTTGATTCTATGTGCTACGGGAGGGTAATCACGAAAACTTAAAATGTACTACCTATCCGAAAATAAAACGGAACTGTGAACACGTCGTCTAATGTGATAAGAGGAACTGCGTAATCTACTCCAAAAATTAATGGACCGAAGTTTAATCGTAATCCCATACCAACTGAAGACGGTATCCATTTGTACTCAATATCTCCTACGGAATCCCATACATTACCTGTATCAAAGAAGAGAACTCCATGAAATGGATTATAAATTGGAAAACGCATTTCGGTATTAAAAATGAATTGGACATTTCCACGATGTTTACCAGTACTATCTTCAGGACCGAGTCCTCTCTCCTCATATCCTCTCACTGTCGTACTACCACCTGCCCAGAATCTTTCAAAGGATATTAACTCTGCTTCATCGTTATTGTTTAATTGTAAACCGGGTGTATAACCGAACCGCAAGGCATTGGATAATACAAAGCCACGCACAGGTAATTGTCTATGATATTCTGTGTCTGATACAAATTTTATAAATCCGCTTTCCCCACCTAAAACCCCACCAGCATATTCAACTGATACTTCGTTAAGCATGCCAGATATAGGGTTTATAGAAGGTATGCGATTATCTTGTCTCCATAAGAAACTTAGACTACTAACTGTCGTAGATGGGTTCGATATCAACGGAATTACAGACGAAACTTTCTCAGTTGTATCCTTTAGATACCGATAGTTGTATTGCAGATTCAAACGGTGCGAACCAAGTAACTTTCTACTCAAAGTAAAACTACCTTGTAAAGCTCTGACATCGTCATCTTCTTCCAATTTGCGCCCCAGAAATTGTAAACTTCCACTTGTTCTGCCTATCAACCAAGGTTCAGTAAGTGTCGTATCATATATATATCCGCGCGTCCCCCATCTGCCACGCAAGTGAAATCGAATATTACGTTTGAATAGATTGAAATGACTAAATGCAATTGTACCACGTGGTCCATGAGACGTGCTATATCCAACACTGGCACCGTAGGTTCTTGGTAAGCGTTTCTGAAGTCGTATTGTGACATCGTTGACTTTCGGTTCAGGGAATGCCTCAACAACTTTATCATTATCACTTATGTTTACGGTATTATTTACTTCACTTGTTGGAAAGTCGAACTTGGTTTGGATACCTGGTTCAAAAACTCTTGTGTTGTAAAGATTTTCGACAACAAGATCCAACTTTTCTGTCGTAAAAAGAGTTCCAGGTAAATTTGCAACTTCGCGATATAGAACCCTTGGAATAACTCCTGTGTCACCTGCAAAATTAAACTTCCCAAAGATAATCTGGTCACCTTCAACAATATCATATTGAAGAACACCATGTTCATAAACCGAAAGATGTTCCTTTTCTTGATCCAGTGTATAACGAGCGTTACCATCTACATCTTGGATACTCCATTCAGAACCAATACTTGTCAATGTACCTGAAAGTGAAAGACTGTGTTCACTAAATGCATCTCTCAATTTTTTAGGCAATGTGCCAGAATTAAGATTTCCTGAATAATCTCCTGAAATCTGAAAAACTGGGGTATCCACTTTATGTAAATATTCTGTTTTTTCTACTTTCGCATAGATATACCCTCGTTCCTGATATGCTTTTAATATGGCGTTTTCATACTTTTTCTGAACAAGACTGGCATTTGGTTCTGGTGGTTTACTTGGTAATGCATTGTAGAGAGTTACGTCATTAAGCACCCTGTTTCCCAGAAATTGACATCGGTTAATCATCTCTTTTGTAGGTTCAAAAATAAAGAGATTAATTGAGACTTCACCATCACGCTGTTTATTGTCGTTATGTTTAATTATTTTTGATGTTATTTCTACATTTCTATATCCTGCCTTTTCATACAAAATCTCTAATCTGTTAATATCCCTTTCAAGCGCAATGTTGGAAAAATAACGTTTTCTTATATGTCTTGAGAAGAAATTAACCGGCTTGGATTCCATTTCGCGAAGCAATTCTTTGTCGGAAAATGCCTCATTCCCTTCGAATTCTAATGTTGACACAAAATATCGGATACCATGTTTGACAGTAAATTCTATATGGAGAGGAGAATTCGTTAATGTCCTCGATTTTACTTGTGTTCCGTGATATCCCTTTGCCTCAAAATGAGTTCTAATTATATCTACCCAACGTGATCTATCGTTGATTAATTGTTCTATTTTTTCTCTCAACTGGTCTCTTTCTGGTACTACGGTTTCAATATCCAATATTGACAAAAACTGACGAAGAAAGGACTCATTTAGTATTGGTTTACCATTCTCATCCACAAAATCAAGTAAGAGTTGTTTACCTTCAATAATTTCGTATATCAATACACCACTATTGTGTTTAAAGGAAGACTTTATCACTGTACTTGGATAATACTTTTTTCTATATAGTTCTTGGATTGATCTTATGTCTTCATTTACTGTAGATTTCCTATAAATCTGATCTACATTGAGATAACATACTTCCTTAATGTGTTCTGTGAATATCGATGAATTGCCAATAATTATAAATTCAGTAACATAAGTTGGTTGACCTATTTTAATTTGGTATGTGATGTTCCCTTTTTCAGGTATAGTATCTATTTCTACACTGACATCAAAATAACCGTTATCTGCACATATTGCTTTGATTGTATTAACATCATCATTAGCAATATACGGTATATATTTATTTCCTGCTTTTAATCTAATTGATGAATCAATTACACGTCGAAGTTCATCTGAAACGTCCCCTACAATATTGACTTTTTGTATGTGCATCATCTTGGCTAATTCATATTTTAAAATAACACCTTCTGGAACAAAGGTAGTGTAAACATCAATTTGCGCATAGGTCTGTTCTGAATAGATAGAGGTAACGCTTTGCTGAACAGCATTCCGAGAAAACGGTGAACCTATAGATATTTGAGTCAGTCTTAACAGTTTGCTGAGTAACTCTGTCTCTGTAACAGGAATTGCATCAATTACAAAATCAATCTTTACAATTGCATTCTGTTGAGAAGTTTCTATATTTGATTGATTGGAATTATTATCGTTGCAAAGGGCAGGAATTGTGTTTTGGTAAAAGAGGATAATACATAAAACAACAATTGGAATACGACTCACAATACTAACAACAAAATTGGATTTCTGAGTATGTTTTTTTCCATGATTACACATTATCAGAAACGCCGCTCCAATAGTTGGATGTCCACTCCAAAGTCACCCTTTTCATCACCTTCGACTTTGATTGACATATTATTAGGTAACGGATAGATAGCAATAATGTGGCGTTCCTCAGGATCAAAACCAGATGAGACAGTGAAAGTGATTCCACCAATTGATCTTGATATCGAATTACCCGGTAATAGAAGTGCCAGTACTTCCGCTTCAGTAAGTGTTTCTGCTGTTGAAGAATTGAGTAACTCAGATATGTATGTAGGTTTATTATTCTGTAATGTACCCGTAATTGTTAACCTAACATTTACATCTGTTGTGCCTCCATCTTCAAGTAGAACACCACGAATAGGATTTGGAAGTCTTAGTATAATATTTAAATCAGGATTAAATTCACGTGGGTTATGATTACGGATACTTGATCCTGGGACAATTTCGAAAATCTGTGTGACAGTACTGATCCTTCCTTCAAGGAGGTATATATCCCCAACAAATATTGGTTCTTGAATCAGTCCTGTCAGACGTCCACTACCATTAATTTTAATGACGGTAGATCCACCAAGAGAGGATATGAATCTAATATTGTCTGGAATTTCAATACCAACATCTAACTGAAGGTTATTCAATATAGTATTACCAACTGCAAGTTCTACCTGACTTACAGTCGCACCACTAAACCACTCTTGTACGCTTTCCCAATTTTGTTCGTAATCACCCGAATGAATGATTATATCACCACTTATGGTTAGATTAGACTGAATCGATTCATCTAAATTTCCATACAAGTGCAGATTATTGTCACCTGTACTGAGTGTTGCATTGTATTGACCGGGTTCAACAAAACTGCAATTATCCATACTAACATTTAGATCCAAATAATTGAAACTAAACCAGTCAGAGTGAAGATATCCTGATGCGAAAAAATTACCATCGTTTAATTCACCAAATATTGACACAATTTGCAGTTGGGATTCCGTTAATTCAATCTGAACATCTGTTTCACTTATGGAAATAGGAGAACCTTTAATTGAGAAAGATAATGCGTTGAATTCACCAATACCTGTAAGTTGTGGTTCATCAAGCGTTCCAAATATAGTGGCTGTGACCGAACCATCTCCCTGAACAGATTCAAATGTCGGTTCAATATCTGACAACATTCCTAACTCGTCCATCGTCAATGTACACTTGACTTCCATCGGGTCCATAACCGGTTCGACTTGCATATTAGAGAAAGAAATCAGATAAGGAATATATCCTGAACAGGTAAGTTGATTTCCACCAGATTTTAGAAGTAAAGGGTTACTTTCCTCAATTAACCACTGTTTGGATCCACTGTTATAGTTGATTGCTCCATTGAATTCATCAATTTTTGCTTGATTAAGAGATAAGTTATCCCCTTCAAAACTAACAGTTATATTAGGTTCTGCATAAGTTCCTGTAATATTTATACCAGTTGATACTAAACCCCTTAGTTTATACGTATCAAGATTAGCTTCTGAAAAAAGCGGATCACAAATTGAAAGATCGAAATTGGTTAGTTTAAAGTTGAGTAGCATTTTTCCGCGCATATTCCATCTACCATAACTGCTGATTACCATTGGCAATATCGATTCATCTGCCTTGTTTGCGACTGTATTTTGTAGTTTTAGTTCAGAAACTGTGAATTCACCATTATTCAAATTTATCGGTATTGATGAAGGATTGACAAATCTGAAAAGTTGACCTAATGCAGTAAAACCACAGGAAAAATTATCAATCCTTAAATCAGCATAAGAATTCTGGCTAACAGCATCAAAGGTTAGTAATTTACTTATTTTAGGTAAAGGTATTCTGTCCCCATTTTCAAAAAAACTCTCAAACGGTATTATCAACTTCTCCAGAGTCGCGTTCACCGTTCCCTCTATATCCTGTATCAAATTACTTGATATATTCTGCTGTAATAATGAACCAAGGGGGTATTCCTTTAATTTTAGACCATTTATCTCTAATCTTTTTGGTGTTAATCCATCCAATATTAACTGACTATGTTGGAATGGTAGAAGACTTACCTCTCCTTCATCCAAATCAAATTGAAACTCGGTTAACTCAATAACGTCTTCTCCATTATTATGTTTACCAGCCTGAATTTGAATGATAACATTCTTAAATATTTGAGGTATATTTTTGTTACGAAGATGGGGGGCATGTACATATACATTTCCCTGTAAATGGAGCTTGGGCAAAGTGCCTGTTAATGCCAAATTAATATCAGATACACCTTCAACTTCGGAAATTACATTATTAAGCCAAGGGAAAAAAGTGAGTGGTAATTCATTTCCACTGAGTGTGATATTTGTCGGCACATCTATGAATCTCTCAACAAACTTTTTATCCGATAAGGTCATATCAAATGGGATTATACCTGCAAGAGTCAGATCATTTTCATTGTCGGTTAGTTTTATTTCAAGTTTAATCTGCTTTTCTGTATATTGTATATTGCTATGCAACTCCAAAGGCATATCTATTTCATTCTGTTGTGAATGTTTTATTTTACCTTGTTGTAGGACCTCTACGGTTGGAGAGGTTAGGGTTCCACCAATTCGAGCGTCTACTGCAGTTTCAATTATTGGAGAAGTAATTTGGATAGGAAAATGGGAATTTACATTATTATTCTCTAAATTGAAGTCAATTCTTGAGTTATTGAATATATGAAAATCTTGAGTGTACAAATCCATTTCATCTATCTTACATTTAGCTGAAATAAGTTCAGACTTAATTCCTTTACCTTTTAAAGTAACAGACCCACCCAATGTACCTGTTAGAAAGGATTGGTCTTGACTGATAAATCTGACAAAATCATCTACCTTCAATTTCTGAAAAGATACATCAAAATCATACATAATATCATCTCTTTCTTGAGTAGAAATTGATGTCTCACCAGTAATCTGGACACTTCCTTGACCAATATTTCCATTGATAACTAATTCCTGTATATTTACAGAATTCTTATTGATAGTAGTAAGAGCTTGGAATTGTTTCAATGTAATCGGTTCAGTCAACATACCCAACTTTATGGGATAATTATCAATCGTATGAGCATTGAGATTAAT
The DNA here is from genome assembly GCA_026710795.1 of Candidatus Poribacteria bacterium. Classification (GTDB taxonomy): domain Bacteria; phylum Poribacteria; class WGA-4E; order WGA-4E; family WGA-3G; genus MSPOR6. Next base: position 8,272 of record JAPOQK010000023.1, read on the forward strand.
GTTAGTTTCAAGAAAACTACCATTCAAGTTCACTGTTACATCCTGAACACCTTGAAGGAAAGTTGTATCTCCCAACATAAATTGGTCCAATGCATCTTCAGATAGAGCGTTTTTTACAATATTTGAAAACTGTGCCAAATCAAGATAATCGGATATTATATCTATGTTTAGTCTTGACCTATAAAGGTCATTTTGATTGACAGAAACAGTACCACCTACCTGTACAGAATTATCCATTAAATTCAATTTAAATGGTTTTATTGACAGAACGTGATTTTGATATGTCAATTGTCCATTTGTATTACTAAAACTAATATCCCCCAATTTAGTATCAACAACTAACGATGGTATTCTCCAACCTAATTCTACATTAGGATCACTTATCGTACCTGTCCATTTTAATTGATAATAACCACTTCCGGAAATTGGTATATCAAACACTTCACCTAAATGTGCAAGAACAATATTGTCATCTGAATTTGCTGAGATATCTACCTTCTCATTTTTCAAATTCAAACTACCGTTGAGATTAACGAATGACGTTTTTTCTCCAACTACGGTCAGTGAACTATCAGCAATCGTAAGGATGTCATTCTCTAACAACATAAATATAGGCTTTGGATTTGTAAAGTTGACGGTTTTATACTGTAGTTGAGTATTGTTTATAGTTATTTCAACATCATAAGGATGAATAGGTTTATTGTTAGGATCCACAGAATTTGGCGTTAAATCAGTAAGTGTTCCTTCAACTTTAACGTTACCATCTGCGGAACCAGAAATGGTTTCAAGCCTTTTATCAAAAATACGGAGAATAGGTGTAACTGATATTCCATCACACTGCAATGTGAATTGATAAGGATTATCTTTGATGTTGAAGATTTTTCCGTCAATCCTACCTGTGCCTTCAAATGCTTCACCTGTAAATTTAAAATAATCCAATTCTTCAGTATGTTTATTTCCCTCTACGAGGGTAGCAAACATAGTAGCATCACCGAGAGGATTTCCATCAAATGTCAAGTCAGAAAAGTCAAAGTCGACTTTAAAAACAAAATCTTCATTCAATTTCTGATACGAATCAACATGGATATCCAATTTTCCATCAAGCGGAAAGTCAGTTATGTCAGCAGCAAGGGCAACTTCTGCTAATCGAATAGGTTTGCCAACTTCATTCTTAAGACTAAAATTGAATGCCCCCTCATTCGTAACATGAGCATTAAAAATAACCAGTTGATTCCGTGTAGTAATTTCAAAATTTGGAATAGTCAGGGAATAGTCGTCTATTTCAAGAGACATCATCACTGGATCTATATTTATCTCCCATGCATTACCAGATTCAATTGAAAATAGACCTTTACCGTCGAGATGATCAATAAGGAACCCATATAAATTTAGTTCACCATTTATCACACCTTGTATAGGAAGTTCTTGCTGAAAAAAGAGTCTATTATAGTCAGAATCCAGAACAAGTGGGTCTGAAACTATGTTAAATGTTGCGGGTAGTTTATCCGCTAATTTGACATTCCCTTCAATAGAAACCTTTGTTTCTCCAACTTCACCTTTTTTAACAAGATGTGCATTTTCTATATATACAATTTTATCTGAATACCGAAAATACCCTGTTAATACGCCAAGTGAGATTGGTGTCATAAAGTCACCATAAGAAGTTTCAGGGATTTCAACATATCCAGTAGCAGTCCAATCTTTCTTGATCTGTGCGGTAATACTTCCTATTCCTACGAAGGGAACAGTGTTTACAATATCGCATATTTTGCCAAAATCAAAATTGTCTATTCTTAATTCAACCTGTTCCAATGAACCATTCATTTCAACAATTGCATCATCCAACATGCCATTTACAGTTATTGTTGATCCTATGTTCTCTTCCAAATTAATGTTACAATTCAGAGATGAATCTTTCAATAAAACAGGTTCTGTCTGTCCATTTGCCTGTAAAGATGATTCTGATAGTTCAATATTACTTTCCAGATGAAATTCTCCTTCTGCGCCACCATTAATCTGTGCTGTTCCGTTCAATATGCCAGATTTAACCTGCGGTGCATCTTTAGGAATTTCTACTAACATTGATAAAAGAGAATTGAGTTCCATATCTGAAATTTGTAAATTACTTTCATATTTGATCGGATATTTGAAGAATTGCTGTAGTCTATCAAAAAGATTACCTTGTATGCTACTATCTAATAAGACTTTTCCATTACCAGACAATGTGCCACCAGCGATATGCATATTGATTTTTTCTAAAATTACATTCGGTTCACTGTCTAAATTCAAAATAGTATTGATATTTAAATCAGTTATTTCAATCTTCCTTGATTTAAACTCAGAATTATCTGTTGATGCACCTATGTTGTGTTGGACAGTCAGTGCTTCTGAAGTGACGGTTAGATTACCTTGTAAAGTAGAATCTGTTCCGCTAAAATCCAATGTTACCTTACCTACACCTGCAAGTTGAGTTTGTTCATCCAAAAAATATTGCACATCTGCGGCATCAAATGTTATTTGTAAACCTGCATTCCACAGTCCAGTACTCCAGTTTCTTTTATATTGATTAACAACTATTAAGGAGTTTCCAATTTGTAATTGAAGTGGTTGAAGTTCCTCACTATTCGTAGCTAGTGCAAACTTCACACCATGAATCCGTTCAATTGGCATCTCCACACCATTAAGTGTGATGTTACCTTTACCTATAGAGAAACTACCTGAATGATCCCATTTATCTAACTTACCACTTAACTTAACCTCTATTTCTGGAATACTCACTTCAAATTGCTTTTCCTTATCAACAAAGTATATCTCACCACCATTGACTTTAAAGTTGGATATTGCAAACGCGAAATCATTATCAGATTCTGTTGCAGAATCTGATTCAGGTTTCTGTAACAAATGCATTAGGTTTACCTGTCCATCCGACTGACGAACAACGACAACTTTTGGACCTTCAATTTCAAACTCAGTAACAAGGAATTTGCGTCTAAGTAAACCAAGAATGTTGTATCTAAGAATTATCTGTTCTGTTGAGAGGATAGGTAGTTCTGTGGATTTTGTATCTACTATAGAAAAGTCATCAACGACAACACCTGTGAGGACATTTCCCCGCAATTTTTGTATTTTTACTTCATAATCTTCGTTAATTTGGTCTTCTAATGCTGTTATTAGACGTTCTCTGATATAATTTTCAAGAAAATAATCTGAACTTATAAAAAAATATCCTCCAATTCCACATAGCAAAATGAAGAGTGATATTGAAATAAACAGGATTTTGCGTCGTGTCATCGTATCATATCCGTTTTGTCTGAAACTTATGAATAAAATTCGTGATGAGCTAAATTAACTATATCGTTAATGAAATCGGTTTCTCTTAGTGGTAGGATAGATTCAATTTCAGATTGTGTTTTATCTGTATGTTGAAGCCAAAGCAGATATTCAATATTTCCAATGTCTTGATATACTGGTGAAAATGTCAACCCCAAGGCAATTGTAGAGCAGTTTTCATAAGCAAAATCAATTAGATTATTCAATATTTGCTTATGGATATCTGGATCATCAACAATTCCACCTTTTTTTATGTTAGTACGACCTGCCTCAAACTGCGGTTTAACTAATGCGATTACTTCCGATACCTGCAACTTTTCTATGACCACAGGTAATATTTTGCATAAGGAGATGAAAGAGACATCAATAACTGCAATATCAAGTGGGTGAGAGAACAACTGTTTGTCAATATAACGAATATTTGTCCTGTCAATGACTTTCACACGTGGACTATTACGTAACTTCCATGCAATTTGACCATAACCCACATCAACAGCATAAATAAAACCAGCACCATGTTGCAGCAAACAATCAGTAAAACCACCAGTCGATGCACCAACATCAATCGCGACTCTATTCTGAATAATAATATTAAAGGTATTAATAGCCTTTTCCAGTTTCAATCCACCACGACTGACATATTTGGGTGGCAGTTCTATCTCAATTTCAGAGTCAAGCGAGATACGTTGTCCCGGTTTAAGTTGTGAATTATTGTTTACTTTGACTGATCCTGCTAAAATTAGTCGTTTTGCTTGTTGACGACTTTCAACTAAACCTTGTTGTACTAAAACTACATCTAACCTTTCCATCTTAATCTATTGCATGAGTATAATTCATAAGACATATCTATGATCCTACTGCTAATGCAACACCAGAGCGAATAATCGCTTGTGTGTCATAAGCATAACGGTCGTACAATGTATTCACATCGCCATGTTCAATAAACTTATCGGGAACACCAAGTGTAGTAACACGGACATCTGTAACACCTTCTAAAGCAAGTGCTTCTAATACTGCACTACCAAAGCCTCCCATTAAAACTCCATCCTCCACAGTAATAACTTTACCAATATCTTTTGCCATTTCAACTATCAATTTTGTATCTAATGGTTTAACAAAACGGGCGTTGATGACTGAGGCGTTGATACCTGCTTCACACAAAGTTTCTGATGCTTCAAGTGCTGGATAAACCCTATTTCCTAAAGCAACAATTAACAAATCTTCTCCTTCACGACATATTTCAGCTTTTCCTATGTGCAGTGGTTTAGCTTCAGATGACAACTTTACTCCTATTCCAGTTCCACGTGGATACCTAAGTGCGATTGGACCCTCTTCATAGGTCAATGCTGTTTTCAACATGTGCTGCAATTCATTTTCATCTTTTGGAGACATAGTAACAATATTAGGTATTGAACGTAAGTACGCAATATCAAAAACACCGTGATGTGTTGGTCCGTCTGCACCGACAAGTCCAGCACGGTCAATAGCAAAGATGACTGGTAAATTTTGTATACAGACATCGTGTAGGACTTGGTCATAACCGCGTTGTAAAAAGGTTGAATAGATCGCCACCACAGGTTTTAGTCCCTCGGTAGCTAAACCAGCGGCAAAAGTCACTGCACACTGTTCTGCTAATCCGACATCAAAACATCGATCTGGAAACGCGTCCGAAAACTTATCTAAACCCGTTCCTCCCGGCATAGCAGCAGTAACACCAATAATGCGTTTGTCCTTTTTTCCCTCTTCGATTAATATACGACTAAATACATCCGTATACTTAGGTATAGCGGAAACTGGTTTGAGTGATTTACCGGTTTTCAGATCAAACTGACCACTGACACTGTAAAATCCAATTGGGTCTTCTTCTGCAGGCGCATATCCTAATCCTTTCTTCGTTACAACGTGCACTAAAATTGGACCCGATAACTCACGTATTCCTGTCAGAACTGGTATGAGTGATTCCAAATCGTTTCCATCAAGTGGACCGAAATATCGGAATCCAAATTCCTCAAATAAAGTGCCAGGTTTCAACGATGCTTCAATCTTCTGTGCAAGTGCCTTTGCATCAGATGATATGAAATTCATCAATTCTTTTGCACCAGAACGAAGTCGGTTGTATCCGCGCGAACTAATTAATCTGTGAAAATGTTTTGAGATAGCACCAATAGTTGGTGAGATTGACATTTGATTGTCATTGAGAATTACAAGCATATCCTTTTTAAAGTCACCCGCTGCATTCAATCCTTCAAGTGCCATTCCACCCGTCAAACCACCATCTCCAATTATGGCTACAACATTGAAATCATCGTTGTTAACATCACGCGCTGTAGCAATGCCTAAGGCAGCAGAAATTGATGTACTTGAATGTCCTGCTCCAAAAACATCATACTTACTTTCATCACGGCTTAGAAACCCACTGATACCATCTGTTTGTCGCAACGTATCAAACGTGCCAAAACGACCAGTTAATAGTTTATGTGGATATGCTTGATGTCCAATATCCCATATCACTTTATCGTATGGTGTGTCAAAAACAGTGTGTACTGCTATTGCAAGTTCCACAGTGCCAAAGTTAGGTGCGAAGTGTCCAGGATGCTTAGATAGAACTGTCAATAAATAGGCGCGCATTTCCTCTGCGAGTGTCTTAAGTTCACTTATATTTAAGTTCTTCAAATCCGATGGGTCGTTAATTTTTTCCAATACCATCCTATTCTCCGTTTTCATTTTCAATTACCGATGCCCCATCGGTGTCACCACTGTTTTCGTTTGACAGGTTGTGTACACGGAGTTCTGCCTCTTCAAGGAGTTTCCTACACGAACGAACTAAACCCACACCTTCTTCAAAAAGCGTTAGAGATGCGTCCAATTCCAACATGTCTGGTGACTCCAACTGGGCTACAATTTCTTTTAGTTTTTCAAGTTTCTCTTCAAAAGTCAAAGGTTTCTCCTTAAGTACTACACTGTGGTTATGCTATCCTACAAATCTCAATATTTTAATCTATTAATATCAAGTATTGGATATACTATTCATTCTGAATATTCCTTAACAGTACAAACAAGTCCTCCCTCTGCAAGTTTTACATCAAGCTGTTCTCCTACGTTAGTCTGTTGAATTGAGGTAACAATATCTCCATCTGATGTCCTACAGATGCTATATCCACGTTTTAGTGTAGCTAATGGACTCAGCGAATTTAACCTATCAGCTAAAGACTGTAGCCGAATGTTCTCATCATCCAATATATCCATTATCACTCTATTACAGGTAACCTCAAGACCATCAACCGATTGGGACAGTTGATTAATAGTATCCATTCTTCTGGATGGAGAAAGACCTTCATCCAATGAATCAAGATGAGCGAGATATGTAGTAAGTCTTTGTAGGATGAGATGGTTAAGACGTGACGTTGTAGCGGAAAGTTGTGTTATCAATTCCTGTTGATCTGGAACTATATGCTCAACTGCAGCTGAGGGAGTAGGAGATCGGTGATCCGCTACCATATCAGAAATGGTGAAATCTGTTTCATGACCAACAGCCGAAACTACAGGTATTCGAGATTCAAATATCGCTCTTGCTACAATTTCTTCATTAAATGCCCACAAGTCTTCCATTGAACCACCACCCCGTCCAACAATCATCACATCTATGTCTGTCCTATTGTTCATCACACGAATGGCATGTGCAATCTGTCCTCCTGCAGAATCACCTTGAACGAGAGTAGGGTATAAATGTAATTCTGCTAAAGGAAAGCGTTTCTGGAGTTGTTGTTGAATATCTTGTATTGCAGCACCTGTCTCGGATGTGATTACTCCAATTTTCTTCGGAAATATAGGTAATGGCTTTTTATATCTATTATCAAATAGACCTTCCTCAGAGAGTCTTTGTTTCAAATCTTCAAATTCTCTTTGTAATGCACCAATACCAAGTGGTTCAGCTTTCGTGACTGTTATTTGATATAGACTACCAGCTGAGTAGATACCAATCTGTCCCCGTACCAATATCTCCTCACCATCGCGTGGCAAGGATTTTAGCTGTGAGACACTACTTTTCCATATAACTCCTCTGATATTATTGTTCTCATCTTTCAGTGTGAAATAAATATGTCCGGATGAGGGTTGACTCAAATTTGAAACTTGACCCTTAACCCATACATCTTGAAGCACAGGTTGTTCCCGAATAATACGCGACAAAGCACTTGTGATTTGAGTTACACTGAATATTGTACGAGGTATGGGTATATCTAATGGCATCTAAGATTTCCATTTCATGTTAACTTCATTGTATCTAAAGTATTGAATATAGATCTGAATAACTTATCATATCTGATATTGAATTCTCTCTATATTCTCAGCTAAACCTGTTTGTTCATTCAATTCAATCTGAACAGCATTTAACCTAATATTGTCTTTGGCAACACCAAACCGGGAAGGCATCAATGTTAAAAAACTTTCAATGACCTGCTCTGTTTTGCTACCTATAACCGAATCGTGTGGACCTGTCATACCGACATCTGTAATATAGGCAGTTCCTTTAGGTAGAATGCGTTCATCTGCAGTCTGAACATGTGTATGTGTACCGACCACTCCACTAACTTGACCATCTGCATACCAACCCATAGCAATCTTTTCAGATGTTGCTTCAGCATGAAAATCTAAAATAATATAAGGTGTTACTTCTTTAACAGTAGTTAAGGTTGAATCCAGTACATGAAACGGATTAGTGTACCTATTCATGAATATCTGACCTGCAAGGTTGATTACCCCAAGTTTCTTAGTGTCATCAGCAGAGGAAACTATTGTAAAACCACGTCCAGGAACATTCACTGGATAATTTGCAGGACGAATCAACTGTGGAGTAGTGTCAATAAAATCAAGTATTTCCTTCTGTGCCCATACATGGTTACCCGATGTAATAACAGAAACACCTGATGCTAACAATTGGTCTACAATATCAAAAGTTAACCCTTTTCCTCCAGCAGCATTTTCACCATTTGCAATGATAAAGTCATATTGATCCGTAGAATGTTTGTTTATTTCTTTTAGATATTCAACGACTACCCTTCTCCCCGGATTTCCAACAATATCTCCAATAAATAGTATTTTCATTTTTTTGTATTCGCATTTCTCGTAATTATTTTACGTTTCACTTGTGCAATTTTATTGTAGTGAAAACTGTTATTTTTAAAATATACTAATATCCCAATTCACTGCACAAGTTTGTGATTTTTGTGAATTTACTTGTTAGTATTTGTATCGTACAATATTATGGTGATGCAATTTTTGTTTCTAACTCGTCAAGCGTATATACTGATGAAAACGAACATCCGAGTGCGTTTATTTTTTTCTCTCCCCCTGCTTGACGGTCAATGACTGCTACAACATGTTCAACTATATGTCCTTCACCACGAACCTGTTCTATGGATGTACATACCTGTCCTGCAGTCGTTATAACATCTTCTATTACAACAAGTTTACTATTCTCCTTTACACCTCCTTCTATTAGATCACTTGTTCCGTAAGTTTTTGCTTCCTTACGAACATAATAACATGGAATACCCGTTTTTAGTGAAATTGCGGTTGCAAGTGGGATACCCCCTAATTCCAATCCGGCTAAACCATCAAAATCTTTCGGTAGTAGTTTTACCATCTCTTCAGCAATGGCTATGAGTAGTTTTGGATTACTTTCAAAACGATATTTATCCCAATAAAAGTTGCTGATATTTCCAGAACGGAGTTTGAATTCACCCGTGAGATACGATACTGCGCGTATCTGTTTTGCTAAGTCTGCTTTTGTCATAAATGATCACCATTCAAACGTGGATTATTCCACATCAATGTGTGCTTCATCTCCTGCGATCACTTCACCAATAACGGAGGCTTCTGGACAATCAGCAGCATGTAGTTCTTTTAAAGCTGCATCAGCATTTTCAGCTGGAAGGGCAAATAATAGTCCACCAGATGTTTCAGCCTCCATCATAATATGTCGCAACTCTTTCGATACTGTTGAATTAAATGAGACTTTATCCGCAAGGAACTTTGTATTTGCTGTATAGGCTTGGGTGTATGTATTCTTTGCAACCAAATCGGGAGCATCATCAAAGTAAGGGATAGATGAACTATTAAATCGTAACCGTATATTATTACCTTCCGCCATTTCAGAGGCATGTCCTAACAACCCATAACCTGTGACATCGGTGCATGCTGATACACCATGTTTTAACATTACCTCAGACGCAGATGCATTGAGTCGTGTCATCGATTCAACCAATGTTGGTAGAATTTCATCACTTATTTTATTGAATTTAATTCCCGTTGTAAGTATTCCTATACCAAGTTTTTTCGTTAATATAAGGACATCACCAATTCGTGCTCCGAAATTTTTTACATATCTATCAGGATGAACAATGCCTGTTACAGCCAAGCCATACATCAGTTCAGGGGATTCCACTGTATGTCCACCCACAAGTGCAGCACCGGATTCAATTGCTTTTTCTGCTCCACCCCTGACAATATCACCCAGAATCGATATTTCAAGATCTTCTTTTGGCCAGCACGTGATATTTAAGGCTGTTTTTGGAATACCACCCATGCTATATACATCGCTGAGTGAATTCGTTGCTGCAATTGCACCGAATGTATATGGGTCATCAACAATAGGTGTAAAGTAATCAACCGTATTGACAAGTGCAAGGTCATCAGAAATGCGGTATATTCCCGCGTCATCCGAGGTTTCAGTACCTACAAGTAGATTTGGGTCAGTAGATTTGGGAAGACAGTCTAAAATGTGTGATAGCTCACCCGGAGCCAATTTTGATGCTCAGCCAGCACATTTAACTGTTTCTGTAAGGCGAATCTTTTTCTTTTTCATTAGTATATGTAATGTAATTTTATAAGTGAATCAGGTTGAATGTATTAGAATAACAGGTTAATGTTTGTATGGTTTAAAATCCTATATAATTCGATACTTTATACATGAATTTTATTATGTATTTTAACTTTATGATTTATGGTCACTTAAAACTGATTTTACATACGCTACACTCCGACCATCTTGATGGAACTGGTCACCATATCTGACTCCCTCAATTGCAAGATAACCGTCGTAGTTGACATCTAATAATGCCGTAATAGCAAAACGATAGTCTATTTCACCATCTGGAAGTGGTACTTGAACGTATATGGCAGTTTCTAACTCTGGTATATGTACACGATAAAGACTCTTACAATGCCAATAATTGACATGCGAAGCTAATGCAACAATTGCATCTTCACACGTTTCCTCTGGAATATCGTATGTCCAATAGATATTTCCTAAATCAGGATTAATCCCAACATTCGGTGCATCAATTAACGACAACAAATGTAAAGCAGACCAACTGTTGTCTACGATTGAATTTTGATGCACCTCAATAGAGATAGAAACATTTAAATCGTCTGCATGCGATGCTACTTCAGAAATTGCACTTGCTGTCTGCTCAAAATCTATTGAACTTGCCTGACGACTGGACCCTTGAGAAACAGATTCACCACGATACGTGCCTTTACCGTTTGGATCTGTAGGTGGGGTAGTTACCGTTGAATTGACAACTTCAGCACCAATTTTGGCAGCAAAATTTACAGCATTTATCATAGCTTGTTTGTTTCCAGCAGCAACACGTGGATCTGCAGCACCTCCTCCACCGCGTACTGCAACACACGGCATACCTGCATCTTCAAGTTGTGAACGCAGCGTATCTACTTCTGTATCAGATATGGTCATTCTCGGAAGTTCAATACCCTCAAACCCAATCTCTTTTGCTTTTTTCAAGAACTGTTGTCGATTGGCGGAATCACTTGGAAGTCCGCCACCGTTATATGGATACAAGGCACACCGACGAAACGCATACGCAATTTTCATTTATTGACCTTCAAAGATATACATTACAACTTGTTGTAGTTGTTCAAAAATAAAGTTGAATTGTTTTTGGACTACTCCACTGTTCGAATCTTTTATCTTAGATTCTTTCTGTGTTCGCAGACTATCCAAAACGCTTCGGTAATACCATTCTTGTGCTTCAAGTCCACCATGGAATCTATCCCAAACTGCTTCACCAATGTTATCATATTCAGATATGACAGTCCTAAGGTTGTGAAGTTTATCAGCACAGGTTACAATACAAATCTCTGTACTAGCAGTCTTTAACGCCTCAATCCGTTCTGTCTTTCTCTCACGCCATCGTAGGGACTTGTTCTCAGAACAACCATCTACAATATCTGCCACAGTATCACCAAAATCTTTACGAATGGTATCTAATGTCAATTCGGTATCCTCTACAGTATCATGGAGGATACCCGCTATTATCAATGTTTCAGAACACCCTACCTCCATTAATAATAAACCAACAGCATACGGATGAGTAATATACGGAGTAGAAGTGCCTTTCCTAAATTGTCCATTGTGAGCCTGTGCCGCGACTTCTATGGCTTCTTCAATACTGTTTTTACAATTGCCTTTTTCCGTCATGCTTTCTTTCACTTCTTTCTTCTTATCCGTAACTGTGAGTTTGCTAAACATGTAGGTATAAATTTGGAGATTAAAACTGACTTAAATGATACACTAATTTAGACTCTCCGTCAAGATATTTTTAAAATAGGCTTATATTGCTAAAAACGATTTATCAAAAATTGAGTTTACGCTCCGATGCGTTTTGTAAAGAAATAAAGACGACAAAGGATAGAATATGCATAACATTGCTATCGGTGGAATAATGCATGAATCAAACACATTCAATAACACATTAACTGATATTGATGACTTTTCATGTATTCTTGGTGACGATATATTATCATTTTGGAAGGATTCACATCATGAGGTAGGTGGATTTGTCCACGGTTTAGAAGTATTGGGTTTCTCTCCATATCCTACGTTAATGGCAGCTGCAACACCTGCTGGTCCCGTATCTGATTCTGCCTTCGATACACTCACTAATATGTTGATACAACAACTAAAAGCAATTCCAATTTTGGACGGTTTGCTGCTGGCACTACATGGTGCAATGGTTGTTGAGAGTTATCCAGATGGTGATGGAGAAGTGTTGCGAAGACTACGAGAAATATATGGACAATCTTTCCCTATAGTTGTAACACTTGACCACCATGCGAATGTATCTCAACAAATGGTTGAACTATCAACAGCACTTATTATTTACAAGACAAATCCACATATTGATCAAAAACAACGTGGGATACAAGCAACAGAATTGATGATAAGTATTCTCAAAGAGGAAGTATCACCTACTCAGATACTTGCTAAACCACCAATGATTCTCAATATCCTATATCAGAACACAAGTGCAGAACCTATGTCATCCATAATAAATTTTGCTAATCAAATGGAGAACGATGACAACGTACTTGTTGCTAATGTTGCAGCGGGGTACCCTTATGCAGATGTTCCAGAGGTAGGTCCATCCTTCGTTGTTGTGACAAACCACGATTCTCATCTTGCCCAGTTAAACGCAGATAAGTTATCAAGTATATTGTGGAATACACGTGACAAACTTACGCTTGATTTACCTGATGCTGCCGAAGCAGTCCAACAAGCAATTCATTCTAATGAACAACCTGTGATTCTTGTAGAAATGGGTGATAACATTGGTGGTGGTTCACCAGGGATAGTACTATCATTCTGACAGAATTGATACGACAGAAAGCATCTGGATTTGTAGTTGTTCTGTATGATCCTAATTGTGTTCAAACCTGTATACAGGAAGGTATTAGCAATGAAGTTTCCTTACAGGTTGGTGGAAAAACAGACAAACAACATGGTAAACCTGTTCCAATACAAGGAACAGTCCGCCTAATTCATGATGGACATTTTATTGAGACAGAACCTCGGCACGGAGGACAGAAGTATCATAATCAAGGTTTGACAGCTGTTGTTGCGATAGAAGACGCATTTGTTGTTTTGACAAGTAAACGACAAACCCCATTTAGTCTACAACAACTGCTGAGTCTCGGAATCAACCCAGTTGAAATGCGTATTATTGTCGTCAAAGCTGCCATCGCATATCGCGCTGCTTATGAACCAATTGCTGGTAAGATCATTGAGGTAGATACACCTGGGTTGACAGCAGTAAATCCGCAACATTTTACATATCAAAATGTGCGAAAACCCCTATTTCCTCTCGATTGATCCCATCTAAACATCTGGGACAACATATATACTTATAGAATTCAATATGCAATATGTATATATAACAGACACATTTAATTGTCACGAATCGCATGTATTGAAGCGGTTCCTAAACGCAATTCACACACATTTATTGATGTATTATGGTTTCCAAACCTAACTAAAAAAGTTTTAGAGTCAATTCCGACTAAAATTGTCATATATAAGCCGTTAATCCTGTTCTGATAAGGGTTTTTAGCACTATACGAAAAATGACAATATTATAATTGACTCTAAAAACTCTAAAGTATGACATTTAAAACCTGTTAATTGTCGTCAATATATTGTAGAAACGGATCAATCACTCCTACTTCAAATCTATTCATATTTCAGATATATAACAATTGATGTCTCTGATATATACAATCAAAATATTTGACTTCAGATTGAGTATGTGTTAACATAACATCAATTTATGGAAGGAAGTTATTATGTCTACACAAGAAGAACTATATGATGTCGCGCTTACACATTTTGCTGATAATGAACCTGATAAAGCCGTGAATGCGTTTAATGTCCTTATTGAGAAATATCCAGACTATATAGAAGGATATCTGGGACTTGGGCATGCGTATGAAAGATTAGGACAATACGATGAGGCAATTGAAGCTGTTCAAAAAGCAATTGAAATCAATCCAAATGATCCACTCGCATACACCAGTTTGTCTATCTGTTACCAACGAAAAGGGATGATTCAGGAAGCAGAAGATGCTATGGCAAAATCTCAACAGATTCAGTTGGAAACTTCCACCGAATCATAATTGGAGATTGATGACTATGGAAAATATCACATTACTTGATCCCACCTCTCAAGGTGAAACGACTGAGAAATATCTTGCTCCACGACTTGAGAAATTAGATGGAAAAGTCATGGGAATTCTGGATATTACAAAGAATGGTAGCGATATATTCCTTGACCGTGTTGAAGAATTGTTCTGTGACCGATTTGAGATATCCGAAGTTGTCCGTATAAAGAAACCGACATTTGCACGACCAGCACCAACCGAACTACTCGTGGATCTTGCAGAACGCGTTGATTTTGTCATTGAAGGACTTGCTGACTGAGGTTCCTGTATATCGTGCAGTATGCACGATGGATCAGTTTTAGAGGAAATGGGTGTTCCGAGTATAGCAATATGTTCAGAGGTGTTTTTCTCTGCAGGAAAAGTTCAGGCACGTGTTCTTGGATATAATGATTTAGAACCTCTCACCGTTGTCCATCCCATCCAAAGTCTTACTTCAAAACAGATACAAGAACGTGCTGACAGTGTTGTTGATAAAATCATAGAACGCCTGATAAAATAATATAAAAATAGCAGGTACACTTGTGTATTCTGAGAATAATTCGAAGTATACCTGCTACTGTTTATATTATACCAATTCTAATATTTATTGTCCCATTACTGGATTCAACCATTGTTATTGATTGGAAATCTTTCTTCTGTAGGATCGACCCGGTGAATGCCTAAATGGCATTCATACCGTTGATTTGCTGGTCGCGACCGGGAGGTCGCTCCTACAAGTAGTCCTCAGCAAATGGCACTTTATTTATTAGAAATGATATTATTTACGAGTTTGTTTGAAAAGAAATTGACCTTCCTTGAACTCAACTTCCACATCATCACCCTCATGGAAGTTACCTTCAAGTATATCAATCGCCAATGGATTGAGAATATCTCGTTGCAGTGTGCGACGAAGTGGACGCGCACCATACACTGGATCAAAACCACGATTTACTAATTCCTCTGTCGCTGAATTAGTTAACGTAAGAGTCATATCCATTTCAGCAAATCGAACACTCAGTTTGGATAGTTCAAGTGTTACAATCTGTTTCAATTCCTCAATACCGAGACGGTCAAAAATAATCATATCATCCACTCTGTTCAGAAATTCAGGTGGGAAATGGGATTGTAAAGCATCCATTACCTTTCGACGAATTTCTTCAGTGGCGAGATTTGATTCACTTATCCATTGACTACCAATATTAGATGTCATGATGACAACCGTATTCTTAAAGTCAACAGTACGTCCTTGTCCATCAGTCATTCTACCGTCATCAAGCATTTGGAGTAACACATTAAATACTTCTGGATGTGCTTTCTCTACCTCGTCAAGAAGAATAACACAGTACGGGTGTCTCCTGACTGCTTCAGTCAGTTGTCCTCCTTCATCAAATCCAACATAACCCGGAGGTGCACCGATAAGTCTGGAAACGGTATGTTTCTCCATGTATTCACTCATATCAATACGGACTATGGCGTTAACATCATCAAACAGGAATTCTGCAAGCGATTTTGCCAGATGTGTTTTCCCAACACCCGTAGGACCCATAAATAGGAATGAACCAAGTGGACGTTCTGGATCACCGAGACCTACACGTGAACGACGTATAGCGTTTGAGACTGCAGAAACCGCTTCATCCTGTCCAATTACCTGTTCACATAAACGTTCTTCCATGTGAAGTAGTTTCTGTGTTTCACCTTCCATAAGTCGATATACTGGAATACCTGTCCATTTTGCGACTATTTCAGCAATATCCTCCGCGCTGACACGTTCTCTCAACATGTGAGTGCCGTTGCTGACTTCTTCTAACGCATCACGCAGAGAATTCAGTTGTGCTTCAAGTTCAGGTATTTTACCATATTCAAGTTCTGATGCTTTCGCTAAGTCACCACTACGTTTTGCTTGTTCGGATTCTGTGCGGAGCACTTCAACCTGTTCCATCAATTCGCGTATCTGTTTTAGGTTCGTTTTCTCATTTTTCCAATTTGCTTTGAGTACATTTGCTTTCTCTTGTAATTCAGCAAGATCAAGATTCAATTTGTCTAAACGTTGTTTTGAGGCATCATCGTCCTCTTTTTCCAAAGCCTGTTGCTCAATATGAAGCTGGATTATTCGTCGTTCTACTTCGTCAATTACCTCAGGAACACTATCAATTTCAATGCGTAAACGAGATGCTGCTTCGTCAACTAAATCTACTGCTTTATCCGGTAGAAAACGATCCGAAATATAACGTTTTGATAGAGTTGCTGCAGAGACAATGGCATTGTCCTGAATTTGAACACCATGATGTGTTTCATACTTTTCCTTCAAACCACGTAGTATAGCAATAGTATCTTCTACTGACGGTTCGTGGACCTGGACAGGTTGGAATCTGCGTTCAAGTGCTGCATCTTTCTCAATATGTTTTCGGTATTCATCCAAAGTTGTGGCACCGATACACCGCAATTCTCCGCGTGCCAACGCTGGTTTTAACATATTAGATGCATCCACTGATCCTTCAGCAGCACCTGCCCCTACGATGGTATGAAGTTCGTCAATAAAAAGAACTACCTCACCTTCTGCTTGTTCAACATCAGCGAGAACGGCTTTGAGTCTATCCTCAAACTCGCCGCGATATTTACTTCCTGCAACAAGTGCTCCCAAATCAAGCGCAATAAGTCGTTTCTCGCGTAGGCTTTCTGGCACATCACCATCTGCAATCCTCTGAGCTAATCCCTCAACAATTGCTGTTTTACCGACACCAGGTTCTCCAATCAGCACAGGATTGTTTTTTCGTCTACGTGATAGAACTTGCATTACACGACGTATTTCATCATCCCTACCAATAACTGGATCAAGTTTGCCGGACATTGCCTCTTGAGTGAGTTCTCTACCAAATCTTGTGAGTGCTTGGTATTTATCTTCAGGATTCTGATCTGTTACACGTTGTGTTCCGCGTATGTCAATAAGTGCCTTTAGGATATTATCCTTCGTTACTCCTACCTCGCATAGTATTTGTCCCACATCGCTCTGTTTTGAATCCGAACATGCTATCAAAAGATGTTCTGTGCTTACATATTCATCTTTCAGTGTGTTTGCCTCTTTAAGTGCCGCTTCAAGAATTGATTGTAATGAACCTGAAACGCGAAGGTCTGAACTGTCTCCTTGAACTTTTGGTGATTTCTGTATTTTCTCCTCAAGGGCAGTTACTATTCCTTGAATATCTGCTCCTAATTTCTGCAAAATTGGGGTTACAATCCCATCCGTTTGTCTGATGAGTGATAGCATAAGATGCTCAACACTCATTTCTGGATTTTGATATTCACTTGCTAAAACTTGTGCTGTTTGTAGTGCTTCTTGTGCTTTAATTGTAAATCTGTCTAATCTCATTTTGTGTCTCCTTGAACTTTACTAATTTATCCTACTTAGAAGCAATATTTATGCCAATGTTTTCTATGAAAACAGCACAATGTATGAGAGAAATTGTATTCACCAAATAAAAATTCAATTTGAATGGACAAATCTGGCAGGCATTGTGTCAATATGGCAAGCCATTTTTATACTGTTAAAAATATAAAGCGCGGAGGATATACCACCACGCTTTATGTTATAGTTTATAAATTAACAATCGTTGAAGGAAAATCTATCGTAACCTATCTGATTTAAGTGTACCCCATGTCGTAGTAAATTTGTCTTGTGGTTCAACACTTGTCGCAGCTTGAATTACATCAGCAAATTCAGAGAAATCATCATCATCAAAAGCTGAGTTATATACTAACACTTCATCAATTGCGCCACCGAAGTAATGTATGTCTGTTCCACCACCATCGTCATCGTGGAATACAGCATTTTGATTAGTGTGTGCGATACCAGTATTATCACCATGTGCGAAAAGTTGTCCACCGGGTTCACTTGCAATCTTTACACCATCAAGCCACATCTCAAATTTGTCATCTTCAACAGCATTTGATCCATCTCTTATCACAAGAGCTACGTGATACCATCTATCAGACTCTACTTCTGCAGAGGGCCACGCACCTGTCCAATTGTACTCTGCCCGGTTCCACGCACCAACATAGACCTTTCCCTCATACACATTTATCACAAAACCACGTGTTCTTCCACCTTCATCAAAAATCGTCTGTTTATGATCAGAGATACTAACATCAGTGCATTTAAAATATGTAGCAATCGTTCTGTTCATGAAAGGACCGCCAGTATTCAAGCCATTTGAATCAGGTAGTTTGACACCATCATCTACACCATCAAATAGTAGAGCCTTTCCAACAATTCCGTCAACAACTTCAGGTTCACCAGCAAATGTACCGTTGACATCATGTCCTGAAGTATCAGCGGCATCTCCTTCATCAAAAGTCCAAATTGCTCTAACAGTTGCTTCGTCCCTTGCTGCAAAAGCCGCAAGTGTGAAAATCATTATGAAAATGCATAAAATTGAGACATTCTTTATCATCTGTTTGAACTCCTTATTATAACTTTTGTCACATTTGTATTATATGAAGATATAACCAATTATATCATCATTGATTTTTCAGTTTTGCCCATGTAGTTGTGAATTTACCTTGTGGTTCAACATTTAGCGGTATTGTCAATTCAAGTATATCCGCTTTAACAAAGGATGAACTGTAGACAATCATTTCATCAATCATTCCACTGAACCAATTGATGTTAGTACCATTACCCCCATCATCGTGAAAAACGGCATTTTGATTAACAAAACCAATACCGTTATTATCACCATGTGCATGAAGTTGACCACCATCCGTTGAATCAATGAGTTTACCATCCAACCACATTTCAAATTTATCTTTTTCCACTTTTCCAGCAGCATCTCGTATGACTACAGCAACGTGGTACCATCTATCTGAATTTATGTCCGCTGATATCCATTCTCCTTGCCAATGGTATTCTGCTCTATTCCAAGCTCCACCATATACTTTACCATCAAATACATAGATTGCTAATCCACGCGTTCTTCCACCTTCTTCAAATATAACTTGGTGTTGATCTTTGTCAACATTGTCACAGTTAAAAAAAGCTGCGACAGTTCGCTTGGGAAATGGTCCTCCAGTATTGATTCTGGGTGAATCGGGAATCTGTATTCCGTCACTACTCCCATTAAATCTCAAGGCATCATTTACTATCCCTTTTACGGATTCAGGTTTACCGACAATTGTTCCATTTAAAGATTGATTAGAACTATCCTTAGCAGTTCCATCGTCAAATGTCCAGATTCCTGCAACGGTTCCTTCATCACGTTGTGCTTCCACAGGTGTGAAAATAAAAAATGACAACGTAAAAATTATGATAAAAGTAGGAAAGATAGGATTTTGTAAAACGTTGCAATTTTTCAATACTTGAAACATTTAGTTGCCTCCTATTTATCATTGTATCATTAATATAACTTGTTATAAGTTAGATGCTTTTAAATTTCTATAAATTAGATTATATATAATATACAAAAACATTATTTTTTTGTCAATATATGACACGATATTTCCAAGATTAAATTATTCTTAACTTTTTGGAATATTAAACAACAAGCGTAAATACATTAGAATATATTCGTTGGTTGGGTTTGACTATGCTCAACTCATAACTGACATTTTAAGTTCTTCGTAGGTCGGAGCGAGTTTGCGACCTCCGACACGTATCATTTCATTAGGGTTCACATGTCGGAACGAGTTTGCGACCTCCGACCTACAAGAGAATCCAACACTAAATTGAAACCTAAATAACCCTGAGTCTATCTATTTTGAATTGATTTATCTCTATATATTTGGTATAATTTCTGTCAAATTTTGATTGAGGAGAACACTGTCATGGCATACGCTCTTGAAGATGAATTTGGTGACATCATTGGTAAAGCCCGTCGTGGACAAAATAAAACACATGCAGATATTGCTGCCGAAGCTGGTATTACTGAATCCGATCTAACTCGTATGGAACAGTATACTTTAAAACCTACAGAAGTACAAGTTCATAAACTTGCAGAAGTCCTGAATTTAAACGGAAAGAAACTACTTGAAATAGCAACAGAACAGTGGGAACCATCGCCTATTGCACAACATGATGATGAAAAACTCAATGTTATCACAGTAAGTACACCTTTTGGTGGATGGCCTGTTAACGCATATCTACTAATCTGTAAAGCAACAGATGAAGCTGCAATTATTGACACTGCGGCAAGTCCAGAACTTATATTAAAGCAATTAGATATACATAAAGTCAACCCAACTGCTATCCTTTTGACTCACTCACACAAAGATCATACTGATGGGTTACCAAGATTACAAAAAGCTACAGGTTGCAATACCTACATCCATAAGAAGGAACCGAAGCCACAAACTGCAGCCAAATTGCATGAAGTTATCCATTCTGATGTTGTGAGTATCGGTGATATGATGGTGACAGTCCTTGACACTCCCGGACATACACCCGGTGGCTGCAGTTTCCTAACTCACACATCTGCATTCGTTGGGGATGCAATATTTGCTGGTTCAGTTGGTGGACCAAATATTTCATATCAAGATGAAATTAATAGTGTTCGTGATAATATCCTTTCACTTCCTGATGATGTTAGACTATATCCTGGTCACGGTCCAACAACAACTGTCGGAGAGGAGAAGTTACATAATCCATTTTTCTAAAGGAATCTCACTATAATATAAATATGTTATCAGTACCGTGTGAGGATTGAATATTGCTCTCATATTTAATCCAACGCTTCCTATCCATCGGTTTATCTCTTCTTGGAGTTTCTCTCCTTGTCTTCATGATGGTACACCTCATTCCTGGTGATGCTGCCCTCACCATTGCAGGTGAACGTGCGACCGAAGAGGTACTCGCACAACTCCGTGAAGATATGGGACTTGATAAACCCTTATATCATCAATTTGGTAAATTTCTTTGGGATCTTGCCCACCTTGATTTAGGACACTCATTTAAAACAAAAGAACCAGTTATTGACGAGATCAAACGTTATTTTCCTGCAACTGCAGAGTTAACACTTGCTGCTATGGCATTTTCAATCATATTTGGCATAATGGCAGGAATTATAGCGTCTGTCTATCGCGGTAAATTTTGGGATTACACATCCATGTCAATATCTCTGGCAGGAATCTCCATGCCAATCTTCTGGTTAGGTTTGATGCTTATTCTCATTTTTTCCTATTATCTTGGGATTTTCCCTGCTACAGGTCGATTGGACTCTATAATGAGTTTAGATATTGAAAATCGTACCGGTTTCTACCTAATTGATACACTATTGATGGGGAACTTTGCTGCCTTCAGAAATGCAATCTCACATCTTATACTTCCCGCGATTACTTTAGGAACAATACCTTTAGCAATTATCGCACGTATGACCCGTTCAAGTTTGCTTGAAGTATTAAACCAACCATACATTACGACCGCTTATGCAAAAGGACTGTCAAAGTGGAACGTTATCATCAAACATGCATTGAAAAATAGTATGGTTCCTGTACTAACGGTCATAGGTCTTGAATTCGGATATTTGATGGGTGGTGCAATCTTAACAGAACACATATTCTCATGGCCCGGACTCGGTTCATGGCTACGCGATGCTGTGGAATCACGCGATGTCCGTGCTGTACAAGGCGGTGTGCTTTTTGTTTCATTTCTATTTATGTTTGTGAATCTTATTGTTGACTTGTTGTATGCCTATGTGGATCCACGCATTCGGGTAGGAGATGAAACAGTATGAATACAATCCAATCTGCAACAGGACAACACCTTGTCTTACGTAAACTACTCAGACATCCATCTGCAACAATCGGCGCATCAATTATTATCTTTTTCATAATGTTGGCAATCCTGGCACCATTAATAGCAACACACGACCCAATGCAAACAGATATAGCAGAACGACTGAAAGGTAGTTCAGGTAAACATTACCTTGGTACTGATGGCACTGGTCGTGATATTTTCAGCCGCGTGCTCTACGGTTCACGAATCTCTCTGAAGGTAGGTTTGATCGCAATCACTTTTTCTCTGGGATTTGGTACATTGTTTGGTGCAATCGCTGGATATTTTGGTGGTTGGTTAGACAACCTGACTATGAGAGTTATGGATATGCTCCTTGCTATGCCAAGTATTCTACTTGCTATGGTTATTGTAACCATATTAGGACAGAGTCTAACCAATGCTATTATTGCTGTTTCAATAGTTTATATCCCACAATATGCGCGGATCCTACGGGCATCTGTCCTAAAGGTGCGAGAGTTGGATTACGTTACTGCTGCAAAGGTTGTTGGGGCAAGTGATATACGAATTCTGGTGACTACCGTACTACCGAATTGTCTTGCTCCTTTGATTGTTCAAGCTACTTTAGGCATCGGTGCAGCGATATTAGATGCTGCTGGATTGAGCTTCCTCGGACTTGGCGCGGAAATCGGTGTCCCTGAATGGGGGGCAATGCTAAATGAAAACACAAAACACATTCGCAAAGTACCTTTAGCTGTTACTGCACCGGGTATGGCAATCTTTCTCGTAGTATTAGGTTTTAACCTGCTTGGAGATGCACTACGAGATGCCCTTGACCCACAAATAGATTAAGAACAATCTGATTTGGTCTGTTTTCTTGTGTTTTCTGTCAGAACCCCAAATTTAATGAAAATTCAATAAAATATCTATAGTCAATATATTAATTTGACATATACAAAAGAATACTATATAATTAACACGTGTTTAGAATAAAGATGTATCGGGTTCTATGTTCTTTCAAAAGGTGAAACAATTTTCGTAGATAAGATTGAATAAAACAGATAAAAAGGAATTTAAAAAAACACGAAAATCGCGTCACTTTCCTTGTCCAGACTGGATTCTAAACGTCACAGTGACGTGCAAAACGTCACATTTAAAACAGGCAAAATACGGAAGATTATAAAGAAAAAATGTTAGGACTTTGAATTGGAATGGATAGATGTTTATTGGATTCACCTTTTATTATCTGAACCAGGATTTCCCAAATCCTGCGTGAAAAACCTAAAACTAAATGATCCTGCCTATTATTGTTATTGATTGAATTTCGTATTTCTAATAAAATACAACAGTGGATTATTCCTTTTAAAGCTATAAATTTGATTGTTATTATAAATAAGCATAAGGTATTAGAATATGAACATCCTCGTCCTACACGGACCGAATCTGCATCTATTAGGAAAACGCCAACCAGAGATTTACGGACACCAAACACTGAATGATATCAATAGTGCGCTTGATCAGTTTGTAGCGTCATCACCCCACGATGTAGTACTAAAAATCTTACAATCCAATCATGAAGGTGAAATTGTATCTATTATTGGTGATCATATAGAATGGGTAGATGGTATACTCATTAACCCTGCTGCATACACACATACAAGTATTGCGATCCGAGATGCACTCTCAACAGTTGCAGTCCCCGTCGTTGAAGTCCACTTATCCAATATCTATTCACGGGAAGAATTCCGACATCATTCCTATATTTCTGGGGTTGCAGCGGGTGTAGTAAGTGGTTTTGGTGCATATACTTATATACTTGGACTTGAAGCGATGATACATATTCTGGGACCTAAAACAAACGAAACATAGATGAATGTCTGATAAGGAATCACTTGTGGAACAAAAACCTTTTATACCCTTCAGTCGTCCTTGGATCGACGATACAGAAATTGAAGCAGTAAGTCAAGTTCTCGCTTCAAAATGGATAAGTAGTGGTGCAAGAGTCCGTGAGTTTGAACGGGCATTTGCTGAATACCTCGGTGTAAAACATGCAATCGCAGTAAGTTCATGCACTGCAGCATTACATCTTAGTCTTGTGGTTACAGGTATCGGTATTGGGGACGAAGTCATTACAACACCATATACCTTTACTGCCACCGCAGAAGCAATCCGATATGTCGGTGCCAAACCTGTATTCGTAGATATAGTTCCAGATACGTTAAACATTGACATTGCTAAGATTGAACAAGCGATTACAACAAAAACAAAAGCGATAATGCCAGTTCACATCGCAGGTCTTCCCTGTGATATGGATGTATTACAGAAAATATGTCACAAGCATAATCTCATTTTGATTGATGATGCTGCACATGCTTTACCCACTCAATACAATGGACACTACATAGGAAATATAGGTGACCTTTCAGCATTTAGTTTTTATGCGAACAAAAATCTAACAACAGCCGAAGGTGGCATGATTACTACCAACAATGATGCTTATGCTGAACAACTCCAGACAATGCGTCTACACGGTATTGACAAAGATGCATGGTCACGACAGTCTCGACGTAGTATTTGGAGATACGACATCACCTCTGAAGGATATAAATACAACATGACCGATATTCAAGCAGCAATCGGTTTATGCCAACTCATGAAACTTAACAAACAGCATGAACGCAGACGAAAGTTCGCTGAAATATATCACTCTGAACTACAGAAATTCTCACAAATTAGAACTCCCTTCGTCCCAGATAACGAAACTGAACATGCATGGCATTTGTATATTATTCAACTACAAGAAACAGACCGTGATGAATTCGTTGAAACCCTACGCGAAGAAAATATTGAGTGTAGTGTACATTACATTCCATTACATCTATTTGATTTTTATCAGAAACAATACGACTACAAAGAGGGAGATTTTCCTTATGCAGAGGAAGTTTTTGAGCGCGTCGTTAGTCTTCCTCTACATCCGGGGATGACTAATGATGATATCTATATTGTGATTGAAGCAATTGGTAAAGTGCTGAAAGAATAGAAAAATGAATAAGTAAGAGAATATAAACATATTAAATGAGCCTATGGCAGTTTTACTTTTCCATTAAAGGAAGAATCAGTCGATCACAATTTTGGTTTAAAGGTGTTCCGTTATTTGTTGGGATTTATCTGTTTATCTATCTAATCAATATCATTATACCGATCGAACTATATGAAGGTATTTCATTTATAATCATTTACCCGATAATACTGCTAAATTCATGGTCGGTTTTTGTTCTAATGGTAAAGAGGATACATGATCGCAACAAATCATTTTGGTACCCACTTGAAAAATATGCTGATTTACCTAAACCGAATACAATAGATTATCTATTTTTGGGTGTTATTTTTATTGTATTTATTATCCTCTTTATCTATATGATACTAATATGGATTTGGCTATTTATCATTGAAGTTCCATTCCTAAAAGGCACAAATGGTCCTAATTTCTTTGGTCCTGACCCATTAAACAGTGAATATAAATAACATTCCGATTGCTCAACTATATCAAATTATTCCCAGTCAAGTATGCTTCTCCTGCGATGTTTGCTGTCGTTTTTTGGATGTAGATAGTCCACTCGCACCTATCTTTACACATACTGAAAAGCAACAAGTAATATCTACCGGGGTAAATCCAACTTTATTCAATCCACAAAAAGATGACAACAGTTCACAGATTAAGCTGAAACCATACAAAGACTATTTTATATGTCCTTTCTTTGAACCGGAAACGAGCAGATGTACAATCTATGCTAACCGTCCCTTTGACTGTCAACTTTACCCATTTACTTTGATGTTCAATGAAGACAGAAGCAATGTTGTTCTGGGAGTGGATATGCTCTGTCCGTTTAGTGAAGCACATTTTGATTCTGAAGCATTTCAGCAGCATCTTCAACACGTAATTGAATATGTTGAATCCGAACAGATAATCACACTTATTCACAAAAACTGGAACTTAATCGGTGAATTTCGAGATACTGTAAAAGTATTTCATACGCTGGAATACAATGTAGAGATATGCAACTCAGTCCCTTAACACTTGAAGACAAACCGATTTTTGACAAATATGTTGATCAACCTTATACACCATTATCCAATTATGCTTTTGCACCTCTTTATATCTGGCAAGACTATTTCGATCTGTTATTTACAATCTGTAGTTCTCCAAAACATACCACTTCGGACCAAATGGATTATCTCTGTGTATATGCAAAACATGACGATGACTACTTTATGCCGATTCTACCGATTCCATGTTCTATCAATAATCCAACCTATTTAGAGGTGGTAAACAAAGCATATCAATTTATGATTGATTCAAACCAAAATCCGCAGATTGCACGTATTGAAAATGTCCCAAAAGAAATGCTTTCTGTATTTAATACATTGGGTTTTGATGATTACGTAAAAGAAACTGAATATGTATATAGTACTGAAGAAATGAGTGAATTACGTGGAAATGGTTACAAACAACAAAGAAATGCTTATAACGCTTTTATTACACGGTATCCGTTGGCAGAATATACTCACTATCAATCATCTCATAAAAATGCATGTTTAGAATTATATGAGAGTTGGCGTAAGAAACGCGCAGGGAAATATGATGATCCTATCTATCAAGCAATGTTGAATGACTCACAATCAGCACATCGGATTGGGATTACTCATGCAGAAGAATTGGGATTAGTTGGCAGGGTTGTTCGTATCAATGGACAATTATGTGCTTACACTTTCGGATATGAACTGAATAGAGATACCTTCTGTGTCCTATTTGAAATATCAGATCTGAACAAAAAAGGATTAGCACAATTTATATATCGTGAATTCTGCAAAGAATTATTGGGGTCATATAAATGGATAAATGCAATGGATGATTCAGGATTAGAGAATCTAAAGCAGGTGAAACAGGCATATCATCCTAAGCGATTGATTCCTACCTATAATATCACAAAAAAATATAATGAAAACTGCACGCATCTTTCTTAATGGATACTACGATTTAAGAAATATTGATTTTTATAGGTTAGAGATTGATACTGGAATTGATAATGGTGACCTAACCTTATGTGCTGATGGTGGTTTGCGTATCTTTGATGAATTGAACAAAATGGAGGGTAACAACTTTATTCCCGATATCTTAATCGGTGACCTTGATTCCGTGAATGGAACTACAACGAAAACTAAGCAGGTAGTTGAACAGTGGGTTGGACAAACAGATAAGGATTATACAGATGGACAGTTAGCTGTAAAATATGCAATAGAGAAATATAACTGTCAATGTATTCTACTTTATGGAGGGTTACCTCGTCCTGAAGAATATGAGACAGATCATTTTCTTGGGAATCTAAAACTGTTGCGTTTCGGTCACTATCTGCACAGAGATACAGGTATTATTTATATTGCTGAAATGCGCGACCCACAGCAAACAATCCATTACTTGCTTTCAAGTTTGCGTATATATAGAAAAGACAGTGGCGTACAGCGCGTTTCTCTCATTGCAGAGGAAGTAAACGTTATGGTAGAAAATAGTCAAAATTTACGTTGGGACTTGACCAGCCTAAATATTAGTCCAGACCTGACAAATGCACTTCGGAATGAATTTGTTAAAGGTGCGGATTGGGTGGAGATTCAATTGATGAAAGACTCTCCACCCGTATATGTAATACACAACTGGTATACTTAGGAATAAGTCAAAACTTCTTTAAGCGTATCCAAATCTAAATTTCCGCCACTCATTATCATGGCTACGTTTTGGCCTGCTAAAGTGTCTGACAGTTTAATCGCAGCCGCAAGAGCAGCAACACCTGCACCTTCTGCTAAATTGTGTGTATAACGAAGTGCTGAAAGGATTCCTTGTTGAATCTCTTCCTCACTAACTAATACGATGTCGTCAATTCCATCACTGATGATTGAGAAGGGTATTGGAAATGGAACCCGCGTAGCAAGTCCATCGGCGATTGTATCACATGTATCGGTTTCTACATGTTTACCTGCTTTCCAAGAACGGTAGACTGCAGGAGCATTCTCTGCCTGTACACCTATGACCTTAACATTCGGATTAATTGCTTTTGCGACTGTAATCGCACCACAGACACCACTACCACCACCTATCGGGACAATAATAGTGTTAACATTCGGTAGTTTTTCAAAGATCTCTAAGGAATAGGTTCCTACACCATGGACAAGTGCAGGTTCCATACAAGGGTGAATGTAGTACAGACCACGTTCTGCTTGAAGTGTATCACATAATTCGCGTGCTTCATCAAAATCATTGCCGTATTCAATCAGTTCTGCACCAAATGCCTGCATAGCACTGTTCTTCTCCGGATTGTTTCCATGGGGAACTACGATAGTTGCTTTTACACCAAACTGTGCAGCAGCATAAGCAATGGACTGTCCGTGATTGCCACGCGTGGCTGTGACTACTCCCTGTTTTTTCTGTTCAGCAGGTAAATTAAACATGAAATTGATCCCGCCACGCACTTTAAAACTTCTGGTCGGTAGATGATTTTCATGTTTAATATATGCTTCAAAACCGAGTTCATCAGATAATTCATGATAGTATCGTAATGGTGTTGGTTGTAAATACTTGTTTATTATATGTCTTGCAGCGACAATTCCGTGAAATGTTACTGTTTTCATTTTACTCCTACTATTATTATTTGACAGTGTTTATATGTTTATTTATATGTTTATTAGTATGCTTTGTAGCATAAAGAGATTTTACAGGTTTTTATTATGAGATTTGTGTATTCAAGAGCATTTATTCCAGAAATTACTTTAAATGAAAACCGAGTGTGTTACTTCGGTTTGACCAAAACATGGATATACTAACATAAATCTTACCAAATTGGTAATCTTTTTGACTTTAATTTTCTAAGTAATTACTGTTAGTATAATACTTTCAATCTATAATATAATTCATAGGAGCAATTTTTATGGACTCTACACTAAATTTTCTACTGACAACGGTTACTCTTGTATTCCAAATTGCATTTATGGGATGTCTCCTGTATTTATACATTAAGACAAAAATAGCAGGAGTTTTACTGATTTGGATTTCTCTATTAATGTGGAGAATCATGAATTGGATTCTTGTAAAGATTCTCTTTAGTTTACATACGGGATCTACACAAATAGGTGGTCTAAGTAAAATGATGATATATAGCATTATTTCTCATGCTACTGTATGGTTGTTCTTGGTAATTTGCTCATTAGGGATAATGTGGATATATCATGAATTGAAAAGTGGTAAATTAGATAATTTTTCATCATATGATAGGTTATGACTTGGTAATCATTACACAACATTGTGCAAAAGTAACATTTTGTAACTTTGTCCTCAATAGATATAACAAAACAAATGAACTGATAACATCCTTTCCATATACAAACAATGCAAGACGAACTTACACCCTTCATTCCTTTTGAGAAACTGAGAGGAAGAACCCTCGTGTGTTGTTTCTTTCTCTCAGCTTTCTTGAGTGGTGGCATCCACTTTGTACTTCACCTTGCTTGGTCTGACAATAGCCAAAATCTATCAGACGCAGTTGGAGGTATACTCTTTCATGTAATCTTTGTAATTTGTATTTCCCCGATCCTATTGCGTTCGCGTTTATCTTACAAACAATTGTTTGGTGTCTATCCAACTTGGTCTATGCTTGGAAGGTACTCTTTATGGACATTTCCACTCATAATCTTTTCTACTATAATCCTCTATTTACAATATTTGACTTTACACTATCTTATCCCTGAATTCGCAGATTGGTGGTTTTTCACAGATAACTCATCTATTCCAAATTCTGCAGGTGAGGGATATGCACTTGTAAATGTGTTAGTTTTTATTGACTTAGTACTATTTGTTCCTATAGTTGAAGAGTTTTTCGTACGAGGTATTTTGTTAACGCGATGGTCCATAAAATGGGGTACACCTAAGGCAATCTTAGTTTCATCCCTATTTTTTGGCATACTTCATGTTGATGTCATTGGTGGTTTTTTCTTTGGTTATGTCTTATCTACCTTATATATACGTACAAAGTCACTGTTTATCCCAATTTGTATTCATATATTAAATAACCTCATTGTATGGGTAATTGGGGTTATTCTGAAACCTCTGGATGAAACACTTCCAGATAATGAACAATTCCTGATGGAAGGATCTGATTGGGTATTGCTTACTTTAGGGTCAGTAATTATTATACCTTGGACTATCAACTTCATTAGGAGAAACTTGCCAAATAAAGAATGGCGTGTTCCTTACCTCGCCAAAACCGTTCCATTGAATAATTGAATCATTATGTATTGTTATTTGTAAGTTTGGTATTTTCCATGTCATATATTTCACGGTTATTTTTATAACAATGGTCATTTTCAGGTATCATCAGAAAATGAAAATGTCTTACGTATACCGATAGAATATGGTATACTTTAAGTTAGTGTCATTACATTATTTGGGGAAGAGAGTATGAGTATTACACAATTCACATTGGAAGAGGTACGCTGCTTCGGAGAACGACAAACTCTTGAAATTCGACCTTTGACCTTTTTAGTCGGAGAAAACAGTACTGGCAAAACTACTGCCCTCGCTTGTTTCCATGTGTTGGTTAACTATTTGCGTGGAAGAGGAGTAGATTTCAATGAAAAGCCTTCAAATCCTCATCCTTATTCATTGGGAACCTTTAAGGATATCGTCAGAAACAGTAATAATAAAGAAAAAGCCTTTAAACTTGGTTTTACTTCTAAATACGCTAACGATGATATAGAATGGACAGTTGAATTTATTGAAAGGCAGGAAGCAGTTGAACCTAGTATCAGTTTAGTATCCATTGTATTTCCAAATGGTGAAGTCGTTTTTAAAATCAAAGACTCATTGGAAAAACCCTTTGGTATGGAATCCTTTGATAGTAATAGACACCAATATCATTTAGTTTGTAACTCTAACATAATTTCTCAATTTCCACTGAGTCATATCTTGGATAATTTGGATCATCTACCAATAAATTTATTTAAAGAAGACTTACAAAGTGCAATGGCACTTGTAAAATATTTGAAGAGTCTTACTAATCCTATAGAAGTCATGGCTGAACCATGGGATTTGTGGTACAATCTTTCTATATTAAGTACATCACCAATACGTTCCCGTCCTGAACGCACCTACGATCCAATGAGAGAGTTTAACGATCCTGAAGGAAGCGATATTCCCCTGTTGTTAATGCGATTAGATGCAGCACAAAAAAATGAATGGGAAGGAATAAAAAAACACCTAGTAAAATTTGGTAAGAGTTCAGGCTTATTTCAGAATATAAGAATCAAAAAACTAGGACATTCACTGGGTGATCCATTCCAATTGCAATTCAAAGTCAGAGGTCCTTCTTCTAATATCATGGATGTGGGTTACGGTGTAAGTCAAATTTTACCTGTTTTGGTTCAAGTATTATATCCTAGTATTTCTCGTAACAATAAACGCACTTATTCAATGCCGTCCTACGCTTTACTACAACAACCTGAAGTGCACCTACACCCAAAAGCACAAGCAGAATTTTCTTCTCTGTTAGCAAAATTGGCAAACCAGGGTAACCAGTCATTCATAGTTGAAACACACAGTGATTATATGATTGATCGGGCACGGATTGAAATCAGAAATGGTAACATCAAACCTGAAGATGTATCGCTAATCTACTTTGAACCGAAAGGAAATATTGTCAAAGTACATAATATAGGTTTTGATGAAATGGCGAATCTAACTAATGTGCCAAATCATTATAGACAGTTTTTCCTTAATGAATCTAAACGACTCATGGGATTTGAGGGTTAATATGTGTGCGATTTTGGATACAAATTCTTTCCATAAATTCAAAGACAGCACAGATGAAGATATGGAAGAGGTATGGAGGTGGTTGGAAAGAAGAAACGGTAAAATAGTCTACTCAAATATCCCTAAATTTGAAGAGGAATGGTTTAAAGGTGGAATGCATCCTTTGAGAGACCAACTTCTACGCTCTGGACATCTCAAGTTGGTATCTAAGGGTGTCCAAGAAAAGTCAGATGAACTTATAGGAAACATTAAATCAGACGATAATCATATTATTGCGTTGGCAATAATTGCTGGTGTAAAAATTCTCATTACCAACCGTAAGGGAGACAAAGATTTAATCACAGATTTTAAAAGTAGCGAATTTGTTAATGGGAAGGTATATACAACAAAAAAGCATGCTCACTTACTAAAGAAAGACACTTGTCCTTAACTAATGATAAAATGTGTTAGATTGTTACATATCCGACAAGACGATAGTGGTATAATAATACATAATCAAGACTTATATGGAGATTTCTTATGCCAACAATCGAAAAAGTATTCGACTCGCCAGGTCCACAACCAAATGGAATGCAAGCCACCGAAGACGGACTCTGGATTATTGATCAACAGAGCAATGAAGTCCATCTCGTATCCTATGATGGTGTAGTGAAAAAGACACTTACGACAGGTTCAGACAAAGGTAGTGGTATTACACACACTGGAACTCATCTTTGGCTTGCTTCTACTTATAGTTGTGAAATCCTTTCAACTGATCCAGAAAGTGGGGATACGCTTGCTACTTATGAAACACCCGGTGCTGGACAAACAGGTGCACACGGCTTGGAATGGAGAGACAATAAACTTTGGATTGCAGTACCACCCTCTGCAACTATCTACCAAGTCGATGTTGAAAACGATTTTAAAGTGATTCATACAATTCCTGCTCCTGATGATAGGCCACACGGTATCGCTTGGGTCGGAGACGATCTTTGGTGTGTTGAGACGAACCATCGTGCAATATATAAACTCAATCCAAAAGATGGCAGTCATTTGGACAAAATTGAGATACCGGAACCGCATCCTGAACCACATGGAATGACCTATTGGGATGGAAACTTCTGGTATTGTGATGCACACACAACTGCTGTCTGCAAAGTTGCTATATCCTAATGAATACTGTTGGACGCCTTCTGGTTATGGAAAAGAACTGTGCATCGATGAATATGGCACTTGACGAGGCAATATTGATCGCACAGAAGGAACTTCCGACACCAACTTTGCGTTTTTACGATTGGGAAACTCCCGCATTCAGTTTTGGATATTTTCAGGATATACCCAAGGAAGTTGATGTGGAAGTTTGTAGAAAAGAAGGGATTCAATTGGTAAAGCGGATGACAGGTGGAGGAACGGTGGTGCACGGTTGGGATCTCACATATTCTCTGATTCTGCCCCGTCATCCAGGTGAAGTGACTGTTTCAGAGACATATCAAAGTATCTGTAATTGTCTTGTAAAAGCCTTTATTAATCTTGGAATTACTGCATATTGTTTTGGTTCAAAGACTAATGTCAAACAATCAACACAAAATATCTGCCTAACAAATCCCGCTGAACACGATGTGATGTGCAATGATAAAAAATTGGCTGGTGTTTCAGTAAGACGAAACCGTAACGGTATCATGTTTCAAGGATATATTTCGTTGGATATGCCTCCTGAAACAATCCTAAAACATGTTTCAAAACACACCGACGTTCAACAGATGTTGCGTGAAAAAACATCTGCTGTTAATATAGATGGACGTTTCATAAAAAGAAAAACGCTTATACAAGCAATCACTGAAACATTCGACTTAGAAATTACGTTTAATCCTGATAATATTTCTTTATCAGAAATGGATCACGCCGAAAGATTAGTTAATACCAAATATGGTACTGAAGCATGGAACTTTAATTCACAATAAGTTTATTGAATACTAAAGAACAGCAATAGTTTTAGTTAATAAGAGGTTACCTATGGACCCGCTATGTTTAGAACACTGTCTGACTGAATCAGAACAACAACAATTTGAAGACAATGGATACTTTGTTGTAGAAGATGCAGTTCCACCAGAGATAGTTGAAAAGTTGATAGTCGCATTCGACAGAATCGGTGCTGAACACTTAAACAAAAATGAACTTCCTTCGAATGCAAGATTCAACATACTTGATTTCGTGGGGAGAGATGATATCTTCATAGAGATGCTTGATTGGCATACTACTTTTCCTAAAGTTTGGGGTATTTTGGGTTGGAATATCAAACTCTACCACTCCCACATGATTGCCTTACCCCCGCTTCCACCTAAAGAGCGAGATAAACAGAGACGACTTGGATGGCACCAAGATAGTGGCAGACTCAATATCGAATTAGAAGGAAATCCACGTCCACGGGTTTCATTAAAAGTAGCATATTTCTTGACTGATACATCTGTACCAGGTAGAGGAAATTTCAGCGTGATTCCCGGCAGTCAAAAACACAATAAGGTCAAAATGCCAGACGATGATAAAACTAATCCTGATGGTGCGACACCAGTGTTTGCTAAACCGGGTACAGCAGTATTTTTTGATCGTAGACTGTGGCATGCAGTAGGTCAGAATACTTCAGACATCACACGTAAGGTGATTTTCTACGGATATAGTTATCGTTGGCTTCAACCACGTGATAACATGACGGTGGAACATTATCTGGAAAAGGCTGACCCGATTCGCCAACAGATTTTAGGTAAAAGCACTGGAGGAATGGGTTATACGTCACCTGGAGATAAAGATGTACCGCTTCGGGCATGGATTCAGGAAAATCTTGGATCAGATGCTGTTGCACGATAGATTAAATCAATAAGCAAGGTTTTTGGGTTTAACCAACCCTATGATTTTTCTACCAATCTCCTCGCTTGTCATCCCATAAATGTGCCTTGACAGCCTCCTCATTGAGTTCAGTACCCCATCCAGGACGAGTTGGGATCTTCATATAACCATCTACAATTTCTGGCGTATGAGTTGTCAAGTCATCTTTCCAAGGAACATCGTCAATATCGACCTCCATAATGCGTACATTAGGTAATACTGCACAGAGACTCGCACTGATATATGTAGCAAGATGACTGTAATAGTTGTGTGGAGCGACATTGAATTGGTAGACTTCAGCCAAATCACCTATCTTCTTAGACTGTGCAAATCCGTTCCAAGGAACATCTACCATAAAGACATCTGCAGCCCGTGTCTCAAAATATGGGATATATTCACGCATATAGTATAGGTTCTCACCAGTGCAAATCTTAGTAGAAGTAGAATCTTTGATTTGACGAATAGCCTCGTGGTCATACATATCAATCTCTAACCATAACAGGTCATACGGTTCCAAGACCTTCGCAATACGCATACACGCTTCCGGTTTGAAGTTAAAATTCAGATCAAGGTTCAGACCGACATTTGGTCCGATGGCTTCTCTAAATGTGGAAATTAATATTTCAATGTGATTCAGTAATTCTGTCGAAACGTTGCCATCTGTGGAACCAGGTCCTTGACCGAATCCACTAAAATAAACAGATGCAGGATCTCCAGGAATAACAATGTTTGTTTTTAAGGCAGAGAAACCTTTATCAACCACTTCACAACCTAATGCTGCTATGTCGTCCATCGATCTAAGAGGTGGAACACCTATTAGTTCATAGTAGTTTGCACGAGATGATCCGCAATGTGACCAATAGACTCGTATGTCATTACGTGTTGGACCGCCAAAGAGTTCAACAACAGATATATCCAGTGCCTTTGCTTTGATGTCAACAAGTGCCAATTCGATACCTGCTATTGCCTTTGCTGCTATACCACCGGGACTCTGCCTTGAACCACGAATCATATCCCAAAAAAGCATCTCGTAAGCACGTGGGTCACGACCTATTAACAACGGAGTCAAATCTCTTATTGCACCTACAACACCATTCGGATTCCTACCATCACTGCATTCACCGTACCCAGTAACACCATCGTCAGTTTCAACTTTGACAAAAATCCAAGGTCTCCATCCACCATCTACAATGTATGTTTCAATGTTTGTTATCTTCATAAGTGCCTTCGGTTTAAATGTGAACGATTTCTTCTTGTTGAGCGGATTCAAGCAAGGCATCACATACACGCATCGTGTTGACTGCTACATCTGACCATTGCGATTCAAGATTGTTCGACTGCACTATAGAGGAAAATCTCTCAATCATATTAACCTCCTGGATACAAGTACCTGTCTCGTGTTTGGTATTTTCCGCACCGTGTATCCAAAAACGCGCAGATTCTACGGAGTTTGGAATAGTGAAATCATCACAGACGAGGGACGCATGAGTGCCAGCTACTTCAAACCACTTTCTGTGACCAGTATCAAATCCACAGTCTAAAGTTGCAATACGCTCATCTTCAAACCAGAGTATTCCTGACAAGTTAAAGTCAACACCGACCTTGTACCGGGCAGTGGCATAAACCTGCTTTGGCATCTCTTCAAATGCCCACAGAATCGCACGAACGCAATAGTAGCCAAGGTCACCGAGACATCCACCCGCTAATTCTGGGTTCACACGTATATTATTGGTAGGAATATTTTCCCAATTGAATGTGAATGCTGCAGTTACTCTACGTAGTTCTCCTAAATCAGTTAATTTCTGCTTCATCATGTTGGTACGTTCATGATGAACCCACATCACACCGTCCATAAGTTGAACACCGTTTTGACGGCATGCATCTGCCATAAGGGTCGCTTCTTCTGAATTAGCAGAAAGCGGTTTTTCACATAGCACATGTTTTCCTTGTTCTGCCGCCTGAATAGTCCATTGTGCATGCATTGAAGGAGGAAGTGGAATATAAATTGCATCTAAAGAGGAATCGGATAACAATTCATCATAACTACCATAAGCGGTTTGGATGTTGTGTTTTTGTGCCCATGCGGTTGCCCGTTCTTCGTTACGACTGGCAATCGCAACCAATTTGGCATTATGTGCCAGACCTATTGCGCGGGCAATTTTATTTGCTATATTCGCTGTACTGAGAATTCCCCAATGCACTGACTGGTTTGAATCTTTTTTCATATAACCCCATTCAAAATTTTAATATAAAGCATGAGTTTACACTCTTACTATACAGGATTATCTAAAATGGGTCAAGGTATGTGAATCATAGTCTGATAATATTACATCTTGACATGCGTTATTTAATTGATATAATTGTATGTTGTGGTATAACATAATTGATACATTTATCTGAACAAATTTACCTGCACAATGTGTGCACATTATAGGAGTCTTATGAACACTTTTAGAAGAAGTATTTTTATGTTGGCATTGGTAATAACTGTAGTGTTAGTGTTCGTATCTGGTTGCGAAAGAGTAAAACAAGTACTTGATACAGACTCTTCAACCGACGAAGTATCTGATGAAAAAATATTAATTGGAGTTGTTATACCTCAATCAGGTAGACTCGAACCAGCATTTGGTGTGCATATAGAAAATGCATTGAAGTTGGCACGTGATGAGATTAATGAAACACTACTTGCGGGGTTGCAACTAGAGTTTATAATTGAGGATAGCAATAGCACACCTGAAGGTGCAGTTTCAGCATTTAATAAGCTAATCAATGAAGACAATGTTAAAGTTGTCATTGGTCCTGCGACTTCATCAGCATCAAAACAGATTTTTCCAATTGCTCATGATGAACAGGTTGTAACAATCAGTCCGACTTCGGCTGCGCGTGGACTTAGTGCAATTAGTGATTATGCATTTAGAATTGCACTGACTACTGAATTGCTGGTTCCAGATGGAATAGCAACGACACATCCGATACTTAACTATCAAGAGGTTGCTACCTTATATGATGAAGCAGATGTATTTTCCACCGATGCGGATACTGCATTACAGGAAGCGTTTAAAACTAAGAATATAAAAGTTTTGATTACAGAGACGTTCAGGGGTGGTGATGATGACTTTACGGACCAGTTAACACGAATACAAGTGTTGGAACCAGATGCTATATTTGTCTCATCTTTACCACCAGAAAAGTCTGGAATCCTTAGCAAAGCCCATGAACTCGGTATATCTGTTCCAATATTTATACGCACCTTAACCGATGCAGATGTTGAAGCAACGGGTAAGGCAGCACAAGGAGCTATCACTTTTGTCGGTTGGGGTTCTGCACTTGAAACTCCGGGTAATCAAGACTTTGTCAATACTTATAAAGCTACCTATGGAATAAAACCTAACAACTATGCTGCCCGTTCGTATGCAACGCTTTATATTCTGGCAAAAGCAATTGCAAATGCCGATTCAACTAATCCAGATGATATACGCGACGCACTTACTAACATCAAGGATTATGATACTATATTAGGAAAATTCTCATTTGATGAAAATGGTGATGCAGTATATGATACAAAAGTCCTGATTGTTAAAGAAGGTAAATTAGTGCTTTTTGAGTAATCTACGATAAGATAGTGTGAATTCCGTAGGACTACAGAAACCTTTCTAATCGATAAGGTTCAAACCAGTCTATACACACATCGTCCATAATCTCCATAGTAGACATTTCACCTACCAACGGTGCTAAGGTTACACCACTATGCATTACTGCTACATACATATTGGGTACGGACTTTGTAAAACCTATTATTGGAAATCCATCGAGTGGCATTGGACGGTAACCAACAGGTGTAGTAATAGCATTGGCATCACCTATTGCTGGTAGATATGTTTTGGCTCGTGATAATAACGCGTCAGCGTATTCCTGTGAATCGTCATTGTTAATACCTTCCTGTGTTCCCTGCCCAATTCTTAGACTGCCATCGGATATTTGTCTGAGATGTATGTGTTGATAGCCTACATCTTTGGGAGGTGCATGGATAACTGCGGCATTCGTTAGAATAGTATCACATGGAGTTGTCTTGATAACAATACCCGGACTTAGTTGTTGCGGTATATGAATATTTACCAAAGAAGCAAGTTCTGTAATGTGAATACCATTTGCCAATACGACAACATCACACGGAAATTCGGTGTTCTCTGTCTTCACTGAGACAATTCTATTATTCTGTATTCCAAAATCTATGACTTTGGATTCTGTATGTAATTCTGTTCCAAATGCTTGTGCAGAATTAAGACATGCAG
Source organism: Candidatus Poribacteria bacterium (assembly GCA_026710795.1). Classification (GTDB taxonomy): domain Bacteria; phylum Poribacteria; class WGA-4E; order WGA-4E; family WGA-3G; genus MSPOR6. The sequence continues at coordinate 47,321 of JAPOQK010000023.1, forward strand.
ATATAAATTTGTCAGTTTCTACATGGATATCAGCATTTGAATAGGATGCGGATTCTACATTTCCTGGATTTAACCTTGGTTCTAATTCTAACATCTCATCGTGGGAAATGAGTTGACATGGATAACCCCAAGTTTGTAGCTGCTTTATTCGTCGTTGTAATTGTGATGCGCGTTCCTTCGTATTCTCCCATCGCATTTCACCCCCATAGTGAATGCCAATATCAGCATCAAGATGATGTTCCATCCTATACCACATATCCAATGAACGTCGATTAAGTGTATGGTAATCACGCGGATCTTTTCCAAATGCATTTACCCAAGCAAAAGAATGTCCAGAAGCACCAGATCCTGCAGTTTCGCGCTCAAGAATAGTTATATTGCTTTGGGAACGCTGGGAAAGGAAATAAGCTATTGATGCTCCTATTATACCTGCACCAATTATGACTATCTGTGTTGATTTAGATGATGACATACGACTATTACATTCAATCTAAGGAGATAAGTAGATATAGTATTTTGGATGATTTCGACTTAGGTGGGTAAAATTGTCAATAAGTGATAACTATCATCTGTGCGCAACAACAATAAAACCTGTTAGACCAGTGAGAAGAATTTGAAAACCTGTTTGATAAAATAGAATAAAGAATGGTTGGCAAAGAAACAATAATCCCAGACCTATTAATCCAATAGAAATCCGTTCACACAGAACTTTCTGTGTGTTGACAATGGTAAAAACAATGATTCCCGGCAGAAGTAGGTAAAGCGATATACCACTAAGTGAAGGTACAACTGTTTGATATAAGAATACTATACCTAACAGGATGCATATTGTTGATGCAAATGTCGCGATACGGGTTGATGTTGTAGTCATCCCAAATGCAATTGAACTTGCAAACAATAGGTGAAATGCCGATCCTTGAAGAATAGTAGGTACAGGAAAAAACAAAAAACTATACCCTATTCCTATACCGAGTAAAGAAATAATAACGATTCGCTGCTTATTGTTATAAACTAAACTTGCATGTATCGCTGCGATACTCAGTATTACAAATGAAATTCCTCTAAGTAAGACATCAATTTTTGTTATTAATTTTGGTAATGATGTGATGTTTTTGAGTTCTAAATAGAGAAAAAGGATACCAATAAATAACAATCCGATTGAAATGAGGTGTCTACTTCTTTGTTGTGTCATTGCATATTAATTCAACATTTGGTAATGAAAATTGGTTTAATCACCTGTCTTGAATAATCTGTCTTTCCAAGATTTTGGCTTTTCCTCCTGTAAATTATTGATTTGAATTCGTAAGTCAGCTCTTTCTTCTTGAAGGACTCTAATATCCTCACGAAGTTTAGCAATTTCTGTTTCCAATTTTTCATTATTTTCACGAAGATATGCAATATGTACAACTTGACAAATCAAGTTTTCAATAATCTCATCTGTTGGAATATTGAAACTTAACTGTGTGATTAGTGGTGCTAACCCATCAATGCGCATTTGGAAAGTGGCTTTTGGTTTCTCCCCCTCTATTTCTGAAGGTGAAGAAACAACACGCAGAAATGGTTCTATCTCAGGATATTTGCGGTCCAAAGTCTGTTTAATTATTTCTTCATCAACACCAATTACTTCCGAGATATCAGAAGGACTCAGATATAGATCCATTATTGTTTCCTAACCATGTTGTATATTCTATATAGTAAATATATAGAATAAATACCAGATACTAACTAATTGTCCAGTACTGTTTTAGATTGAATTGATTCAGTTTTTAAGATGTTTATCATATGTCGTGAATAACTAACAAATGATATGACTACAAAAACTATAGCTACATATAGACAAAAATATTCTATCTTATTTGGTAAATGTATATCCATTGAACGCATTAGAAAGAGTATACAGGCAATGGAAAGTGAAAAACTTGTGCATTTACCCCACCAATTTGAACGTGTTATCATTTTTGCCTTATATGCAAGGTACACATTACCTAATACGATTGCAATATCTCGAGAAACAACAATTATGAATGCTAATAACGGAAATTTTGTTTGCGACAAAACGAGTGCAAATATTCCTGCACCAATAGCGAATTTGTCTGCAATTGGGTCAAGAATAAAACCCAGTTCTGAGTGTTGTTTTAGTAATCGCGCAAAAAACCCATCCAATAGATCTGAAATAATTGCGACTCCACCAACAACAACAGCGAGTGGATAATTTTCCTTATAAATGAACCAAAACAAGATAGGAACTATCAACAACCTAAACAAAGAGAGAAGATTGCTTACATACAAAAAGTCTCTACCGGATATGTTAATAGTTCGTGTATCAGTAAATCGGTTTTTTGTAGACCTGAGTGCCATGAATCTCTTTCACCCGTTTGTGTCATGTGCACCTATGTATCAATGTTTAATCACGTATCCTATTGAATGAGATTAATTATTTCTCGCTGCTAATTGGAAAGCTATCTGTCGGTTAAAGTCTTTTAATATTTCAATCTCACGTTTTAGGAGTTCATCAAAAGAAATAATTTCCAATAGTTCCTGTTTTTCATTATTTGGAATACGTAACCTTGATCCGATTTGAAATGCTAATTGTTGTGGATGTTCTGGATTTTCTTCAGGTGGCTGCCAACCAAACCTTAAAAAACTTGATAAGGATTCGTATTCAATGTATAGTTGACGCGTTTCAGAAGCAATTTTCTCAAGTTTTTTGTCTGCTTCCATATCATAAGCATCTAAAATGCGTACCCTTCCAACCAAATATGGGAGTTCGTTGTCTACCTCCAGTATTTCAAAACGTGAATGTCCTGATGTTACGATATTCATGCGCCCATCAGGAAAACGGTCTACCTCTACTAAATCAACAACAGTACCAATTTTGCACGGTTTTGCTGCTTCACCTGACTCTTCACCATCCTTTATCATGACAATTCCAAAGGAGGATTCATGCCTAATACAATACTTTACCATTTCGCGGTAACGCTGTTCGAAGATGTGTAAAGGTAGCATACCACCAGGAAAAAGAACAACATTTAAAGGAAAAAGAGGTAGATTTTGTTCATCAATAGAATCTGGGTCGGTATGCATGTTAGCTCCTATGTTTGTCTTGATGATATTGTAGTATGATTCATATACGAAATATTTATACAAGAAATCAAAAGTATTGCATTGTATTCAGTTTTATTTTTACATATAAATTTACATTTTGTCAAGTCTAAATTGATGAATATCAATATAATTACAATTGATTATTTGAATGGAGAGTGATAAAATAAAGTGTTTTATACTCAATTTCTATGTAAAGCAATTCTGAGATATTACTGGAGATACCAACATTAACATGAGCAAAATTTCAAATGTAGAAATATACCCCACTGCTATTGCAATGAAAGATGTATTTACTATTGGAACAGGATTTGTAGGAGATTCAGATTCAGCGGGAGATCACATATTTGTCAAAATCACAACTGATGATGGTTATTCTGGTTGGGGGGAACAACGCGCACTACCCACATGGAGTTATGAAACAACAGAGTCAATTTCATCAACGATTCGTTTCCATATTGCCCCTTTACTCTTAGGAAAAAACCCGCTGAACCTAAACGAAATTCGTAGTTTGATAGATCATGCCTTAAAACCTGCAGTGAGTAACGGACATCCATTTGCAAAAGCTGCGGTTGACATTGCCTTGTATGATTTGTGTGGGAAAATTTTAAATGTTCCGATCCATTCAATTTTTGGTGGTAAACAACATAATGAGATACCCTTGAGTTATGCGTTGAGTATTGATACACCAGAAATTATGGCACTAAAGGCAAAAGCATTATTTCCCTGTTCCTGTTACAAAGTAAAAGTTGCTGGTAATCCAATCGAAGACGAAGATCGAATATTGGCTATACATGAAGCTGTTCCTCAAGCAAAACTCTGGATTGATGCCAATCAATCTTACACACCCTCCAATGCATTAGAATTGTTAAAACGCGTGAAAGACATACGCGAAATCTATTGTATAGAACAACCGGTATCAAGTCAAGACTGGTTTGGTATGAAACGTGTACGAGAGTCAGCTGCGATTCCTATTGCCATTGATGAAGGTTGTTTCTCATATTATGATCTCGGTAAAATTGCCCGACTTGAATGTGCAGATGCTGTTGTATTGAAGATCTGTAAATCGGGTGGTCTGTTAGATTGTCTCAAAAGTGTTTATGTTGCTGAAGCGAATGCACTGGAACTTCTCGGTAGCGGGTTAACAGAAGCAGGTGTTGGTTTCATTGCAAGTGTTCATTTATTTTCAACAATCGACTTAGTTCTTCCTGCTGAGCTGAACGCTCCTGTGTTTTTAGATGCTTTAGCAATTGATGGAGCAGAAATCGTTGACCATGTGGTAACTGTACCTGATGGTCCTGGACTTGGTATTTCTGTCAATGAAGATTACATTAAAGAGCATCCGCTGACATCCAATTCTTTGAAATAATAAATATTTCTAATCCAATTGCGAATAATATTACCACAGCACACAAAAGATATGGACTTTGCGGTCCCAAAATTGAATCGGCTGCAATACCTCCTAACAATGGTCCTAACAAGCTACCTATTCCTAAAATTGCTTCGTGCCATCCGCTCTTATTTCCCTTATCCAATTGCATGTGTAACCCATAATATAGACTACTGAAATAGCTGAACGCTACGGAGACACCAATCAATGCAAAAGCACATATCCAAAAAAGTGTGTGTTGAACTTTCCATATTCCAATAAAGCACAATATTGCTAATATTTGAGTTATTAATAACGGTGTGAATCGATAGTGCCAACGTGTTGAATAACCTGTACCAAGGAATAGAAAAGTAATAGTTTGCACTCCACCAAGTGCCAGCATATAATTACCGAATGTAGTAGGGAGTATTCCTGTCTCCATTGTAAGTTTAGGGGCGAGTCGTCGCAATACTCCCAGTGTGAACCATGATGCAAAATTGGCACAACGACCTAAATTGAGATAAGTTTTCCGAACAGATGTTGATGGAAATAGGATTTCAGTCCGTTCATGTGTGTTATCGGTAATAAAGTCAGTTGAAGTTGAACCGGATTTTTGGACAAAAATGACACATAAAGTGAGTAATCCACTGACACATGCCAAATAAAAAGGTCTGTATGGATTTATATCCTGATATAGATAGCCAGATATTGCTGGTCCTAATGTTACACCTATACTCCAAAACAGATTGAATAGCATCACACGATGAAGCAATTTACCTTCATCTTCCCGTTCTGCCAACCAAGCTTCATAAGCAGGCCAAAAAAGAGCCATACTAATACCAATACCCGGAAAAAGTAGGAGCAGGTGGTATTTGTTTGAACAGAATCGAAGTCCAATGCTAACGACTGCGAGTAAGAAACAGCCAGTGTATAGCATATTTTTACGATTAACCCGATCAGAGAGTTTCCCAAATGGTATTGCAAGGAACGTAAAATGTGTCAATGCAATAGCCATCAGCAAACCTAAAAAAGTTGAAGATAGTTTAAGATCACTGGTGTAAAATGCAGAATTTGTTAGGACACTACTTAGCGCAAAATCAATTAATAAGGCGGGTAAATAAAGGGTGAAATTAAGTTTAGGTTTTCGGGACATTTATCTCTTCATTTTCTCAGAGATAGCACAATAATAAACTGATGTAAATATGGATTATCCGATGATGTTGACATATCTATGGTTCTATAATTTTTGTGTCAACAGTATGGTAACCTAAAATATCTACAGGTGTCTTCTTTAGTCCAATTTCGTCTTGTGTGATTCCGCTGTTTGTTGTTGCTCTTGCATATATTTCAACAGGTCCAGTTTTCTTTGGTATCTGCCAGTCCCATTTCCAGAGCACCCATGCTAATGGAGTGTCCTTTGCCCATATCTCTGTTTCATTCCAAGTTTGTCCGTAATCAACGCTGACTTCAACTTTTTTGATTCCTTCATGATGTCCAGCGTCAAATGCAGCACCGCTTACAGTATAATTTTGCCCTGCGAGTAATTCTTCATCAAGACTGGGTGTGCCAATGACGGTAGCGAGTTTTACATTTGCAACAGGGTCCCATCCACGTTTCTCCCAATAACTTTGATGTTCTGCAGCTAATTGTATATTTACAATCCATTTTGGGTTCTTAGTACCGTAATGCCCCGGATTAAGCAATCGTACAGGAAACCCATGTTCTTTTGGCAAGGGTTCTCCGTTCATTTCATACGCAAGAATGGTGTCTTCATGCATGGCATCTTCTAATGGTATTGCGGTGTGATATCCATCTGCACATTGAAACACAACAACTTTTGCCTTATCTTTTACGCCAGCCTTCTTAATCAGTTCCTGTAACCGTACCCCTTTCCACTCAGCATTTCCCATCTGCTCTGTGCCGATAGGATCACCAATGCACTTCAATGTCCGCATTGTAACAACAGAATCCATTGCAGTGATTTCTTCGTATAGAAATGAAGTAATTGGTTTCTCAGCCAAACCGGTAATAACCAAACGCCAGTTGTTCACATCAATTTTTGCCGGGTCTCCAATTTGGAGAATGTAGAATTCATCATTAGGTGTTTTAAATGTGCGTGGTTTCAACAAACGAACATTGTCTTCTTGTGCTTGTAATTTTATAGGTAATACCATCCCTGCAGCACTCATCGCGCTCAATTTTATGAAATTTCTTCGTTTCATTTTACCTCCTCTTTATGCGATTCGTGCTTAGGATTCTTTCTACGCATACGCATTGTTATCTTTATTACACCTCTTACCATAATTGCAGTTCCGAAGGAAAGGAACAGTGGTAATCCCCACTTCCAATGGTATATATAATATGCTATAAAACAGATAACCATCAGAAATATGAATATATTTAATAATGCTCTATTGTCATACCATTTTTGCATTTCTATTACAATTCAATATATATTTTTTTGGGTTCTAAATAGTTAATTCTACTTTAAATAATATCATTTATGTGATAGAAATTCAACTCAATTATTGCCATTGCAGGGTTATTTAGTTTTCGGTTTTTCGCACAGGATTTGTTACATATGTGGATAATGGTATTTGTTTATTGTCTGAACCAGGATTTACAGGATTATGAGCTGGTGTATATATTCCGTTTCAAAGGATGTAAGGTTACCTTATGCAAAGGGATATAGGAATATCAAACTCTTATCCTGCTAATCCTATAATCCCGGGGAATGCCAAAAGGCATTCATACCCGACAAATGCCATACGCGCATTTGGCGTTGATTTGGGGGAAATCCAACAGGCGTTCATACCGTTGATTTCTTGATTTGGTAAATCCTGGTTCAGACAAACACAGTTTAATATAAAATACCAATATATATCCAATAAAACATTTCACTTTTTAATTTGACACCCACAAAAAGATACTATATAATTAACATTTGTTTAGAATATAGAATTATATCTGTGACACGAATTGAGATACGTTAGAAGGAAGTATAAACACAAATTCACCTATTGTGTAATGTTTGATTTTTGATTCTAAGGGACTGTATATGGGTTTTCTAAGTTTCATGTCTTGCAAATTATGAAGGTAGGTCAAGGCAAGTAAAAAAACCAAAAAGGCGCAAAAAAAAAAGCGAAATTCGCGTCACATTCCTTGTCCTGACTGGATTCTAAACGTCACAGTGACGTGTCAAAACGTCACATTTGAATGCACATATCGGTAATCAACATAACACTAATTTGACAGATATAGGTTTGCTTCGCTGTACAGACTACGATATAACTATTAATAACACCAATCTACAGATTATTCTTAAAACATAGTAAACTTGGTGTGCAGTTTTTTACTTGTATTTGATTTATATGTATGGTATTATATAGTCAATGTCCATCATTATATGAAGAATAGTATTGTGTGTAGAATCCAATTAAATATTTAGTGAGTATTTACGGTATCAAGGTAATTGTATTTACAACGTCAACTAATTATATCTACCCCGCAGGTGTAGGCACTACAACAGACTTTCTAAGCGGGACAATATTAAGGAGAGGCATTCGTTAGCCAATAGGCTTCCGTTTAATTGCTATAAACTGAAAATGAGATCAGGATTATGGGTACCCGAATACGATACACCTGAACTATGGCATAAAGAGATATCCAGACGTAGTTTTTTCAAATATGGAGTCAGTAGTTTTCTGGGGCTTGTTGCAATGCAGCACTTTGGTACAACGGGTAATGCCCAGTTAGAAAATATAATCCCGTGTGCCAAACGTTGTATCGTTATGTTTATGAGTGGTGGTCCGAGTCAATTAGATACTTTTGATCCCAAAGATCAATCTGTAAAAAATAGTGGTCCATTCCTTCCAATACCTACAAGTGTTAATGGGATACAGATATCAGAACATCTACCAAATGTGGCTGAACAAGCACATCATCTTTCTATTATTCGCTCAATGGTATCCCGTGAAGGTAATCATGAACGCGCACGTTATCTATTACATACCGGATATGCGCCAGGTGGTGCAGTAAGGCACCCAACAATTGGATCATTGACATCATATTATCTTGACGATGACGAATCTAAACTACCGAGCAATGTCAATATCAATTCTCCTACATATTCTGCTGGTTTTCTTGGTGCCGCTCATGATCCGTTTATGGTTAATAATCCAATGAAACCGGTTGATGACATATCCTATCCAGAACAAATGGACACAAACCGATTTCGTGAACGTTTGAAAATGCTGAAAAACCTTGAGCAAGACTTCGTTTCCAAACGCACAGGTTTGGGAACAGAAACTCATGAAGCCATATACAAAAAAGCTGATGAACTAATCAATTCTCCCAAGATTAAAGCTTTTGAACTTGATGAAGAACCGAGTGAAATCAAGGAAGCTTATGGTATGAATAGGTTTGGACAAGGTTGTTTAATGGCAAGAAGATTGATTGAATCTGGTGTTAAATTCGTTGAAATAACACTTGATGGATGGGATACACACGAAAATAACTTTGAAAGAACAAAAGAACTACTTGAAATTGTTGACCCAGCCTATGCAATGTTGATAAAAGACTTAAGCGAAAGAGATCTGCTGGACGAAACAATTATCCTATGGATTGGTGAATTCGGAAGAACACCGAGAATCAACCAAAATGATGGGCGAGATCATCACCCGAACGGTTGGTCTGCTGTAATTGCAGGTGGTGGTATACGCGGCGGACAAGTCATAGGTAGTACCAATGAAGATGGAACAAAAGTTGTATCCGCACCAGTCGGAGTACCAGACCTATTCGCTTCTCTCTGCTTCGCATTAGGCATTGACTATCAAGAAGAGAATATGTCTCGTTCTGGACGACCAATACGGGTTGTCAATGATGGGAATATAGTAGAAGAACTGTTTGTTTAACTACCACTAAATTGATGTCTATAATATAGAATCCATTATAGATTACGAATCAACTTGAAAAAGCATCGTATTCTTCTATGGGTTACTAAAACGGTCATATTAGAAGTATAGATACCTATCCAGGTTGTCGTAATGCGGGTCATTTCTGGCAAATATAAAGGTAGACGCTTAGTTACACCAAAAGACTTGTCTATACGACCTACAAGTGATCGTGTGAAAGAGTCTGTTTTCAGTAGCATAAATCATAAAGTTAGAAATGCTAATTTTTTTGACCTATGTTCTGGTACAGGCAATATAGGTATTGAAGCACTAAGTAGAGGAGCAGATAAGGTAACCTTCTTGGATCATAATATAGAATGTCACAGATTGATTGAAATGAATCTGTTGAAATGTGGTATAGAGAAAAAAAGTCCACAGATAAAACTAATTCACAGTGGCATAACAAAAGGTATAACAATTCTTCAAAACTGTTCTGAGATATATGATCTCATCTATTTTGATCCACCTTATAATGCAGGACTTTACACAAAATGTCTCTCTTTTATCTCGGCTGCAAGTTTACTGAAACCTTCAGGGTTAATTTTAGTAGAACACGAAAAGAGAACCGATTTACCAAATGAGATTGGAATATTTAGCCGAGATAGATTCAAGCAATACGGAAACACACATGTAACTTTTTTTCGACATCAAAACTTTTCACAAATTGCGAAGTGAATTATACTGTGTGTTCACGACAAAGATTTTGATATACTGTTATTGTAAGAATGTCTGTTGATATTATTGATTATATGTCAGACATTCAAATGCGGGTATACATGATACCTTAGCAAGCAAATTTAGTGTTTTGATAATCAACCCGATTTATTAACTCATTTTAAGTTGATGCTAACGTAACACCTTTCTTTATTTATTGATGCATCTATGCAAATATAAAACATTTGGTCGCAAATAATGTAATTGCAATGATTGTGTTAATAGTATGCCTGCAATAGGAAACATAAGGAATAGGTGAATGAAACTTGACGATTTAGTCGTATCGCGGCGAGGGAAAAATGTCGTTTTAAACCATCAACAATATCAAATTGAATTTAATTTAGCTAAAGGAATATGGAATTATAACGATAAAAACGGTAAAACAATTATAAAAAATGGTTTCACGCAAATTTGCCTTAAGGATGGCACCACGTTAAAATCACTTGACTCTGGTTACCGTGAATTTCATAGTGAACCTGTACAAAATGATGCATTCGGAAATTATCAAACCTTAAAGTTTACCTATGAAACCGTAGTGACTGACAAGAAAAGCAAAAAATCAAGTCAAAAAAGGAATTCAAAGAAAACGGCATCTTCTAATAACCCACCGAATACAAACGATGCCGATGATTCACAGCAAAACACTATAGAAAGTAGTGAAGATGTTTCCCAAGGAACAGGTATCCGTATACACACTTATCTCACCTGCTATGCGGATCATCCCTATATTCTATTGAAAGTGGGTGTTGAGAATCTAAGACATACTCCTATATGTCTAACCAATATAACACTTATTGATATTTCTTCTCAGCAGGGGACTCTCCAATTAGGTGGTCACCCCACGCAATACAATCTCTTCCTAAAAATGCCTCCAATTTCTCCAGATGCAAGTGTACATCATAAAATCTATGACGGATTCCGTTTGGATGGTGAAAAAATGTTACAACCTTGCCAAGAAGGTGTTTTACACGACACTGTTAGCAAAAAGTCAATCCTATTTGGGTTTATTACAACAAATAAATTGTGGCCCAGAATCCAATTAGGGTATCAAGTGTCAAAACAAAAAACACAACAAGGATTGACAACATGGGCGTTATATCATGATTGTGAAAACATGATATGTCAAACCGGTGAAGAGATTACTTCGGAGATAGGCTATCTGGATTATTCTGAAGATGCACATTCATCATATAAACGTTATACTGAACGTCTCGCTGCGGATATCCCTACTCAGTCTACACAAAACCTACCACAAGAAAGCTACACAGACACATCACCTCAACCTGTTTTCCACCAACAGATATTTAAGGGTTGGTGTTTTTCTTCGGAAAATATAAATGGTAAGTTTGGAGCGAAAACTATCAAGGAACAAATTGATGCAATCACTGAAAACTCTCTTCTGAAACCAATGGTTGAGAGTGGAATGGATTACATACATTTGGAAACGGGTTGGCAGGCAAGTCCTGGTAACTTGACGCTGAAAAAGGATTGTTTCCCTGAAGGAATGCGTAATATTGTTGATCAGATACATCAGAGCGGTTTTAAAGCTGGAATTAGTATAGATCCATTCGCTATTGATACCAATACTGATTTGGTGCAAAAGTCCCCTGAAGTATGCCTGCGCCATAATGGCAGAGAAAAGACAAAATCACCTGATAAAAAACAACATCGACCTATTGAAGTACATCTTCCAAACAGAGAATCTGCACTTGGGATTTTAGATGTATCCCATCCAAAAACCCAAAAACATGTAAAGACAATATTAAAACAGATTATAGATGATTGGAGTTATGACATTATCAAGGTTGATTTATCCAGTTATACGAGCGGTATGATGTCTATCTCACAAAATGCAGATTGGCACGACAACTCACTCACATCTACTGAACTATATCGGAAAGCTATCTCATTACTGAAAGAGGCAGTCGATATGGCTGAAAAGGATGTTCTTCTTGCAGGATATAACATCATTGAGAGTGTAAGTATGGGGACTTTCATGCTCAATTTCCCACTTATACGTCAGAAATATGTGGATAACAGCGATTCATGGCATCACCAAAATGGAACAAAGCAAAGATTAAGACGCTATACCGGATATCTAAATGATCCTGACTCTGTATGGGAACATGTATATGGAGATTTATGTATTGATGAACCACGTCCTGTAAATGAGGCAATCGTTGAGATGACTGCAGCAGCATTGAGCGGAAACTCGATATTATGCATGAATATACCATCTTCCTTATCTACACATAGGGCAGAATTGATGGCAAAATTATTTCCGCTTTCAGGAAATGCTGCAAAAACTGTTGATCGTTATGAGGAACCATTTCCACAAATATGGCATTTACCTATTGAAACACAACGAGGATCATGGGATATACTCGGAATCTTTAATTGGAAAGATCAACAAGAAGATGTTAATCTAAATTTAGAGACTATCGGTCTTCAACCTGACAAAGCCTACCATGTGCATGATTTTTGGATGCGTCAATACTTAGGTGTCGTATCAAAAAATGTTACACTTATAAACATTGCTCCACGGTCAGCAAAGTTGCTATGCTTCAGGGAAGAACAGCAAACACCTCAGTTGCTTGCCACTGATATCCATTATACACAAGGGAGTGTTGAGATTCTGTCTGAAGGATGGGATGATCGTAGTCAAAGTTTTCTCGTTATCTGCAAACCTATACGCCAATCCGAGGGTTCATTATTCTTTTATGTTCCTGAAAGCTATATTCCTATTGGTGTATCTGCCTTAGGAAGCGAATATCAGTATCGTTGGGATAAGCCTATTTACCAATTGACTTTTAATTCAAATGAATCATTGATACATGCAAGTATTCAATTTACTAAGACTGAAGGTGGTTCGCGTATATCATGAGAAACGGTTAATGTTATAACCGACACTTAAAAACACACGCATGTGTTATATGAAATATATTAGTATGAAAAAGAAAATACAGATTGCAATAGAGTCAGTACTAAAGGCAGGTGAACTATGTCAACAGGTACAGGCAGAAATGGTCTCATCGGATGCTATACAAAAAAGTGACCGTAGTCCAGTAACAATTGCTGATTATGGATCACAGGCATTGGTATGTAAAGCAATTGCAGATGCATTTCCTAATGATTCCGTTGTTGCTGAGGAAAACTCACAGTCCTTAAAACAGAATACACATCTATTGGAGAGGGTTACTAATTATGTTAGTCGCTATTTATCCGAAGACACACAACAAAAGGATAATATCTCTGATCGTGACGTATGCGACTGGATTGACCGTGGAAGCGGGGAAATAGGGGATTGCTTCTGGACACTTGATCCAATTGATGGCACAAAAGGCTTTCTAAGGCAAGATCAATACGCAATTGCATTAGCTTGGATTGTTGATGGTCAAGTTCAACTCGGAGTTTTAGGATGTCCAAATCTTCCACATCAATTGGATGATGCAAATTCTGAACGTGGATGTTTATTTGTCGCTGTTCGTGGAGAAGGCACATCAATATATACGCTTAAAGGAAAGCTGATAACAGCAGTGTGTGTGTCTGACAAAGCATCGAGATTAGCAGAGAGTTTTGAGTCTATGCACGGTGACAGCACAACACATATCAAAATAGCAAAGAAACTTGGACTGCATAAACCTCCAATTCAAATTGACAGTCAAGCAAAATACGGTATAGTTGCGCGTGGTGATGCATCGCTCTATATCCGTTTGCCAAATCCCTCATATCCTGACTATAGAGAATGTATTTGGGATCATGCTGCAGGACAAATAGTAGTTGAGGAAGCAGGAGGTAAAGTGACTGATGCAAATGGAAAACCACTCAACTATCTAAGTGGAAGACGCATGCAGGACAACCGTGGTGTTGTTGCGACAAACGGTTCGTTACATAACGAAGTATTGTCAGTCCTGTCTGCTATGTAAATAGGATAATTGGAAATTGTAAAGGAGTATATATGAAAGCAGGTCGAATTGCTGCTCCGTATCAGATAGAAATTATTGATATTGACAAACCCAAACTTGATGACTATCCAGATGGTACAGTCATGATCAAAACTTTACATAGTGCTATCTGTGGTAGTGATATGCCGCACTTTGTGTTGGAACATTTAGCAGATAGATATCCAATGGGTAATGGTCTGTCAATACACGAGGTCATTGGTGTTGTCACAGAAAGTAAATCAGATAAATTTCAAGTTGGGGACGAAGTCCTTGCACTTCCAAGACATATCGGTGGATGTTCCGAATACTTTCTATCGGACGAAAAAGTAACGACTCCGTTGGTGGATTTTCATCGAAAAGATTGTATTCTGATGTCACAACCACTTGGCACTGTTGTTTGGGCATGTCGAAAGTTAGGAAACTTGCTCAATCTTGATGTTGTTATTATAGGACAAGGACCGATGGGGTTGTTATTTACGAGTATGATAAGCAACTTAGGGGCAAGAACAGTTATCACATCTGATTTAGTAGATTTGCGTCTTGAAGTGTCTAAACAGATGCGCGCTACTCATACCGTAAATCCTGCTAATGAAGACATTGTAGAAGCTGTTAAAGAGATTACTGATGGTAGAATGGCTGACCTTGTGATTGAAGTAGTGGGTCATCAAACAGAAACGATCAACACGTGCTTACAACTGCTAAAACGCGATGGTACGCTTCTGGCATTCGGTGTACCGGATGATGAAGTATACAATTTCCAGTTTGCGGAATTCTTTAGAAAGAATATCCGATTCATCGGTTCAGTTGGTCCGGATGTTTCCAATGACTTTCCATTAGCCATGGATATGATTGCACAAGAACGTATTGATGTTTCACCGATTATTACACACCATTTACCATTTACAGAAGCACAAAAAGGCTTTGAAATGGCATTACACAAGAAAGATGAGGCTATCAAGATCGTGTTTGATTATCCGTAATGCTTATCGGTGCAGAATAAACACGTTCTATATGCTATACAGGTAAAGGCAATTCAACAATACGACCTTCACGACTGGATTGATAGATAGCAAGGATAATTTCTACGGATTTGCGTCCTTCACGACCATCAACGAGATGTGATGCATCGTGTTCAAGACCGTTGATAAAGTTTTCCATCTGTCGTCTGTGGTTAGCATTATTGATAGCGCGTGGATCGGAGGCACCACCACCTGTATCTGTCTGTTTGGCGAATTTTTCACGGATCTCAGCATCTTCAGGAAGTTCTGGATCAAATTCCCATTTGACTATATCCTCTTCTTCCAAGATTGCTGTGCCATTAGTTCCACAGATTTCGGTTTTCTTGAACATACCGGGATAAGCAGCCGTTGTTCCTTCAATAACACCTAATGCACCGTTTTCAAACCGTAAAGCAGCAACAGCTACATCCTCTACTTCTATACGTTCATGTGCTAAAGTATCAGTAAATGCTTGCACAGATTTGACTGAACCCATATAATACTGGAGTAGATCAATAGCATGGATAGATTGATTCATTAGAGCACCGCCACCATCAAGGTTCCACGTGCCGCGCCAACCACCGCTATCGTAGTATTCTTGGGAACGATACCACTTGATATAGGCACTACCTAATGTTAATCGTCCGAAACGTCCGCTATCTATTGTTTCTTTGATGAGTTGTGCTCCCTCTGTAAAACGGGAATTAAATATGGCACATAGTCGTACATTTGCCTTATCACAGGCTTGGATTATTTCATCGCAGCGTTGTAAGGTAATTTCCAAAGGTTTTTCAACTATAACATGTTTACCTGCTTCGGCAGCAGCAACCGCAGGTTCAAGATGTGCTCCACTTGGTGTACACACACAAACAATATCAAGGTCATCGCGTTTGAGCATATCTTTGTAATCGGCATAGCCATCGACGTTATATTTATCTGTGAGTCGTTTTGCGTTGTCAGCATTCCGCGAACTCACAGCAACTAACTGACCATGTTCTAAATCGGCAATCGCAGCTGAATGAAAATCAGAAATCATACCGCAGCCAATAATACCAAAACCGTAATTTTTCATATTGTGGTAATTCCTTCTATGAACTAAATCTTCAGATAATATATATCAACTTTATTTATGTCTATAAGCGAAGAACAAACTCACGAGTCTAAACAAATAGAAAATAGTGATTCTGAACAAACTCCAACAAATAGAGTTTTTAGAATCGGATGTATGACCTTTTGTATTGCTGTAACCCTACTTTTTTTATGGGTTTGGCACCACCAATCGCAATTCAACGATAACTATCGACAAGCATCATTTCACATAAATAACGGTGAACCAGAACAGGCAATTGCGGCATATCAAAAAGCAATCAAGAATAAGGAACGGACTATATTCTTTAAGAATGCACCAACTGCTTACAACAATCTTGGAGACGCATATTTGAAGGCTGGACAATATGAACAAGCTATTTCAACCTTTAAAGATGTAATAAAGATTGCCCCCAACATGGCTGAAGGATATGTCAATTTAGCAACTGTCTATTTGCAAAAAGGTGAACCAAGTAATGCTCGTGAGATATGTCTACATGCCTTGCAAAAATTCCCTGATGCTGCACTTCTGCATTTTAATCTTGCTTGTGCTTACTCACTATCGGATGAACCAACAGAAGCTAAAGCTTCGCTAAAATCAGCATTGAGTATTGATGCGGACCTCATCAATGATTTGTTACAACAAGAAGAGTCTTTACAACACATTTTGCCTGAACTTCAATAGTCTATCAAGTATTATATCATTTTAAATATATCGTGAATCATTGTCTGTGGATCCGTTGTATGACTTTTTATCGGTAGCGAATTGGAATTCACACCTACAGAAGATATGTCATACAGATATTTCACTCCAAATTTTACGGTATCTCAGCGACATAAACTTGTGAATGTCCCGAAGCATCTGAGGTATAGACTACAGCTTTTTCATCAGGACTAAAGGATGGGTGTGGATGTGTCCATTGTGGTCCATATACCGTATCTACCTTCATCTCCATCCAGCTCAATGCTTTCTCTCTGTCTCCTGTCTGTTGTGCTGCTGCCCAATCTTCTGCAACAGCATACCTGTCCTTTTCCCATTGACTTCCACTTGAGGAACTCTGTGGATAACATATAGGGGTGTGTTCTCCAGTTTCTACATCAACTAACCTTAACCCTATATCCGGATGGACTGTATCACACAATACTTTTGTCCCCGCACGATTGCTCGCAATGTGCCATGCATTAAAATCTGAGATTGTTCGCATCTCAAGTGTCGTTAAAGATATACGACGTAATGCATAATGCCAATGAGTGACAATCAATTCGTCCTGTGTTCCGAGAAAAGTTTCATGAACAAGGAACTCATTATTATCATGTTCATAGAGTTTACGGTTGTCTGTCCCATCCCGTTTTATTGTCCACATTCTTGGTGCTGGGTCTCCTGAGTATGCTATCAGGTCAGCATGTTTAGGATGAAATTGTGGATGGATTATTGTTTGGTCTGGTGATATGTAAATAATCTCTCCACCACTACCATCAATAGCAGTAACTGTGATATGGGATTTCCCATCCAGTTTCATCGCTGTTACAATATACTCTTCATCAGCACTTACGCTACACTCTCCAAGACTACCATCCTGAAATACAGCGAGGATCCTTTCCTCAAAGGTCTCAAGATGGATCGCCTTTATGGAGTCACCTTCAGTATAAAAGAGTTCTGTTCCATCTTTTGAAATTACTCCTGAATAGCCATGTACATCGTCAGCATGGGTCAACTGTACGATTTCACCATCAGGAAATTGAAGTTTATAGAAATTCGCTTTTCCAGAACGATATGAGGTAAAGATCAAGTGCTTTTGGTCAGGTGTAAATGATGATGTAAGGAAATATAGGTTATGGTTGATAGTATTATCGTTTGTCAGTTGGTAGATATGAGTACCTGTGTCTTGATCCTCAAATTCACTTAATTCAGATGGATGCACCGAACCTTTTGCATGCTTTTTCATGAATCCTCCCTGATGCGAACACTTCTATGGTATGTATTTCAATGTATGTACTTTAATTCTTAATTTATAATTCCATAAGGTCAATTAGTTGCTGATACTGCTGAACCGCAAAAAAGATTAGATTATGTGTCCTATATCATAGCAAATAGAGACGGTTTTGGCAATAATTTTTGACTTGCAGATAGTGCATTCATAGCGTTGATTTATGGGTTTGCTACTCGCTACCCGACCTACAAGAAATTATATTGAATTATGAAAATAACACAAGAAAAACCGAAAACTATAAAACCCTGATTATTATGTTTTTCTACTTGACAATGTTGTTATAATTTGATATACTTGATTTATCATTGTTTGAACTTGGTTTTGGAACAATATCTATTGGACGATACCATATGAAGATAATTTTATTGAAGAAATATAGTTACATATTTCTCTCTCTCACAATGTTATTGATATATTCAGCATTGATCCCGATGCAGTTATCTGATTATGTCTTGTGTTTTGGTGAAGATGGTCATGTGAAGATTGAAAGCACATCTGTTGGATGTTGCAGCCATGTTCAACCAGACAATCATAAGCATACAGAAAGAGACGAACATACGGAAGATGACCATTGTGGAGAATGTGTCGACCTGCCAATCTTTGCTACCATTAACAGCGAGATTTATAATGTTTCAACCTATGAAAATACGCTAACTGATACGGATATTTCTCCTTCCCTACCCAAAATAACTAAATCCACTCTTCCATACAATTCAAATTTAGATAAACTTCATAACTTATCACCTATGGTAAATCCCATACTCATATCAATTCGTACCGTTACCCTCCTCATTTAATCCCTCACTTGAGTCGTTCAAACAGACCCATTTACTAAATAATAAGATTACTTTGTTATAGGAAATTTGTTTTCTTTTAGAATAGTATTTCAACTATGTAATTCTTATTCTGTTTGGTTTGCAAAGAAATACTAACAAGGTAGATTGCATATCCCTTATGTGATATTACCTTAACATCTATCTTGTGAGGAGCAATTGACGAATGAAATTCAGATTAGGTATTACCATCACAATCATTGGAATGTATATAATTACCTTGAATGTTTTACCGATACCTGTTTTCGCTGCACAAACTGAAGAAATCAACCTTGAGAACGCATTACAGACTGCAGTTCGTGAGAATCCTGTGCTTAATGTGATTCGAGAAAGAGTCAAGGTTGCTAAGGTAGAGCTTAATGGAATTGCTTTGTTAAGTAATCCAGAATTGGGAACAGAATTGATCAGGGGTAATCACGGGGAACAGGTTGTTGAATTGACGAAGACATTTGAACTTGGTGGTCAGCGTGGTCATAGGATACAGATGGCAAAGGTGAATCTTGAAAAGGTTAACCTCGAACTGACAGATGGTATTCGGTTACTTACCAAATCCGTGAAAATCGCATTTTATGAACTTGTTCTGTTACAAGAGAAGTTGAAGCTTGCTAAAGAGATTATCAGTCACAATCAACAGATGTATGAAATGGCACAGGTTCAATTTGAGTCTGGAGATATATCTGTCAGTAAGGTGAGTCTTGCCAATATTCAACTGCAATCATCCTTACGTGAATTTGCCTCGTTGGAAAGTGATTTGCTTTTAGCTCACCTTGAACTAAACAGTTTGATGGGAACACCACTTGATAGGAAATGGACTGCAATCGGTGGATTTCCAGCAAAGTCCAAACAAAATTTGACACTTGAATCGTTGAATTCACATGCACTAACACATCGTGCTGACCTAAAGTCCCAGAAATTGAACGGAAAATTGACAGAAAGTGCACATAGACTTGCCAAAGCATCAATTATACCTGATTTAAGTATCGGAGGAATAGCAGAACACAGTGCTGGAGAGTCAGGATTCGGTGTTAAGTTCTCTTTACCTTTGCCTTTGTTCGACAGAAATCGTGCTGAAGTTAATACATCTAAGGCTATGAAGGTGCTGGACACAGCAGCGATTTCGAAGTTGGAAAGACAAATTATGGGTGAAGTGATGGCTTCCTATATTATGCTGAAATCATCACAAACAACCTTGAAGTATTATGATGAGAATTTGCTTAAGTTGTTGAATGATAACCTAACCTTGACGCGTTCTGCTTATGAATTGGGAGAAGGAGAACTATTAGAACTTATATTGATCCAGAACGAATTTATAAAAACACGTTTTGACTATCTTGATGAACTTGCTGGATATCATAAGTCAATTGTCAAGCTTGAATCGGCGATTGGTACATCTATTGAATTAGTGGAGTAGTTTCGTTTCTACACACCAAATTATCCATATCATTTTAAGGAGAAGTAAAATGCCTCGTTATGTGAATCGGACACTATATCTTATTTTCATTATTGTTGTAGCAACATGTTTCATATCTATAAACTTGTTCAAGACATTAGGATGGTCGGAAGATGAGAAAAAGCAGGATGATGGACATGTCCAGAGTGAAGATGAAAGCCATTCATATACTGCTGATGTCTCTGTTACCCTCACCGACATCGCCAAAGCTAATATCGGATTGAAGACTGCTGAAACTGACATTAGGTCCATTGAGAAGGTAGTCCAAGTTACAGGAAACATCATTGCACATCCCAATAAACAAGCAATTGTAACCCCGAGGATTGGAGGAATAGTGAAACAAATCCATTTTAAGCTTGGTGACTCAGTTAAGGAGGGTGATGTGTTGCTTGAACTGGAAAGTATAGATTTGCAGTTGGCTGAGATAGATCTTATTGAAGCAGTTGAACAACAGAAATCTTTGGACTCAAAATTAGCAAAACAGAAATCAGTATTTGCTAAGCAGATAAGGCTGGAATTGACTACACGTCAGATAGACTATCTGGAATCGCTTGAGGAACAACAGGAACATAAAACTGCTTTTCAAAAGCATAGATCGGTTGCTATTGCAAAGACTATTTCAGTTTTAGAAAAAATGCGTTTTGACCTAATCAAAGCGGATGTAGATCGTAAATTACTTGAGAATATGGTTAGACGGACGGAATCACTTACCGAAAAGCGTATTTCTGCACAGAAAGAACTTATTTCTCAGAAGGCAGCATACCGGAAAGCGATAAATACCTATAATCATGGTAAGCGTGAATTTCAGATTCTTGGTGTCAACAATCAGACATTACAAGAGATGCTTGATGATGATGGAAAGACTGATATTCTAAACCTACTTGAAAAAGATAGTATGACAGCAAATTCTGGAGTGTTGATTTCCTCTCCTGTAGAGGACAAGGAATATCCTGCCTTGAGATATGTAACTGTGATTGAGGAAGCAACTGGATTGGTAGATTCTGAAACAGCCTACAAACATGCAATTCACAAAGCTGAATCACATAAACATCGTGCACTCGCTACTGGTATATCAGAATCTCATCTTGATACAATTGCAGAAACTGGTAAGATTGAAACGTTTGAGGAATTATCTAATGAAAAACTGATTGATCATTATGGACCATTTATGACGAGTTCAGAGGCTTTAGAAGCATTATTACAAACGGAAGAGGCACAACGAAATGCATCAATTTTGTTGGAAAAGGTGCGACGTAAACTTAAGGTTTTTGGTATCACAGAGAATGAAATAGAGCGGATTGTTGAAACTGGTAAATCTCATTCCAAATATTTAATTATAGCCCCAAGTTCTGGACAAATTCTCAAACAACATGTGACTCTGGGGACAACTGTAGACAAAAGCGATTCTTTGTATTCAATACTGAATACGGATGTTGTTTGGGTGGAAGGTGAAATATACGAAGACACGCTTGCACTGGTACATGATTCGTGGCAGATTGGAGATGAAGTGCGGATTCGTGTTCCTGCATATCCTGGGTCCGTTTTCACAGGGAAGATTTCCCAAATATCTGCTGTTGTAGATCCAGAGAAACGCACTGTTCATTTTTGGACTGAGGTCGACAACTCTAATCATAAACTGAAACCAGGGATGTTCGCTGATCAGACACTTGTTATTGATAAATCTGATGATGTCTTGAGCGTACCCTTGAGTGCGGTACTTGAAGATGGCGTGACGCATAGTGTTTTTGTGGAATCAGGTAATACCTATATAAAACATGAGGTAGCGGTTGGTGCTAAAGATGACCAATTTATTGAGATTAAAGATGGATTACTTGCGGGAGAAGTTGTGGTCATACAAGGAACGCATCAACTCATGCAAGCATCAGCCAGCACAGATGCTGTTGTCGATCCGCATGCCGGACATGCACATTAATGTATTTATAACGTAGGGGTAAAACTATGTGGTCAAAAATCACTGAAGCTGCTCTAAGGAACAAACTTCTTGTAATTTGCGGTCTAATCGCTGCAGGTATAATCGGTTTCAGAATGTTTCAGACAGCACCTATAGATGTATATCCTGATATTAATCCACCACGTATAACTGTATTGACAGAAGCACATGGCTGGTCACCTGAGGAGATGGAAACCCTTGTGACCTTACCGATTGAAAGTTCAATGAACGGGACACCGGATGTAACCCGAGTTCGTTCATCGTCTGCAATTGGATTATCGCTTATATTCGTTGAATTTGAGTGGGGTATGGATATTTATCTTGCCCGACAGATGGTATCTGAACGGTTGCTGTTGGTTGCCCCTAACTTACCTGAAGGCGTTGATGCCCCTATTATCTTACCTACATCTTCACTATTAGGTGAGATAATGGAATATGCACTTGTTGACGAATCGGAAGAAGGGTTAGATCCGATGGAGATACGTGATATTGCGGATTGGATTATCCGTTTTCGTCTGCAATCACAGGGAGGAATTGCGAATGTTATCAATATCGGTGGATATATCAAACAATTTCAGGTATTCGTTAATCCTAACCGGTTAGTAAGTTATGGGATTTCGCTTGAAGATGTTGCGCATGCACTTGAAAAGAGTAACGATAATGCTGCAGGTGGATTTCTCATCAAGAACACACGGGAACTGATGATCCGTGGTTTAGGTAGGGTTTCATCTATTGAGGATATAGAAAATGTGGTAATTGGTGTCCGAACACACAATATTCCTTTACTTGTAAAGGATGTCGCAATAGTTAAGATTGGGTCTCTGCCTGCGATACGAAGAGGTGCGGGTAGTCGGAATGGTAAAGAAACCGTATTAGGTAAGGTTGTAAAGCAACCGGGAATCAATACACTCACACTTAGTGATAAAGTGGAATCGGAGTTGAATTCACTGGAAAAATCACTTCCTGAAGGTGTTAAAGTAGAAGTTGAATATGCTCAAGCCGATTTAATTCGTCGTGCAGTGGATACGGTAAAAGAGGCACTGAGAGATGGTGCAATTCTTGTTGTGATTGTGTTGATTATCTTTTTATTCAATATCCGAACAGCATTGATTACACTTACTGCTATCCCCTTATCCTTGATTATTGCGATCATTGTGCTACTTTCGCAAGGTGGCACACTCAACATCATGACGTTAGCTGGCTTGGCGATTGCTGTGGGTATGGTTGTAGACGATGCGATTGTGTATGTTGAGAATATCTTCAGGAGATTACAGGAGTATTTTCATCTACGTGAATTGGATAATGAAGTTGATGAAACACCGACACAGGTAGTTACCCGTGCAAGCGATGAGATGCGTGTATCTATTGTATTCGCAACCTTGATTATTATTCTCGTATTTTTGCCGTTGTTTAGTCTTAGCGGAATTGAAGGTAGAATGTTCCGTCCACTCGGTTGGGCAGTTGTGATTTCAATGGCTGCATCGTTATTGGTTGCTCTGACAGTTGTGCCAGTTCTGAGTGAACTGCTTTTAGGACGTGTTAGGGATATTCCGTTGCATGAACCCGTTCCAAGCAGTGATTCCGCAGGTAAACGGATTTCTAACTTTTTCCGCAATCTTGTAGTGAGGTGGCGGTTGTTCGTGGTAGCATTAGCCCCCGATTCCGATGTAGAAACAGCCTTGACACTTCAACCTGTTGTTATGTGGATCAAGCGTGTATATCGTCCTATTCTCGCTTTGGCTATACGTTTGCGGGTATTAGTGGTATTAGTGGCATTGTTGTTGGTGATACTAACCATTGCATCCATCCCTCGGTTAGGTCGGGAGTTTTTACCGGTAATGGATGAAGCCACGTTCACAATAAGCGTATATTCTCCACCGGGAACCTCACTCAATGAATCCACTCGGATTGGTCGTGAAATGGAAAGACGGTTATTAGACATATCAGAGGTAACAAGTGTCAGTAGTAGGACAGGTCGTGCTGAAGCGGACGAACATGCACACGATGTCAACTCCCATGAAATTGTATTGAATTTCATTCCACCTGATGAACGTGAAAAGACCCGAGAGGATCTTCTGGCAGAGGTGCGTGATATGCTTTCCTCAGAGAACTTCCCTGGTGTTCAAGTATCGGTTGGTCAACCGATACAACACAGGTTGGATCATTTATTGTCAGGTGTGAGTGCACAGGTTGCGTTGAAACTGTTTGGTCCAGATCTTGACACCCTCAGACAGAAGGCGGAGGAGATAAAATCAGTTATGTCGGGTATTGAAGGTGTCACTGATTTGCAGGTTGAGCAACAGGTAATGGTAGAACAACTACAGATAAAGGTAAAACGGTTTGAGGCAGCGCGGTATGGGTTAAGTGTACAAGACATCACGCATTTCGCAGAAGCCGCATTTAAAGGTGAAACCGTGAGTCAGATCATTCAAGGACAACGTCAGTATGACCTTGTTGTTAGGATAGATCCTACACTGGTGAACAGTGTTGATACTATTGGTAAGCTAAAACTAAAAACGCCTTCAGGTGCCTACATTCCGTTAAAACAGGTTACAGATGTGAATATTGGGTTAGGACCTAACACCATCAATCGTGAGAACGTCTCTCGTCGGATAGTTATTCAATGCAATGTCCAAGATAGAGATTTGGGGACTTTTATTGGTGAAGTTCAGGAGGAAATTGAAGCACATGTTAATATCCCGGAAGAATATTTCCTCACTTATGGTGGACAGTTTGAAAGTCAGCAAAGAGCACAAAATCGGATTCTTATCCAAACAGGTTTTGTATTTATAGGTATATTTATTCTTCTGTATCTTGCGATGGGTTCGATGCGGTTATCCATATTAGTCATACTGAACCTACCACTTGCGTTAATCGGTGGTGTTGTTAGTGTATTCCTAACTGGTGGGGTGTTGAGTATACCTTCAATGGTGGGTTTCATTCTGTTGTTTGGAATTGCTGTTCGGAATGGTATCATTTTAGTTTCACATATAAATGCGTTACGTTCAGAGGGTATACCATTATACGATGCGGTGATAAAGGGTGCATCGGAACGGATAAGTCCTGTTTTGATGACTGCCTTAACGACTGGGTTGGGTATGCTTCCGCTTGCGCTTGCACACGGTTCTGGAGCGGAACTACAGAAACCACTTGCTATTGTTATCAGTGGTGGAATGATTACAGCGACTTTTTTGACGTTGCTTGTTTTACCTGCGTTGTACTACCTTGTTGAGAAACTGGGTGATGAAGGTTAAAGTAGATGTCAACATATTATTGCTTCAGACGTTGTATTTTAATGATAAGGTCAATTAGTCATTGCATCTAAGCAGAATAGTAGTGTATAATAGAATAATCGGTTGTAATAAAATAACACGAACGAGGAACACATTATGAAGCGTACATATTGTAGCAGTATCTTCGGGTTGACACTCTTGCTCTTTCTCATTGCTGGTGTGTTTTCGGTGAGTGAAGCAGAACTTGAAAGCTTGAAGATAGAAATTTCCGATGTTGTTACCCATTACGGTGAAATCAATATCCGTCGGTTATTGACACCGTGGGCAGATCCAAAAGACATTACTTTCCATACACCCGTAGATAAAAATGGTAGAAAAAGACATTTCACAACAGTTGTTGAAGTAAAACCGAGACGAGGTGTTTCAAAGTATAGCGAAACACATGCGTTTGATGTGTACGATATTATGCGTCAGTTGAAGGATTCGCGTTATCGTGGTCGTCATGGAATTAGTCAGGTTCGTCTCATCAAAACAGAAGTCATAGTAAAAGGTAGATTGTTTTCCTATCCCGGCTACTCCCGTAGTTATATCCGAGATGTTCCACTTTACGCAAGATATAGATCCGAATCCTCTGAACTTATGCACGCACTAACTACAGGTCCCGATGACCAGAAATATGTTTTTACTGCATCACCAGAATTTGACCAGTTACGTATAGATGCTGCAAAAAAGAACGAACCGGTAGAGATACATGGTAAGGTTGTCGGGTTTGATGGTCCGTATCCAATTTTGAAGGTTAGTGATTACAAAATTGGCGAAAGGTCATACCGTAGAGCCGCTGATGAAAATGCAGAAAAGAAGGTAGAAAAAGTTTCTGAGGAGAAGAAACCTAAATACGATTATCTTGAAGATCGATAGCATATAGTTTTGTGTGAGCGTGTGTCCATTGCGCGCTCACTATTCTTACCTTGGTTACGATTGGTACCCACCTGTATTAAATAACACAACTTGATCTGATGATGTAATTGTACCGTCTGATAGGAGTTGCTCCAGTGATGCAACTGTAGCTGCACCTTCAGGACATGTCAGTATACCTTCTTTCGTGGGAAGTAGCTGCATTGAATCCCGTATCGCATCATCTGTAACAGAGACTGCAGTACCATTACTTTTTTGGATTGTATCTAAAATGAGAAAGTCTGCGATGGCTTGTGGAACTCGTAATCCACTTGCGATTGTATGGGCATTTTGCCACGTCTCAGCAGATGATTTACCTGCTTCCCATGCCTTGACAATGGGTGCACATCCGTCCGCTTGAACGGAAATAAAGCGCGGTCTTTTCTTTCCAATCCAACCGATTTTTTCTAATTCCGAGAAACCTTTCCACATACCCACTATTCCTGTTCCGCCACCAGTTGGATAAATAATTACATCTGGAAGTTTCCAACCCAATTGCTCAGCGAGTTCAAACCCCATTGTCTTTTTGCCTTCTACGCGGTAAGGTTCTTTTAGTGTGGAGACATCAAACCAACCCTCATCTGCTTTTCTTTCTGCTACTATTTTACCTGCATCTGAAATTAGTCCATCTATCAGTGTAACATTCGCGCCTGCGAGTCGGCACGTGTCTATGTTAAACGCAGGTGTATCTTTCGGCATGAATATGTATGCCTGTATACCAGCACAAGCGGCATAAACCGATAATGCTGTGGCTGCATTTCCTGCTGAGGGGATTGCTAATTTGGTAATACCGAGTTCTTTTGCTTTGGATACAGCCATCGCTAAACCACGTGTCTTAAAACTACCTGATGGTAATCTGGACTCGTCTTTTATCCAGAGTTCAGATAACCCAAAGTGTTCCCCCAAGCTTTTTGCATGGATAAGCGGTGTCATTGTTTCACCTAATGAGACGATATGTTCCTCGTCACATACGGGTAATAGTTCCTTATACCTCCATAATGATGGTGGTCTTGACAGAAGATGTTCAGGTTTCCATGAATCAAACAGTTGTTCAAGTGCATAGCGTGCAAATAACGGTTTACCACAGGATAGACATACGTTATGTGGTTTCGCATGCGGATAGGTTTCGCCGCATTTGCTGCATTCAAGTTGTATAAGATAGTGTTGCATTCTATATTCTGTTTATGTGGATATTACAATAAACTTTTGACATACTCCCCAGCTAAAGCATGGGGGATTCTTAGCTCTTATATTGGCAGCACTTGTTGCTTCCAAACGACTTTTCCTGCTTCCGTCTCTCGTGCCTCAGTGTGAGGTCTTACTTGGACTCCACAAGCGTTTTCTGTCTCGGTATGCCCTACCGCGACATTTCTTAGGTTTATTGCAGCATTAACATCTCTATCTATAGAGACATCACATTGACTGCAATGATACGTTCTTTCTGAAAGCGTTAGATCTTTCTTTTTATATCCACATCTGCTACAGGTTTTGCTACTCGCATAGAATTGCGATGCTTCTGTGACAGGTATTCTCAGCGTTTCTGCTTTGGTCTTGAGTTTAGAGAGAAACCCACCTAATGCTGAATCCGACAATGCTTTTGCGAGTTTCTTATTCTTTACCATATTGGTAACCTTGAGTGTCTCAATACCGATAGCAGATGCTTTATTGACAATATCTGTAGTTGCTTTATGGTGTGCATCGTTTCGGATACAAGCAATGCGGTAGTGGATACGTGCGACTTTCCATTTCTGTTTTATCCAATTTTTGGATCCTTTTGTCCGCTTACTAAGTCTACGATTAGCACGTTTTAGTTTCTTTTCGTAATGTTTCAATGGTCTTGGATTGTCATATTTGCTGCCATCAGAACACGTTGCTAATGTGTTTATACCAACATCAATACCGACAACAGGGTGCGTTGAGTTATCAACTGCCTCGGTGTCCTCTGTGTCTACTGTTATTGATAC
>JAPOQK010000066.1 GCA_026710795.1 Candidatus Poribacteria bacterium
ACGCCTGGCGGCTTCGGCTTTACTGCCGCCTGCCTCAACAAAATCTAAAACGCGTTTACGTAAGTCTATTGAATATCTCATAATATGGATATTAAATCAAAAATGAAAAACTGTCAACTTATTTCTATAATCTACTATAATATACGAAAACCGATAATTCTTAAAACTAATAATTCTATAAGCAAATTAAAACATATTGACAGTGACCACATTAACAGGATATAATTTTATAGAATATTCTAAGAAAGCATACATAGAATGCAGTTTACATACTATCTGCCACTTTGGGCAGTAATTTTCGGTATTATCATTTCAATTTGCATCACCATATACGGGTATATTAAAGCAGGTCAACCTTTACCTAAATTTCTACGATATTCTCTCATTTCCCTACGTTTTATTGCATTGGTTATTTTACTTTGCTGCCTATTAGCACCGGTGATAATTCAGAAGAAAGATGTCACTCCAATGTCACATCTTTCAATTTTGGTAGATACATCACTTAGCATGGAACTGGAAGATAACTATCTTGGTAAAACCGATACCTCACGTATTAATCAAGTAAATAAACTGCTTTTTGATGAATCAAGTCAATTTCTACAGAATGTGAACAGTGAACATAAAATTCATCTTTACCAGTTTGATAAATCTCTACATGAAAGCACAACAGAAATAGTCAAATTTGAACCAGTCGGGGTAATCACAGATATTACTTCAGCGATTACGGAGACGGTGCATGCATGGAAAGGACAACCTAATGCTGGGATAGTCTTAATATCTGATGGGGCACATAATGCTACAATGCTGTCAATAGAGGATATCGCAGCATTAGATACACCTATTTATTCGATAGGTGTTGGTTCTCCACAGCCACCGAAAGATATTCAGATACAAAAGGTTGATGTGTTGCCTATTGCCTATACAGGACATGAAACGCTTATTCGTATCACAGTGGGACAGACTGGATATACAAATGAATCAATCAGAGTATCTCTACGAGACATAGGAACTAATCGTCTCGTTGATGCGTCGATACTAAATTTTCCACAAGTTAGTGAAGACCAAAAAGTTACAATTAATGGACAACGTATATTAAAAGGTAGTCAACATGTCACTGAACTAAAGATGACACCACAGACCGAAGGAAATTTCCAATATAAGGTAGTACTTCCTACATTAGACGGAGAATTAACCGACACAAACAATGAAAAGTCGTTTTCATTAAAGGTTGTTAAAGCGAGACTAAAAGTCCTTTATTTTGAAGGAAGACCTCGTTGGGAATATGCATTCCTAAAACGCACATTAGAGCGTGATCCTGATATTGAACCATCTTTTGTAGTTCAATCAAAAAAATCTACAAACGAATCATTACTATCTCGCAATGATGGATATTATCTGCAAAACGGCAATTCTCAAATTTCTCGGTTTCCTGAAACCCGTGATGAACTCCTCCAATATGATGTGTTGATTTTAGGGGATATATCTGAAGGACATCTGACAATAGCACAGCAGCAAGCGATTGTTGATTTTGTTGAGCAACGGGGAAAAGCAGTGATATTTCTACCTTCAAATATTGCCTTAGGTGTCAATGGATTTAGAAGCACACAGATTTCAAGGATACTGCCGATCCAGATATCTGCGAATGGATGTATTGAGCAAAAGGGAGAATTTGCACTTAACCTGACACAAACTGGTATGTTTCATCCTATTTTGCAACTCACCGACAAATTAGATCGTAATACAGAAATATGGCAAAATCTACCTGCACTCTCACATTCATATCGTGGATTCCAACTCAGAGCAGGAGCAACAACGCTGATCCAAAAGTCAAACGGAGAACCAATTCTGATATTTCAACGAGTAGGTCTTGGAAAAAGCCTTCTTTTTGTTGCAGAGGGTATATGGAACTGGGATTTTGGTGTAAATTCTTATAAGGATACTGTCTATCAAACAGTGTATCCCCGTTTTTGGGCGCAGACACTGAGGTGGATGTCGCAGCTGTCTGATGAAAATCAGGTATATATCACAACAGATACCTCCACATATTCACAAGGTGAAATTGTCCAGATAAACATAAAAACATATTCCCATACCGTTGATCCACAAATTGACACGGAAATTCAACTATACGTTACATCTCCAAGTGGTAGCACATTTCCTCTGAAAACACATGCAGAAGCAATGGAAACACAAACGCGAAATGCAGGTAATTATATTGCACAGTTGAGAGTAGGAGAAAAAGGAACATATAATATTCGTGCTGTAGGTAAAGCAGGAAATATACCATTAGGAGAGGATGAAATTGATTTATTCGTACATCCTCAACTAATTGAATTAGAAGCACCTCAACTTAACGAACCGTTACTGAAAGAACTCGCAACGAAAACGGGTGGTGTCTATCTTACAATTGATGATGCGCAGTCACTTCCCGATAAGATTAAGGTAGAACAGGACCCTATCTTTGTGGATACTGAACGCGATTTATGGGCACATCCCATAATCCTAATAGCAGTTGCTGGTCTGTTAGGTACGGAATGGTTCCTACGAAAACGTGTGGGATTGGTTTAACGACTATTACATCTATAGTAGACTTTGAAATAATTATCAATTTAAATCCAGTGGGTTCTAATCTGGGTAATAAGAATATGACAGTATTTTATAAAAACAGGAAATTGTTAAACATCAATCTAAGAAAACTGCTGATATTTCTGATCTGTGGTTTGTTTTCCTGTATTTTGATTAGTCCTCAACAGGCAGGAGAACTATTTACAATCGCACAAGTTCAGTATGGGGGTGGAGGTGATTGGTATGGTGATCCGTCTGCTATAAACAATTGGCTTCGTCTACTCAGAGAACGGACTGAAATCGAAACAGCAGATGACCGTGTGATTCTCAAGTTAACTGACCATGAATTATATCAATACCCAATGTTATATTTGGTGGGGCACGGGAATATCCGACTCACTGAAGACGAAGTTACTACTCTACGACAATATCTAAATAATGGTGGCTTCTTATTTGTTAATGACGACTATGGATTAGACAAGAGTTTTCGCAGAGAGATCAGTAGGGTTTTTCCTAAGCAAGAATTGCAACCGATACCCAATTCGCATCAGATATACCGTTGTTTTTACGATTTACCCGGACTCCCGAAAATACATGAACATGATGGTGATCCTGCACAAGGATATGGTATTTTTCATGATGGCAGAATGGTCGTCTTTTACGTTTACAGTGCTGACATTGGAGATGGGTTGGAAGACCCAAGAGTCCATCCAGAAGACACCCCAGAGGTCCGTGAGTTAGCATCAAAAATGGCTGTAAACATTGCTGTATATGTTCTGACCAATTAAGTATTACTGTGGTAAGTTATATTACTCTAAATGTGATAAACAATACATCCATAAAAGAGAACAAGGAATCAGATGTCAAATCAAAACACAAATCAGATTTACCAATCTATCATCAACAAACTCAATAGAATTCGGTATACTTGGCGATGGCTAATTCTTTCTGAAAATCTCTTAAAATGGATTGCGGTGCTTTCAGTTATAATGACTGTTGTTCTCCTGAGTTTTCAATTACCGCTACCCCAATTGCTTCGAGTCACCACAGTCGTTCTCTCAACAGGAATAGCACTTTATCTCACTATCCGTGTTATACTCCGACCATTGCTTCGCAAATTCACATATACTTCAGTAGCAGCCTATCTTGAAAAGGCATACCCGAATATAGAAAATAGAGTACTCAGTGCTGTACAACTCAAACCTACACTTGAAAACAATCGGTTAGGGTATGCACAAGAATTTGTTGAACAACTGATATATCAAACACAACATGATATTGATAAAATTGAGTTGAAAAAAATATTTCAGAGAGAATATAAAAAAATAAGAAAGTCCGCTGGTTTTGCTGTTATTGCAGTGTGTGTTTTGATGATTACTAATTTCTTATTACCTTCAGCTTTAAAGGGTTTCACGCAAACATTTGAGACGTTACCAAAAACAACATTTGAGGGTTTTACTGCACAAATTACGGATGTAAGTCCAGGAAATATCCAAATTAAACGTGGAGAAAATGTTACTATTGAAGCAAAGGTCAGTGGACATCTTGATGCATCTGTTTATGTGTATTACAAATTAACACAAACAGATGAGATGAATACGCAGGATGCTCAAGAATCAGACAATAACTTAGACAAAAATGAGAATCTATTACCCCATACACAAGAAAGTGAAACGTGGCAATCCATACTGATGAACCGTGAACCCACGGATATTCCTTATACAGCAACAATTGAAAATATCGACAGATCACTACAATATTATGTATCAACGAAGGACATAGCATCTGAACGTTTTCAAATTGCAGTAAGCCATGAGCCGATAGTTGAATCCTTTCAGCTTCAACTCAACTATCCAACATACACACAACTTCCTCCACAAATACTTGAAACCAACACAGGAAATGCAGATGTTCTCTATGGAACTGAAGTATATATTTCCGGTAAAAGCAATAAACCACTCAAAGAATCACATCTGATATTTGATGAATCTGATCCTGTCACATTACAAATAGAATCTGAAACTGGGATCAAAGGTAGTTTTGTTGCTAAGGAAGCAGGAACATATCACATACAGATATTGGACAAGGATGGTCTCACAAACACTGCCCCGCTTGTTTATACTCTCAACGTATTCAAAGACAATGTCCCTCAAGTGGAAATAGTTGAGCCGGGTAAAGACCTTGATTTAGATAACGATATGCTGATAGAACTCAAAGTGGAAGCAACTGATGATTATGGACTCCAGACACTCCAATTGGTACATAGTATACAAAAAGAAAATGCTAATGATGTAATTGTCACGCTCAAACAAATTCTTCCAAACACATCTCCACCACAAACTTCCCAGTTCATAACATATACTTGGGATATTGACCCGATTGGTCTTTTCCCTGGAGAGATACTTACGTATTATGTTCAAGCACTTGATACCGATAATGTATCCGGTCCCAACATAGGAAAATCGCGGACTTATTCACTCCGTTTTCCAACGCTTGATGAACTATATGAAGAACTTGCTACCGAACAGGAAACTGAACAGTATAGTCTGGATGAGTTATTTGACGAACAATCTGAAGCAACTGGTATGGTTGAAGAACTCCTTGAAAAGATTCAGAAATTCAATGAGTTTTCTCTAACTGATAAGAAACGACTACAACAGGTAGTTGAAACCCAAAAACAAATTGAAAAGAAAGCAAATGAACTCATCACAGATATGCAACAGACTACCACAGATATAGAGAAAAACCAACTCTTTGCTCCAGAAACCATACAAAAGTACCAAGAACTACAAGAATTGATGAAAGAGGCACTGACAGAAGAGCATCAGGAACTCCTGAAAAAATTGAATGAAGCATTAGCACAACAACAATTATCCGAGCAGGAAAGAGCAATGACTGAAGCAAATTTCAATCAGGAGTTGTTTCAGCAACAACTTGAACGTATGAAGTCGCTTTATCAACAGATGATAATGCAACAGAAACTTGAGGCAGCAGCGAAACAAGCTCAATCCCTTGCAGAACAGCAGAAAAAACTCATGGATTCTATAGACCCAACATCTACTGAGAACACAGATGACTCAAACTCATCAGAAGGTGTTGAATCCACAGATTCTCAGCAATCTTCTAATCCTGAACAAGAACAAACAACAAAAAATACATTAGAAAAAGCAGAACTAAATGATACTGCACAAAAGGAAGACAGGATTAAAGAAGAATCGAATAAACTCAGCGATAAATTGGATTCACTTGGTAACGAAATGTCTGATATGGCAGAATCTCAAGAGAATA
Organism: Candidatus Poribacteria bacterium; assembly: GCA_026710795.1. GTDB lineage: Bacteria > Poribacteria > WGA-4E > WGA-4E > WGA-3G > MSPOR6. Next base: position 5,854 of record JAPOQK010000066.1, read on the forward strand.
CTGCTCCACAAATACAGAAAATCGCTGATGAAGTCAAACGACTCAACCAATATACTAAGGATCAAAAATTATCTGAGAATCTTCAGAATACAAGCGATAATCTACGGAATGAACAGCAACAAGAAGCATTGCAAACCGGTAGAGAAGCGGAACAAACAATGACTGAATTAGCACAGGGATTAGATAATGCCTTGGAATTTATGGAGGGGGCAAATTCAAATCAGGCATTGGCAGCAATGCGAGACGCAGTAAAGAGTAGTCTGTATTTTTCGCATCTTCATGAGAAAACGATACAACAAACAAATGAACTGGTTGTTACTAACATACAGGATTTCATCCCAAGTGAAGTACATCGATTACAAAAATTAGCTTCAGATGAACTAAGTTTTGCAAATGGCATATCACAACTTGCAAATAAATTATGGGAACTCGGAAAGCAACGGATGCAAATTGATCCTGAAATTGTATGGCGTTTGAATGCATCAAGTGATGCCCTAAACCGTGCTGCACGAGCATTGGAAGATAGACAAACCAACCTTGCTCTCCCAATACAAAGACAAGGTTTGGAAGATCTCAATCAAGCAATATTTGACTTACTTAATGCAATGGATCAGATGAATCAGCAGATGGGTGCAGGTGGTCTACAGGATATGCTGGAGCAACTACAACAACTTGCACAAAGTCAAGAACAATTGAATCAGATGGCACAGACCCTTAGTCAGCAAATGCAAGAACAGGGGAGAACACCGGGACTTCAACAACGCCTTGAAAGACTCGCTGCCCAACAACAACTCATCCGAGAAGCAACCGAAAGACTTGCTGAATTAGCTGAAGAGGCAGCAGAAATACTCGGAAGTCTAAAAAATGTTGCTGAAGAAATGGCTGATGTTGAGAGAAAACTTGAACAAGGAACACTCAACGATCAAGTCATTGATCAACAAGAACGAATTGTAACACGAATGCTTGATAGTCTAAAATCCTTACAAAAACGTGATGTCGGTAGACAGAGAAAAGCACAGGTTGCCAATAGACCATCAGTACCACCCCAAGATATACCGCCACTGCATCCAGAACTTTTAGATATAGTCCGAAAATTTGAAACTACACCAAATGCTAAGGAATTGGAGAATATTCCATTTCAATATCGCGAACAACTAAAACAGTACTTCAAAGCACTTTCACAAAAAATACAGCAATAAACTTACCCTACCACATTGGAGCATATAATGTATTTTATCAATAAAGCTCTCCTAAGTTTTTTCTTAATTATCCTTACTGCTTCCAATTCATTTGCCCTTACAGATGCTGAGATTGAAGGACTCCTCGGTAGAATGTCGTTAGAAGAGAAGATCGGTCAACTTTTCATAGTTGGAACTGGTGGGAGGCAGGTAGGACGAGTACCTAAAGCACACATTTCCAAACGATTTGTAGGTGGATTTATTCTGTATGAAAAGAATGTTAGCACACCCGATCAGGTAGCAGCCCTAACAACAGAACTTCAACTACATGCACAAAAAACTCCTAACGGAATTCCATTATTCATTGCCATTGACCAAGAGGGAGGAAAAGTATCAAGGTTTAAGAGAGGTACAACAATTTTCCCAGGAAACATGGCTTTAGGGGCTACACAATCTCAACCCTTAGCATTAAGAGCAGGTAAAATCACTGGTATAGAATTAAAAGTAATGGGAATCAACCTAAATCTTGCTCCTGTTCTTGATGTCAACACCAATCCAAAGAATCCTGCAATCGGCATCCGTTCCTATGGTGAATCCCCTGAACTTGTTTCACAACTTGGTACTGCCTATATCCGTGGCATCCAAAGTCAAGACGTACTTGCTACTGCCAAACACTTTCCCGGACACGGAGATGCGAACGCTGATTCATATAAAAAATTGCCATTAGTTACAAAAAGTCATAAGGGTTTAGACAAAGTTGAATTGGTTCCGTTTTGTAATGCAATTGATGCTGGTGTGGCAGCTATTATGACTGCACATATACTATATCCTGGACTTGACAATCAGATGCCTGCAACACTTTCACACACGATTCTAACCAAACTTCTACGAGAAGAACTCGGTTTTGAAGGTCTTATCATTACCGATGATCTTGAGATGAAGGCAATAGAGGAACGATACGACATCAGTAAAGCAGCAGTCTTAACTATACAAGCAGGCGCGGATATGCTACTGATTCCTTGGACATTACAAAAACAACAAAACGCATTTAATGCTGTACGTCAAGCAATAAAAACCAAAAGAATTACAAAGACAAGATTGAATGATTCACTACGACGTATATTAAAGGCTAAGAATGCTATCGGTATGTTTGAACAACGGATAGCTCATATTGAAAACCCGCAAGCTATAAATTCACCACTGTCGGTTGTCGGAAACAGAGAACACAGAGATATAGCTCAAAAAATCTCAACACAGGCAGTATCCATTGTAAAGGATACCCCCGGTATATTGCCTTTGGATGCTGAACCGAAGAAACCAGTGCTTATCATCAGTCCATCACGTGACTTTTCAAACACTTTCATGAAGGCACATTTAGATCTTACACATGTCACAACGATTTTGATTCCACCTATAATTATCACGCGGCAATACATACCACATCTCTTATCTTCAAAACCAACAGTTATCGTCGCGGGAATTGCAAATTTAAAACAGGCACAACTTGTTCATCAATTGAGTAAAACCACAGATGTGCCTATAATTGCTATTTCTGTTACCTCACCATACCTACTTAGTGAATGTCCTAATGTTGAATGTGCAATTGCAGCCTATGACAATAACTATTTTTCTCTACTCGCTGCAGTAGAAGTATTATTGGGTAAAAAACAGGCTAAAGGTAAGTTACCTGTTACAATACCTTTCCAACTGAAGAATTAACTTCCAATTTACAAATCATAAATACAATGAATACAAATCTTATGAAGAATAAAATCTTTTCTATTACTTTGATGTTGATTCTTCTAACCATTTCTTATACATTTTACACCTTAGCCGAGGAACCCACACGTATGAGTCTACCTGAGGGTGCCAAAGCGCGTCTTGGGAAAGGTATTATCAATGAGATTGCGTATTCACCCAATGGTAAACATTTAGCAGTAGCGAGTAGTATCGGTATCTGGATCTACGATATGACAACATATCAAGAAGTATCACTATTTACCGGTCATATTGGTAATGTTACAAGTGTGGTATTCAGTCCGGATGGAAACACTATCGTAAGTGGAAGTCGGGACGGTACCGTCCGTCTATGGGATATTACCACCGGTGAATCTCAGCAAACACCGATACAAATAGACTGGGTTAATACCGTGGCTTTCAGTCGGGATGGAAACACTTTCTCAAGTGCTGGTGGTGGTTGGGAAGGCTTTAACCCCGGAATCTATCTGTGGAATGCACACACTGGTGAACTCATCAGGACATTTGGTCAGTTTTCTTATGATACCTTGTGTTTAGCGTTCAGTCCGGACGGTGAAACAATTGTGTGTGGAAATCAACATAGAGACAATCTACTTTATCTGTGGAATGCACACACTGGCGAAATCATCAAGACATTCACAGGACATACAGGTGATGTCAATAGTGTGGTATTCAGTCCAGATGGTAAAACAATCGTGAGTGCAGGCGCGAGTTTGGGCGCAAAATCATGGGAACAGGTCGGTGGAGAAATCCATTTGTGGGATGTTCATACAGGAGAACTCCTCAAAACACTCACAGTACACACGAAGAGCGTCAATAATGTGGTATTCAGTCCAGATGGCAGAACAATCATGAGTGGTGGGGGAGATGGTATTCGCCTATGGGATGCTCACACAGGTGAACCTGTAAAAACACTCATAGGATATACTGTGAGCGTAGTATTAAGTCCAGACGGTAAAACAATCGTGGGTGGCGGGGGAGATAGTATTCGCGTATGGGATTTTCACACAGGTAATCTTCTCAAAACAATCGTAGGATATACAGATAGCGTCAATAGTGTAAGTTTTAGTCCGGATGGTAACAAACTCGCCAGTGGAAGTAGAGATAATAGCATTCACCTATGGGATGCACAAACTTACAAACGTATCAAAACACTTACAGCACATATGGAATTTGTAGAATGCGTGGTATTTAGTTCAGATGGTAAAACAATTGCCAGCGGGAGTTGGGACGACACCATCCGCCTGTGGGACTCTGTCACTGGTAATGAAATCAAAACCCTCACTGGACATTCGCTTAGTGTCAATAGCGTTGCGTTCAACCCGGATGGTAACATACTTGCCAGTGGAAGTTCCGACGACACTATCCGCTTGTGGGATGTTGTTACTGGCAAACACATTAACACTCTCACCGGACACGCTACTTCTGCAAACAACACGATCACGAGTGTAGTGTTCAATCCGGATGGTAACATACTTGCCAGTGGAAGTCAAGATGAAACGATCCGTGTGTGGAATGGACAAACCGGTGAACATTTATATACACTCGGGGAGTCACCTACATCCGGACGTTATGGGGCTTGGGTTAATGGTGTGGCATTTAGTCCAGATGGGAATACTATCGTCAGTGGCAATGGGAGTTGGGCAGGTGAGGAAGGCACAAGTGTGGACAACGGAATCCAGCTATGGGACACCGTTACAAGAAAACTCCGTCATACACTTACAGGTCATAGTGGAGTAATCAATAGTGTAGCATTCAGTCCAGATGGGAACACTGTGGTTAGTGGTGCCTCAAATTATGGATATTTGGGTGAGGAAATCCGTATATGGGATACTCATACTGGAGAAAACATTAAAACCTTTAAAGGACATACAAGTGGGGTCACAAGCGTGACATTTAATCGTGATGGAAACACTATCGCAAGTGGAAGTTTAGATGGCACGATACTACTCTGGGACTTCTCAACTCCATAAACAACCCTAAAGCAGCAATATTAACACTAAAGTTATGAATAGATGAAGATATGTTTAGAAATATTACATAACAGGAGATAAACAATGAACGTTCTACTTGTAGGTGGTTCAGGTCACGTCGGAACAATGACACTTCCATACATGAAGCAGCATCACAATTTTCGCGTGCTTGACCTTAACCCACCAAAAGACGATTCAATAGAATACATCCGCGGTTCGGTTACGGATGTTGATGTCGTTCAAGAAGCATTGAAAGGTATGGACACATTCGTCTACATGGTGATGCTTCGTCCCACAAGTGACCGTTCATCTGTTGCAGATTTCCCAGACATCATTGCAAACTACGATGTAAATGCAAAAGGACTTCATATTCTACTGCATGCCGCGAAAGAAGCAGGAATAAAACAAGGTGTCTACACAAGTACCTTCACAGTACATGAACGTACTCGAAATAGTTATCCCTATGAAGACATCGTACCTCGCGATAATCCGGGTGTTTACGGACTCACAAAAAGCTTTGGCGAACAGGTCTGCGAATACTTTGCACGCGAACACGACATGTCTCTTATTGCCTTACGAATTACTGGTCCATCTACACGTGAACAGTGGTTAGAACGTAGAAACCAACCCAAAGACCCATCAGTACATATCTGGTGGACAGATGAGGAAGACCTTGCCCGTGCATATCTCGCTGCTATTTCCGTTGAACATCAAGGGTTTGATGCAGTGTTTATCGCAGGTGATTATGAACAGAAAGAAATTAATCTCTCAAAAGCAAAACGTCTTCTCGGTTGGGAACCGCTTACCCACACGTTAAACTTGTAACAAATGATAGACATTTCCGTATATGGATGTGTAAAGTTATTGGAACTAAACACAATAAATTTGATATATCCGATATTTCACATACACATAACTGTGTTAAAACTTGCAGAAATATTACAATTATGGTAATCTGTTAAATATTGAAGGATAATTCCAATGCAGCAACCAGAACTTACATTAACTGAACATCGACCTTTCCAAACCCAAAGAAAAGACACATGGTGGGTTCAACCTATGGCTGTTTTTCTCGGGTTAGGAGTTTTCATTGTCTACGCAACCTTTCGTGTTTTTGAAGGGAACCATTTTCTACCTGAACAAGCATCATATTTGACTCCATTCTATTCACCGCTCCTATTTGGTACTGATGCACATAATATCTCTCACAGTTGGTTTGGTGCAATGCCTGATTGGATGCCAGTTTTCATTACCCCTGCAGTCTTAATACTATGGGCACCACTCGGATTCCGCTTTACATGTTATTACTATCGCGGGGCATATTATAAAGCATTTTGGGCAGACCCACCCTCCTGTTCTGTATCAGAACCACGCAAAGGTTATCGAGGTGAACATTCGTTTCCATTGATTGTCCAAAACATACATCGTTATTTTTTATATGTTGCAATCATAATAGTAGGTATATTGGCGTATGATGTATGGAAGGCTCTCTGGTTTGAAGTAAATGGAGAACATAAATTCGGAATAGGAATTGGCACAATCATTTTAGCAGGGAATGTTGTCCTTTTAGGGGGTTATACCTTCGGATGTCACTCATTACGACACTTGGTGGGTGGTATAGTAGATTTGCTGTCTAAAGCACCAATCCGTCGGAATATGTATAACTGTATCAGTTGTTTGAACCGAAGACACATGCTTTGGGCATGGATGAGTCTGTGTTGGGTCGGTTTATCTGATTTCTATGTTCGCACAATAGCCGTCACAGGTTGGCAAGATTACATCATTTTCTAATAGTTTGTAGGTTGGGTAGAACCTAGCGAAACCCATGGTGTCAGTTTAAGGAAATGAATTCGCTCTATGAATGTATAGTCCAGCGGGACGATATGTATATAGTTCAATATGTCACTCCTACGGTGTTCAACTTGTTAGTCTTTAGCTACTATATATTTACCCTACGGGACTGAAGAAATCAACCACATACAACGATTAACTACTAAATTGACACTTATGGTAGAGCGTAGTAAAACCCAATAATATTATATATTTCTACCGCAAAAAGATAGCAATCATAAACAATATGAACTACATGTTGGTAAAAGTGAGGATATTTTAGTTTGGCATCTTATGAAACTTTTGAGCACGACGTATTAATCATCGGTGCAGGTGGAGCAGGACTACGTGCTGCAATAGAAGCGGCTGCAGACGGTCTAAAAGTCGGATTAGTATGTAAATCCCTACTTGGAAAAGCACATACGGTAATGGCGGAAGGTGGTGTTGCTGCAGCATTAGCGAATGTTGATGAAAGAGATAGTTGGCGCGTTCATTTCGCAGACACTATGCGGGGTGGACAGTATCTCTCAAATGCACGAATGGCAGAACTCCACGCAAAAGAATCACCTAATAGAGTTCGGGAACTTGAAGCATGGGGTGCACTCTTTGATCGCACACAAGATGGAAGTATACTACAACGGAACTTTGGAGGACATCAGTATCCAAGACTTGCACACGTTGGTGACCGTACAGGTTTAGAAATGATTCGTGCGCTGCAAGATCACGGTATTCATCAAGGTATTGATGTGCATATGGAGAATACCATAGTTTCCCTACTAAAAACAGGGGATAGAGTTTCGGGTGCTTTCGGATATGAACGTGAAAAGGGCAGATTCAAAATCTTTTCTGCAAAATCAGTCGTATTGGCAACAGGAGGAGTTGGAAAAGCATACAAAATCACAAGTAATAGTTGGGAATATACCGGCGACGGTCATTCTCTTGCCTATCATGCTGGTGCAGAACTAATTGATATGGAATTTGTACAGTTTCACCCAACAGGTATGGTTTGGCCCCCAAGTGTAAGAGGAATCTTAGTTACAGAAGGGGTTAGAGGTGAAGGTGGTATACTTACAAATAGTGAAGGCAACCGCTTCATGTTTGACGATATTCCTGAATTGTATGTTAACCAAACCGCTGACAATCCAGAAGAAGGATGGATATATACACAGGGGGACAGAGATGCACGCAGACCTCCAGAATTACTGACACGTGATCATGTTGCACGTTGCATCGTCAGAGAAGTTAAAGAAGGTAGAGGTAGTCCACACGGTGGTGTGTTCTTAGACATCGCTTGGATTAAGGAAAAACTCCCAAATGCTCCTGAACACATCCGAAGAAAACTACCAAGCATGTATCATCAATTTAAAGAACTTGCGGACATAGACATTACACAAGAACCTATGGAAGTAGGTCCTACAACTCACTATATTATGGGTGGAATACGTGTTGATGCAGACACGCAGATGACTTGTGTACCCGGACTATTTGCAGCAGGCGAATGCGCAGCAGGTCTACACGGAGCAAACCGTCTTGGTGGAAATTCACTTTCAGACCTACTTGTCTTTGGAAAACGTGCGGGGGAGTATGCAGCACAATTTGCAACCGAGAATGGTCATGTTTCGCTTGAGGAAAGTGAGATTGAGGAAATCGCACAACATGTGTTAAAACCTTTTGATAACTCAGAGGAGGGTGATAATCCTTACGAAATTCAAGCACAACTTCAAGACAAAATGCAAGAATTAGTAGGTATCGCACGTAGCCAAGAAAGCCTGGCACAAGCTTTAGAAGAAGTCCAGATTTTACGAGAAAAAGCAGATAATGTTCATACAATAGGAAATCGGGAATACAATTCAGGTTGGCACACCGCACTTGACCTTGACTGTCTACTCACTGTCTCAGAATCAATTGCACTTGCAGCTCTTGAACGCAAAGCAAGTATCGGAGCACATTCTCGTGACGATTTCCCAGAAAAAGAAGAACCGGGAACAGGTAAATACAATACTATTGTCCATAAAACACAAGAAAACACGATGGCTATACGACGTGAACCCGTTCCTGAATTGACCGAAGAGTATCAAGAAATTATAGACGAAATGGGATAATACGACACATTGGAAGGAATCCAAAATGGAAAAAGCAACTTTTAGAATCTGGCGCGGGGATGCTAACGAAGCGCAATTCGTTGATTATGAAACCGAGGTCTCTGAGGGAATGGTGGTTTTAGACGCTGTTCACCGAATTCAAGCGGAACAGGCAAATGATTTGGCTGTTAGGTGGAACTGCAAGGCTGGAAAATGTGGATCATGTTCTGCTGAGGTAAACGGTAACCCAAAACTGATGTGCATGGCAAGACTGAACGATTTACCCCTTGACCAACCCGTTACCGTTGAACCGATGCGTGCGTTCCCACTTATAAAAGACCTCGTTACAGATGTGTCATGGAATTTTAAAGTAAAAGAGAAAATGAAACCATTTACTCCTCGACCACCAGATGCAGAAGATGGCACATGGAGAATGGAGCAAGAGGACATAGACCATATTCAAGAATTCCGTAAATGCATTGAATGTTTTCTCTGTCAGGATGTTTGTCATGTCTTACGAGAACATGATTTACACGATGAATTTATAGGACCTCGGTTCTTCGTATATGCCGCCTCCTTAGAGATGCATCCTATTGATACTGAAAATCGACTGCAAGAATTGAAGAATCAGGACGGTATTGGTTATTGCAACATTACCAAATGCTGCACAAAAGTTTGTCCAGAACACATAACCATTACCGACAATGCCATCATTCCACTAAAAGAACGTGTTGTAGATGAGTTTTATGATCCAATTAGAAGACTATTTAAGGTATTTACTGGTTGAGTAGAAAAATCTCAAACAATGATAATTGAGTGGAATCAACAGAAATCCACTCTAACAAACACGCTGCTTTGGTATGAGTAGATAAATTGACTTAGTTATAGAGTAATTTCATTTTTATGAATCTTGGAGACATAAAGAATGGCAAGCAAGAATGATATTTTAAGAGTCGGTGTGATTGGACCTGGCGGTGCAGGACGCGGAAATACGATGGGATTTGCAACAAGACCAGATGCACAAGTCGTTGCCGCTGCAGACGCCTACGAATCAAGTTTAGATGCATTAGAAAACGCACTTCAACAGCGTGTCGAAGACTATAAACCAAATAGCATGACCCGTTATCTCGGGGAATATGAATTTATTGAGATGCTCAATCACGAAGACTTGGATATTGTAGGAGTTTTCTCGCCACATTCCATGCACGATATACATGTCAAATATGCTCTCCGTGCAGGATGTCATGTAATCGTTGAAAAACCGATGGCAAATATTGTCGGAGATGCAATAACAATTACAAGAATAGCACTCGGAAGTGATTTACATTTGGTCGGTGGATACCAACGCCATTACGAAGATACATACATCACAGGCAGGCGCGGTATTGCTGAAGGTCTCATCGGAAATCTGAAAAAGTTTGAAGTCTACATGGCACAACGATGGGGTGCTGGTGGATGGCGCGGTGACCCTCGATTCTCAGGTGGTGGACAACCCAACGATTCAGGAAGCCATCTACAAGATATATTCTTATGGATGACGAATGCTTTGCCTGCTGAAGTTTACGGTACTACCGACATGAAATTTCAAGACGATGATGGAAATCTCGTACCAAAATATGTTGAGATTAACTCATACTCTGACGTCAAACTTGACAACGGAGCAGAAGGAACAATCACTATTCTTGGTAATACGCGTGTAGGATTTGAAGAGTGGGTCATTCTTGAAGGAGACGAAGGAACAATTGAAATCAAAAAAGGGATACGTTATACCCCAAAAGGTGGAGAAACAGAAGACCTTTCATTCCCAAGACCCGAAGGATATCCAAAAAGCAAGGTCGATCAACTCGTCGGTCTCGTAAAAGGTGTATATGACACAAACTACACTTCAGGAATCAACGGTATACGAACAAGTTGGTTGACAAATTCCATTCTTGAAGCAGGAAGAGGTCCAGATGAAAAGAATAGAGTGGATTGTAATGAACTTATTGAAAAAGAAGGATGTAGTCGTCAAGGTGTCTTGGAATTAATTGAACAATGTAACTCAAAACAGATGTATTAGATAAATTATTCTCTCAGTGTGGCAGAAAAGATTCAATACTTATTGTCCATTCAGATTAGTAAGGAGTAATACCATGAAATTTATCAACTTTTGCTTGATTACTGCTTTCTTAATAGCAACAATCACACTGATTGGTTGTTTAGCCGGTAGTCAAATGGGTACAGCAGATAAATTAATTGAAGCAAAAGACTATCGAGGAGCGATTGAGGTTTACCAAAGTATAGTTGATACCAAACCCGGTACTACCGATGCACGTGAGGCACAACTGGCAATCGGTAAACTGTACATTGAAAAAATGAATCGACCTGATGAAGGAATCAAGGCTTACCAAGCGGTTATCAACGATGCACCAGATAGTGATGAAGCTGCTGAGGCACGATACAATCTTGGAATGCAATACTATCGTCAACAAGATTATGAAGCTGCACAAACCCAATTTGATGCGATTATCAATGAATTTCCTCAACTTGAATTGAGCCATAAGGCACAACTGATGTTAGCAGTAAGTTATGAAGAGGGGAAGAAATATGAACTTGCTGTGGAAGTTTTTGACAACTATGCAAATAGGAACCCGCATAGTGATCGTGCAGCACAAGCACTCGCAAATAAAGCACGGATTCAACGAAATTACCTAAAAGATGATGACGAAGCAAAACGCACGTTACAGTTTATGGTTAAAAAGTATGGTAATATTGATACCGCACAGACACATATTGAAAAAGCCAAAGAAGAATTAAATGATCTCAACGCTGAAATCCCAAAACCGGAGAATCCAGAAGAAACTCAAATCGGAAGGGCAATGGCGAGACAACAAGACCGACGGGAAAGAGATCGTCCGCGTGGTGGGGTCGAAAAAAGTCCAACCATGAAATCCAATGTTGTCGTTCAGGAATCAGGATTTGGTATTACCGCAGAAGAAGTTATGAGAAGTTTTGGTGGTGAAACTTCTATAGCAGGTGACGAACAAGGCACATATTATGATGCAGAACTGATGATTGCTGGATTTTTCTACGGAGACGAAAACTATCAATATGCGGGTGCGTTGTTCTTTGATGCAATAGCACGCGCAGAAGCTGAAAAGGTTAGACTTGAACCACTCAACTATCTACGACTCTCTATATGTTATCGGAAACTTGGGATGCATCAAAAAGCCGCAAAAGTTTTGAAAACAGCAGCTACTCGTGATCCAAAGGTTATTGATGCAGTAAAATCTACAGGTCAGAATCAATATACCAACGAGGAATATGAAAAAGCACTTGAGACATTCAAGTCTGTCATTGGACTAAATCGAAACAAAGATTCAGAATTATATTGGTATATTGGTAAGACTTATGAAAAACTCGGTGATTATGAAAAGGAAAGAGAATCCTTTGAACGGGCTGTTGCAATTAATCCTGAAGATACAGACGCATTGCAAAGTCTCGCTGAAGTCCTACACTTCCGTTTGAAAGAACGAAAACTGGCTGTGGTTTTCCAAGACTTGGTAGAAAATAAAAGAGATTCTTTTGAAACTATGCAAACACTTGGTGACGTATGTTACAAGTACGGTGAATACAGTAAAGCACAAATTAAGTATAAAGCGGCTGCAAGAACCGCAAAACGTCAACTGGAAAAATCTGATAATGTTGCCGAGAAGAGAATACTGCAACATCAATATGGTTACGGAACACTTCTTGCAGCAATTTCTATCTACAAACAAGGTAGGGAAGAGGACGCTTTGAAGCTTATCGATACACTAACAACAGAATATCCCGAGCATACATTGCTACCTTATGCAAAGGGTGAAATAGCACTCATTAAAGGGGACGAACAAGTTGCTGTAGATGCATTCAAAGAAGCAATTGAAAAAGACCCTCGCTCAGACATCCCTGTGATTGCACTTGGAGATTATTATGTATCAAAAGGATACAACGACGAAGCAAAAGCACTATGGGAATTATACTTAGAAACAGATAAGTATAATTCTAAAGTTATGCGACGTCTAACTTTACTGAAGGAAAACAACGAATCAGAGGAAAGTAAGGAAGGTAACGAGTAGAATAAGAATTTATTGGAAATTCATTATAATCTTCAATATTAACCAGTTTTCTGTGTAGGTGTGGTATACGATCTCACCTACACAGAACTACACTAAAATGTAAATTGCTTAATTGACCAATTTTATATTTTTTAAGTTGTTTTGAAAAAAGACTTGACAATTTATATAAAATTATGTATAATAGTAGTTGAAATGATTCAAACGATGGATCAACATTCGGTCCAACACATAAAGGATGTCATATTCCTTCCAACTTTTCATACGGACCCCTAAAATAAATTCCATATACAGTTTTTATCAGAATGTACCCGCAAACTTAAAATGTTATTTAATGCTGGTGCTTGTTTGCCTACCGGGCACGATAAAAATTTGCCCTACAATGTATAATACGTTCCAAAGTAACTTTATAATTCTATTTTTTACACACTCTGGCATTATTGACCGGAGTATAATTTACTATTAGAGACGGATCGGTACTACACGGTCCTGTCAGAAATTCAAGCATTCACCTGTTCCAAATTTAACTATACTATACAGTAAATAAGTTAAAGGTATTGGCAAGGTTGGCACAGGTATCATCAAGGAGTATGAAATAATATGGAGAGCTTGGAAATAGGCAAGCTCCGTGAAATGGAGATTTCCACTTTAAAAACTATGGGACAATCCTACGGTATTGATGACGGCAATTCATTACGAAAGGATGAACTCATTGCACGTATTCTTGAAGAGGTATCAGAAAAGAACATCCCTCTATATGGAAAAGGCGTGTTGCAAATCTTAGACGACCGTGACCAAAACTACGGTTTTCTACGGTCTCCACGCTCAAATTATTTTCAGAGTGATGAAGATATATATGTTTCATCTTCACAAATACGATTGTTTGGTTTGCAGACTGGACATGTTGTAGAAGGCTTAGTGCGTCCTCCAAAAAAATCGGAGAATAAAACTGAACGCTATTATGCTTTGCTGCAGATTGAGAAAGTCAACGGTGAACCACCAGAATTAGTAAAATCTAAAATACCTTTTGATGATCCTATGCCGGTTTTTCCGTATGAACAGTTTAAACTTGAGCATAAACCCTTTGAATTCGGCACGCGTATTATTGACCTGATTTCACCTATAGGTAAAGGACAACGGGGTTTAATTGTCGCACCACCATACTGTGGAAAAACAACTCTGCTAAAAAATATTGCCTGCGGAATTGAAGCAAATCATCCTGAAACTTCACTCATCTTCCTACTTATTGATGAACGCCCCGAAGAGGTAACTGATGTTAGACGCACAGTACAAGGGGAAGTTATCAGTTCAACCTTCGACGAACCTCCCGAACGGCACATACAGGTCGGAGAAATGGCTCTTGAAAAAGCAAAACGAATGGTTGAATCCGGAGAAGATGTTGTTATTTTACTCGATAGTATGACCCGATTTGCCAGAGCACACAATATGATTGCCCCCAGTAGTGGAAGAACACTTACTGGTGGACTCGATGCTATGGCATTTGTGAAGCCACGCCGGTTCTGTGGAGCCGCACGAAAATTTGAAGAGGGAGGAAGTCTAACGATTATCGCTTCGGTACTTGTTGATACTGAAAGTAGATCGGACACATACATCTATGAGGAATTCAAAGGAACAGCAAACATGGAAATCCACATGGATCGAACACTGTTAGAACTACAGATCTTTCCCGCTATCAACATCGAAAAATCCAGAACTCGTCGCGAAGAACTATTGTTAAAGCCTGAGGTCCTCAACAAAGTGTGGGCTTTACGAAAGTTTATTAGTCAGATGAGCATGGCTGAATCAATGGAATTATTACTGCAACAATTTAGCAAGTACAAAACCAATGAAGAATTCCTTGATAGGATGACTGCTGAGGCAGGAGATGGAGGAAAACCGCGACCTAAACCCGTCAGAAATGGAAAATAATTGGTCGGTTCTGTACATCCTCAGTTAATGGTAATACTCTATTTTTTATTTGTATTTGTTCTTAATTTTCACTTAAATGGTTATTTATGACCATCAACAATCTAAAGGAGCTTTTTTACGGGAGTTAACTTATGAAACCTGAAATCCATCCAGAAACAACAGAATGCACTATCAACTGTGTCTGTGGTGCAACTTATCAAACATTTACAGTCGGATCTGAGATGAGAGTAGATGTTTGTGCAAAATGCCATCCGTTCTATACTGGTCAACAAACAAGATTTATTGATACTGCTGGACGAGTAGAAAGTTTCCGGCGTCGTTATGGTATTAAGGATGAATCATAGCATACCAAAATAACTTGTACTATGTTCACCAGTTAATACAATTCCTTAGTTTTAACTATTATATTCTTGTGTATATTTGGAAATTAGAAAATAAAGTGTAATGTCATGTTAGAGAAACTCAAAGACATACAAAATAAATTCATTGATGTTGAAAAATCCTTGAGCGATCCTGCACAGATATCTAACCCACAACGTCTGCAGGAACTCTCAAAACTCCATGCAGAATTATCTCCAATAGTTTCGGCATATAAGGATTATAAACAGTTAGAAACTGCTATTGAGGATACACAGATGATGTTGGATGAAGAATCTGATGAAGATATGCTGGAGTTAGCACAAGAAGAATTAAATCAACTTGAAAATCAGCAAGAAAATCTGATTGAATCACTTAAAATGCTACTCGTTCCAAAAGATCCTAACGATGAGAAAAACGTTATTATTGAAATACGTGCGGGAACAGGTGGAGAGGAAGCAAGTTTATTTGCTGCTGAGATCTTCAGGATGTACACACGATTCGCTGAGAGACATAATTGGAAGGTCGAAATGTTCAGCGCAAATGCAACTGGCTTAAAGGGATTCAAAGAGGCGATCTTTTCAATTGAAGGTAAATCTGCATATAGCCTTCTAAAATATGAAGGTGGTATTCATCGCGTACAACGTATTCCAACTACCGAAACAAGTGGACGCATTCATACTTCTGCAGTCACGGTTGCCGTACTGCCTGAAGCAGAAGAAGTTGATTTGCAAATTGATGAAGCTACTGAATTAAGAATAGATACCTACCGATCTTCAGGTCCTGGTGGACAGAGTGTTAATACAACAGACTCTGCTATTCGCATAACACATCTTCCCACAGGTCTTGTTGTAACACAGCAAGATGAAAAGTCACAGCACAAAAATCGGTCCAAGGCTATGAAGATTTTACGTGCACGGCTGCAAGAAATAAAACAGGCAGAATTGGACAGTGAACGTGCCGAAACCCGAAGATCGATGGTCGGAAGTGGTGATAGAAGCGAAAAAATACGCACATATAACTTCCCGCAATCACGTGTAACCGATCACCGTATCAAATTCACTTCGCATCAATTAGAGTCTGTATTAGATGGAGATTTAGATGCCTTTATCGAAAGGTTGACAACTGCAGACCAAGCAGAAAAGTTAAAGAACGAAGTAACTTAAGGACATAGACGCATATTCTGTAAAATCAAAATGAATGGATACAAGTTCGGTATTTATCATTTCTATAGATCCATCCAAGTTTACACCTTCCATATATAGTTATCTCACTTGTGGAGTTCACGATAAACATTTAGAATATGGCTACCAAAATCTGGCACGTGCTTGAACTCCTTGAGTGGACAACAGGTTATTTTGAAAAACACAACATCCCCAACCCAAGATTAGATGCTGAAGTATTACTTGGACATCTACTCGATAAAAGCCGTCTACAACTATACCTACATTTTGATATGCCCGTCTTTCAAAATGATTTGACAGTGTTGCGTGAATTGATTAAGAAACGGGTAGCAAGAACACCAATTAGTTATTTAACTAACTGCAAGGAGTTCATGTCACTTGATTTCTATGTAGATGAACGTGTGTTAATCCCGCGTCCAGAAACAGAATTCATTGTGGAAAAGATCCTTGATACTGAACAGGATACAAGTCAACGTATATTAGAAATAGGAACGGGTAGCGGAGTTATTGCGACTGCACTCGCAGTTAACAGACCTGAATGGGAAATCATCGCAACTGACATATCTCACGATGCATTGGAAGTTGCACAAAAAAATACAGATGAACACGAATGTACTGAACGAATTACTTTGCTGCATGGTAATCTCTTTGAACCACTTAATCATCTAAATTCCTTGCATTTTAACTGGATTGTATCCAACCCACCTTATGTAAAAACATGTGAACATGATACATTATGTTCTGACATCAGAGACTATGAACCCCACATAGCACTATTCGCTGGTGAAGATGGTTTATCCATAATACGTTCCTTAATTGCTGAAGCACCGAATTTTCTCTATCCTAAAGGAATACTCATCTTTGAAATTGGCGATACACAAGCAGAACCTGTTAGAGATTTACTGCAAGAGCAACCAGCGTACAAGGACTATGAATTTATTAAAGATTATGCAGAAATCGAACGTGTTGTGGTCGCATGTGTTGAATGATCTACCTGATCTTAGTTTGTAATGTCTATTTATTGAAGTGCTTTTTTCTAATTCTATATATCCTGTCACTTTAAAATATCACATAATACTTGACACAAAAGCCACCTAAAGATAAACTGAAATAGAATCCATTTGAAGGTATTCCTATGCATATTAATGACCTGGACACTCCTACTCTAATCGCTGACTTAGATGTACTTGAGAGAAATATTAGTGGAATGGCAAACCATTGCAGTGAGATTGGTATACCGCTTCGTGCTCATACCAAAACTCATAAAGTACCAGAGATTGCAAAATTACAAGTTGATGCTGGTTCTCAAGGGATAACGTGCCAAAAGTTAGGGGAAGCAGAAGTGATGGTTGATGCTGGAATCGATGACATCCTAATACCTTATAATATCGTTGGGAAACATAAGTTGCAGCGGTTAACAGATTTGGTTAAACGAGCAAAGATTATAGTTGCACTTGATTCTGAGGAGACAGCAAAAGGTATTTCACATCAAGCGACAGCAGATGGGTGCGTCATCCCTGTTATAGTGGAACTGGATACAGGAAGCAGACGATGTGGAGTCGGTTCTCCACAAGATGCACACCGACTTGCCCAAAAGGTTGTAGAAATGCAAGGTGTTGATTTTCAAGGTGTGATGACCTACCCAAGCAATGTAAACGCGAAACCTTTCATTTCTGAAACAGTTGATCTATTTAGGAAAGATGGTATTCCCGTGAATATTATCAGTGGTGGTGGAACAGGATCTGAAGCAGCATCCAAAGAAATTGGTTGCACCGAAACGCGAAGCGGTTCTTATGTATATGAAGGGATGACGCGTATAGGAAATTCAGAAATGTTGTCACATGAGCGATGTGTCCTTAGGGTCCTCGTTACAGTTGTAAGCACCCCCACTCCTGATAGAATCATCATTGATGGGGGACAAAAGACATTTGCAAGTTACCCTCCTACACCTTATGGACATATAATTGAACATCCTGATGCGAAAATATATGGAATGTCTGTTGAACATGGGCATGTTGATGTTAGCGAATGTTCTCATCGGTTTCGTGTAGGTGAAAGGCTATCTGTGATACCACTGCACCAGGGAATGACAAGTAACTTGCATGACGAACTCGTAGGTGTACGTGGACATACAGTTGAAACTAAATGGCAAATTGCCGGAAGAGGAAAGGTGAAATAATGATACGACCAACTCCGGAACAGAAAAGACAGTGGGAAAATGAAGGTTATCTCGTATTTGAAAACGCAATTCAAGGTGACGAGTTGAAGCGGCTGCAATCAACTTTTGATTTTTGGGCTGCAGAATGTAAGGATGAATGGTTGGATAAGGTAGAAACAGGTGACGCAGCAGCTACATTCTATGACATTCCAAATCCTCTTGAAAAAGACACTATTTTCATAGACATAATTGATCACCCAAGTTATTATGGGGCGTTGATGGAATTTACGGAAGACGACTTGATTCTGTTAGGTCCGCAAGTCAGAACAGTTGCACCCTTTCCTGTGAGTTATACAGCTTGGCATCCAGATGTTGGTAAGGACAGTCCGCTTCACATAAAAGTGCAAATTTATGTAAGTGATGTACCTGCCAAAGGAGGGGAATTTGGGTTTGTACCTGGTAGTCACAAACCGGATTCTGGTCCATACCAGCGTCCATTACTACAAGAGAGCATGCCGGGACATAAGACATTCCCGGGCAAAGCAGGAACTGCGATCATGTTCAATTCATGCGGTTGGCATGTATCTATGGACAATGCAACAGATGAGCCAAGAAAATCAATTATCCTGATTTATGAGAAACGCACGTCTGGAAGGATTGGACCTACGCAGTTCGCATCTATATCAAAATACTGCACAACACCTGAGCGTCGGAGATTATTCAGTCTACCGGAATAACTGTATCGTTAATCTTATCTCTATCAATCCACATTAACAACGTTGGATAAGGATACTTTAATATGCCAAGAATTGATGCACATCTACATGTGTTTACTAAAGTAACTCCTGAATTCCCACGGGAAGCTACGCCAATTTGTCCTGCTGAACGAGAGGAACCTGTTGAAAAACTATTGGATGTTATGGAAAAACACCAGATTGACCAAGCAGTACTTGTTCAAATCGGTGGAACAGGTATAGAACATCACAGTTATCTATTGCACTGTCTGAATAGATATCCAGATAGGTTTCTCGGTATAGGAGTTGTTCCAATCAATCATCCAGATCCTACTGAACACATGTCAGAATTATCAGAATGCACGGGTCTTATTGGTTTTAGACTATTTGAACTTGGTGGACCAAGAGATATTTTTGAAACGAAAGATGTTCGAGAAATTAAGGCATATCATATCTGGAAGTGTGCAGCGGAAAAAGATTATGTGTTGTGGTTATATCCACGTTCAATTGATGCACACCTTCTTCCATATCTGATACAGGAATTTCCACAAGTCCGTGTTGTTCTCAATCATCTTGGCATGACACCCGGTAAAGGTAAATTCACATTGGATGAACTCGGTAGACCACAGATACAGGTATCAGGATATAATCTAAATATGCATACAACATATAGGTTGGCGCGGTATGAGAACGTAACGGTTCATCTGTCTGGACAGTATGCATTCAGTAAACAAGATTACCCATACAAGGATTTAGCAGGTATGCATCACAATTTGCTAAACGATTTTGGATCAAAGCGATTGATGTGGGCAACAGATTTTCCTTGGATTTTAGAAGAACCGGGTTACGGGGAACTTACGTCAGTAATTGAAAAATTACTACCAAATCTATCACAACGTGAGTTAGACGACATCATGGGTGGGAATGCTAAACGGATTTTGCGCTTTCCAAACAGAAATACATAGAATATGAAGGGAAGCTGCAAGTACTCACATCTATTCTAATCCGATCTCAGACGCGATAAGCCAACATACAATAGAATAATCCCTCCTGTACCGATAAGGATTCCGATCCACGATGATAAACCGAGTGCTGCAGGTAGATAACCACAGATCAATGCGATGACTGCGACGGTCAATGCATAAGGCATTTGTGTTCTCACATGGTGCATCGGATCACAACTACTCACAATAGCACTTAAGATAGTCGTATCGGATATTGGGGAACAGTGATCCCCAAAAATAGCACCATCCAGTACCGCAGCTAAGCAGATGATCGTCGTGATCCCATAAATATCCCCATCAAGAACAAAGGCGACTGGAATTGCAGTCGGAATAAGTATCGCCATTGTACCCCAACTCGTGCCAGTAGCAAAAGATGTAAGTGATGCGACTACAAATACCAGAGCAGGAAACCAAAGCGGAGAAACGACATCGCTAAGAAGTGAGGCGATAAAATCTCCCGTCATCAATTTATCACAACTTGCTTTTATTCCCCATGCACATAGGATAATTGCTATGGGTAGGAGTGTTCCCGATAGTCCTTCTTTGACTGCTTTACTGATTTGTTGAATGGACATTTTTGAAAATACTAATCCACATAGGATTGCAGCAACAAATGAAGTTATAGCAGAAGAAGCGAGAACCTTGACATTGTTAGCATCAGAAAGTGCGTTTCTCCACGAAGTCAGAGAAAAAATGGATCCACTCCCATTGCCATCAATCCATAATCCGCCTAAAATCATACTAAAAAGAAGTGTAAGTGGAATCACAGCAGAAAGTAATTGTGTGTTGGTGTTAACAGTGTTTATATCAGTGGTCATTCCTCCCATGACTTTCGCATCGTGTGCTGAGACTTCACCAGTATTTTGGGCACGAGATTGAGCATTCCTCATCATACCGTAATCACGACCACTGATAGCGTTTATAATCACGAATAAGATGGTCAACATACAATAGAAACGGAATGGCAATGCATCAAAGAACATTGAATAACCATCGGTATTTAAACCGATATTGTCTGCAACTGCTTGAAACAGTCCCACTTCGTATCCAATCCAAGTGCTAACAAAAGCAAGTCCTGCTATCGGGGCACTGGTAGAGTCTACTATATATGCCAACTTTTCACGACTCACTTTATATTTATCTGTGATAGGTCGCATTGTAGGACCGACGAGCATCGCGTTGCTATAATCCCCAATGAAGATAACTGTTCCCATAATTGCGGTAATGAATTGTGTAGAACGGGGACCTATGGCGAAACGAGATAGTATTGTAATAACACTTGCAATTCCTCCTGACGCTATGACAACTGAGATCATAGACATCATAAAGAAGACAAATAGGATTACCCAGAAGTTGAATAGGTCGATACCATCATTGCTTATCGTAACTGCGCGTGCAAACCAAACTACTTCCAATCCAAATGACTTTATGGATATGTCGTGTTGAACCAATGCAAGATGAACCCATGAAAGAAGTAAACCTGTTCCTACGGCAACACCAAGACTTAGAAATAACCGTGTTGTTATTACTGCTAATGTAATTGCTATTAAGGGGGGTATTACGCTAAACCACCACACATCAGTCCCATCATCGGCTGTGATGTTGGGAAATTGCCAGATTAGGACTAAGCATATAACTAAAAAGATTGGAACACAGATCAGTGACTTTTGCTTATAGTTCAAAGATTACCTCAACAATTGTGTGACTTTCAGATTTCTAATTACCAAAGTTAGCATACCACATATTATTAATTTATTCAAGTAATGGCATTGGGTGTGCAAAGTTATTTGCATAGAGATAACAATGAAACACTATACACAGAACTTCGGATATCAGATTGGGCTGCAAATTGTTTGTCTTGTATTTTCATTGGATTTTCCGCCTTTAAAAAGATACCGTATGGTGTCTTTTTTTTACATTACGGTATCTTTTTGGTGTTGTGGTCTGGTTGTAGTTCCTGTCTGGGTTTACGAGTTATTTTTATCGGTTTTTTCAGCTTTAAAATTTTCAAAAACGGTATCTTTTGTATTTGCTGGGTTGTATAAGGTTTTTGGTTACTTTCGAATTGTCGAATTCCCTGTCGGAGGTCGGTATGTTCGTTCCGATCTACGAATCTTTGAATCGTGCCAAATCGCACGATATTTTTTACGCTTATATTGCCTTCTCGATTTTTGTTATGGTTTATGTATATTTTTTGGTCGCTTTTTCTGGTTGAGTTGATGGTGTTGTATGTTTTGTTTTTCATAGTGGTAGTATTATAACACGGGATTGTGAGGGTTGGAAGAGTGAAGTTGGGTTTGGAACAATATGTTTCATGTATGTTTCAGAATCTTGGAATTGTCTGAACCAGGATTTACCAAATCAACGGTATGAACCCCTGTTGGCGTTCCCCGGGATTATAGGATTTTCCGGATAAGAGAAGAGGTTTTGTCTGAATCACAGAATTCACAAAGGACGCGGAAGACACAGAAGGAAGAGGGAAACTCGGAAGATGCATGTGTTTTGTTTGTCAGAATCCTTTTAGGTGCAGAGAACACAGAAAAAACAGAAGTGATTTATTGTATTGTCAGGTCGTATTTACAGGTTTGGCGTATAGGTAGGATAGATAAATTCTGGGGCTTCTGCGTTCTCCGCGCATTCCGAAATTCCGACAAAATGTAATAGAGAATATAAGCACGCCAGCATGAAAACTGGTATAGTTGATGCAAGAATATTTACATACTATTTACCAATTTCTGGTTGCAATATATATGTTGATATTATACAATACGCACAAGTTTTAGAGAATTTCAGGAGTACCTCCCAAATGTTAAAAGCTGGATTTATTGGTGCTGGTGGACGCAGCCAAGGGGCACATTATCCCAGTGTGAATCGTCTTGAAGATGATGTTGAAATGTCCGCAGCGTGTGAACTTGATGAGGGAAAACTTGCACAGGTCGCACAGAAATATGAGTTTCCGCATACATTCACTGACCACCGTAAGATGTTGGATACATTGGATATAGATGTCGTTTATTGTGTGATGAATGAAAAGTGGATTTTGCAACCTGCTTTGGACTGCCTTAACGCTGGAAAACACATTTTTATTGAAAAACCACCTGGAGCAACGAGTGATGAAACACAGCAATTGTTGGATGCAGCAGTTGCAAATGATGTCTATTGTATGGTGGGATTTCAACGTAGATTCGCCGCAGTAACACGCGAAGCGATGCGGCGTGTTGCAGAAAAAGGTCCTGTTTCGTTGGCTGTTACAACTTTCAACAAACAGATGATCGGTGGTAATAGAGAATTTACTACAACACTTTGGAATGATGTATGTCACGTGGTTGACCTGCTTCGTTATATGGCGGGTGGTGAACCTGTTGAAGTTACTGCACATCAAGATAAATTCGGTGCTGAACAACGTAATTTCTATACTGCGTATGTGCGTTTTGACAATAATGTCACTGGTGTTGTGTTTGGTAATCGTGCTTCTGGTGGAAGGGTTCTGCGGTCGGAATTACACGGTGTTGGTATCGGTTGTTATATGAAGATTCCTGAAGAGATTGAAATATATGAAAATAACCAGAGGAATGTAATGGGAGGTTGGGAAGTAGATGGTGTTGACGAACGCGATGGAGCAAGCTATGAAGGTGTGCTAACTATGCATGAACACTTCGTGGATTGTGTCCGCAATAAGAAAGTGCCCCTTACTGATCTACGCGATGTCATCCATTCTATACATCTTGTTGACCAAATAGAAGGTCCTTTACCTTAACACATTTCAGGAGGATATTGGATGCTGGATGAACGTCATCTCCAACATCAAATAACTGATGATCAACTCTGTGCATTAAATGCTGAGGGATATTTTATTGTTGAAGATGCGCTGCCGTTGGAACTTGTTGTTCAGTTAGAAGAACGTGTTGATGCTATATACAAGACTCATTTAGATGCTGAGTATGATCCGCATAGAAAAAAGCAGATGACACCACACGATAATTTTTTCTATCCGAATTTTCTTGGAAAGGATCAACTCTTTGTAAATGTGTTGGACTGGTATAAGACTTTTCCAAAGGTGTGGGGAATATTGGGTTGGAATATCTACTCATACCATAGTCATTTTATTATCACGCCGCCACGACCTGAACCTTCTCGTGGCAATACATCCCCACTCGGTTGGCATCAAGATAGTGGTCGTGTGAATATTGAAATTGAGAGTTCTCCACGTCCTCGTTTATCCATCAAAGTCGTGTATTGGTTATCAGATTGTTCGTTGCCAGGACGAGGGAATTTCTATGTGATTCCGGGAAGTCATTTATGGGATAAATTCCAACGTCCAAAAGATAACTCACTTCCTGAAGGTGCTACTGCGGTATGTTGCAAACCCGGAGATGCTGTCTTTTTTGATAGACGGATATGGCATGCACGTAGTGAAAACGATTCTGACATCACACGGAAAGGTCTTTTTTATGGATATGGATACCGTTGGTTGCGCAGTAAAGACGATATGACTATTCCAAAAGAATTATTTGCACAGAACGATCCAATCCGTCAACAACTTCTGGGTGGTGGGACGAATGCAAATGGTCATTTTTCTCCGAAGGATGCTGATGTGCCGCTGAAGGTGTGGCTTGAGGAGAAGGGTGTTTTATCCAGTTAAAACTTGACATTATGTCCAATCTGTGGTATGTTAAATCATAATCATGACCAAAACCACTGTTAATCGGGAATCGGAGTTCCCTCCTACAAAGCAATTAATGATTAATTTATTCCAAGTTCTAATAAAATTACATTTTTTGAGGTAACAGAATGTTTCAAAAACTATTAATTCAAACTATTGGAGTCATTTTTTTATTTTCAATGATTCTGACTCCAGCAGTCTTAGCGGAGAAAGAAGTGGAAAAACCGAAAGAACTAACTGTTGGAATGGTTGCACCTGAATTTACACTTAAAGATGAAACAGGCAAAGAACGGAATCTTAACGAATATTTAGGTAAGAAAAACGTTGTGCTTGCCTTTTATCCAAAAGACTTTACAGGTGGTTGAACAGCCGAACTCCAGTCGCTCCGGGATAAATTGAGCGACATAGAAAAAACGGAAACTGTCCTGTTTGGTGTTAGTGTTGACAGCGTTGATTCGCATAAAAGGTTTAAGGAACAGGAAAAGTTCGGTTTTTCATTGCTTGCAGATACAGAATTTGAGGTAAGTAAGCAGTATAGCGGGATTATTGAAAGGTTCAACGCATCAAAACGGACGACTTTTGTCATTGACAAAGCGGGATATATACGTGCTATAGATAAAGACGTTAGTGTTAGGACGCACGGTGAAGATGTCGTTACGTTACTTAATAAAGTTATTCCAAAAATAGAAGTTGGTCAATCTGCTCCAGATTTCATTGCTAAGGATGCTGAAGGGAAAACTTATCAACTAAGCAAGTTGCATGAGAAAAAGAACGTTGTGCTATCGTTTTATCCAAGAGATTTTGGTCGTGGCTGAACGCTTCAAGTTTGCTCGCTCCGTGATGAGTCGAGTAGTTTTGAAAAAAATGATGTCCAAGTCTTTGGTATAACACACAACGATGCGGACTCACATAAAAAATTTACGGAAGATAATAACCTGAATTTCCCTTTGTTAGTAGATACTAACAAAAATCTCGCTTATTTATACGGTGCTGCAGAAGAGGATAAGGATCGATTAAATCGCATGGCAGTGATTATTGATAAGACAGGTAAGATAGTTAAAATTGACAAAGATGTAAAACCAGCAACACACGGCTCAGATTTAGTGAATTATTTCAAGAATAATCCGCAAACCAGTAATTGATGAATCAAAAGACTATCTCACCATTTACGGAAAGGATTGCTCTGTGGACATCAGCAATATTCAGTCCGTTTATCGTTCCAATTGTAGCAGCTGTTTTCGTAATTCACAAAAATGCTGGAACAACTGAGGAAGTATTACTTTGGATCACAGTTGTAGCTATATTTGTAACTGTATTACCGATATTGGCAATAGTTCTACTTTTTCGGTTATCGAAAGTGAGTAATGTTCATTTACATGCGAAAGAAGAACGACTGTTGCCACTTAGCTTAACAGTCGTCAGTATGGTTTTAGGTACTATTGTTCTTTACCGTGTGGGGGCAAATGAGAGAATCATCTGGGTATGTCAAGCGTATATCGTTAACAGTGTAGTGTTTTCAGCGATTACGCCCTTCTGGAAAATTAGTTTTCACACAAGTGTTGCAACCGGTTGTATTATTGTCTTAGCGTTATTCGTCAATTATGTTTTGGTATGGCTTTTCCTACTTCTTCCGTTAATTGCATGGGCGCGAATTTACCGTAAACGACATACCCCACTCCAAACAGTTATGGGAACGTTCTTAGCCGTTGTTAACACAATGCTTTATTATTATATTCTGCCACCATCGGTATGATGTAATTGAGTTGGCTCTATCAACTATCCGAATAACGTGCTAATTTCGGAAGGTCATCCCAATCGCACTCTAAGCAAAAATAGCTTTTTCCGATTTGTCTTACCTCACCGTTACATTCAGGACATTCCATCATAGGATCACCACCATCTGTTTCGGTTTCAGATGGTGGAAACATGAGAAGTTGTCCTATCGGCACAGTACTATCACGGTTGGTGATTTCTTGTTGAACAGATTCAATCACTTCTTGAGCATTTAAATGGAAAGGTGGCGGAGCATTTTCTGTAAGATCAAGGAATTTGCTACGATAAAAACGGATGGATTCAACATCATTGACCTGTCGCATAAAAACTGTGAATTTCTCTGGGGCTACCAGATAAGCAGACGAATCTTGTATATGGTGTTTCGCATTAAGAGAAAGTTCATAACCCTCATATTCAAAGATGGAATTACCTTGTTCTATCCATGAGGTATCTGGTGTATTTTGAAATACCTCATTAAGTTCATAGGAACGGGTAACCGATAAGATTAAGGTATAACGTTGATATGGATACTGAGATAGGAGTTCAATTGGGAGAAATGATTCTTCTTCAGATGTATTCCGCAGAAATGTGGTAAATGCCTTGTATGCTGCTTCCTCTGCTTCCTTTAAAATCGCACGATTTTCACGATGTAGGCTATGTCTATCCATATTCATATCGGCAACAACGGATTCACCGATGTACATCTCTGTCTCAACGTGAACATCAATAATGCTATTCTCATTTCTTAGAAGATGTAGACGTAAAATCGGTTCATCAACAGTTTTTAGGACAAAAGGCAACATATTAGACTCCTGAAATTGAGGATAAATAATTTTACCATATTGAATGTAAACTGTTCAACTAAATTAACCCAAGTTGATACCTACAACTTTTTAGGCATAGGGATACTGTTTTTCTCTGTCATCTGTGATTCTGACAAGGACAATTTAATATACCTATAAAATACCAATATATATCCAATAAAACATTTCACTTTTTAATTTGACATCCACAAAAAGATACTATATAATTAACATCTGTTTAGAATATAGAATTATTTGTGAAGGTAAGTCAAGAAAAGTAAAAGGAGCTCCCAAAAAAAAAGTGAAATTCGCGTCACATTCCTTATCCTGACTGGATTTAAAACGTCACAGTGACGTGCAAAAGGTCACATTTAAAACACATAGAAATGGTATTAAACGGGTAGCTGTCTTTACACTGCATTTCCAACAAGAGAAAGTAATATCCATACCAATAACTTTATACACCTTAGCTAACATTTTGTTTTGTATCTTGTGTAACAATCTGCTATACTATCTAAAGGGATATTTCCGATGCGCGCCATTAGTTTTTGTAGGTCCGATATAAAAACTAATTTTCTTTTTGAAGAACAAAAATAAGAAAGGACACAGATAATGTCAGGACACTCTAAATGGTCAACGATAAAACATAAAAAAGCTGCTAATGATTCTAAACGTGGCAAACTTTTTTCAAAGGCAGTCAAAGAGATTACAGCTGCTGCCCGCCTTGGTGGTGGTGATGTAGATATGAATCCGCGTCTTCGTTCTGCGATAGCTGCAGCAAAGTCAGGTAACGTACCTAATGACAATATTGAAAAGGCAATTTTACGTGGCACTGGTGAACTTGAAGGTGCAACATTAGAAGAAGTTGTGTATGAGGGATATGGTCCGGGTGGTGTTGCAATGATAATTGAGGTGATAACAGATAACCGTAATCGTGCAGTTGCTGATATAAGACATGTTCTCGGCAAGTATGATGGTAGGATTGGAGAACGGGGTTGTGTGTCATGGGGATTCGATAAATGTGGACTCATTGTTGTTGAAGCGGGTAGCATTGATGAAGATGAGCTCTTTATGGTTGCTGCTGATGCCGGTGCTGAAGATTTGACACCAATGGATACTGCGATAGAAATCATTACACCTTTTGAGCAATTTGATAAGGTTGTAACTGCAATACAATCTACTGAAGCAGACATTCAGTTGGCAGAAATTAGCATGATACCCCAAAATACTGTAAAACTTGAAGGAAAAGCAGCAGAAAAGATGCTACGTCTGATGGAATCGCTTGACGAATTGGATGATGTTCAAAAAGTTTATGCTAACTTTGACATTCCTGACGATATACTTGAGACTGCAGCCTAATTTTAGGATTTTTGTTGATGATAATACTTGGGATTGACCCCGGCTTAGCAAACACTGGATATGGTATTGTCCAATCTAATGTATCCCGTAATCAACTCCTGCATTACGGGAATATCAAAACTGATTCTAAAACTCCTTCAGAGATGCGATTAAAAGCAATATATGACAAAGTGATAAATCTGATTGATGAATATGATGTTGAGGAAGTAGTTCTTGAGGATGTTTTCTTTAGTAAACAGGTAAAAACAGCATTTATCCTCGGTGAAGCAAAAGGTATCATCAAGTTAGCTGCAGCGAATAGCGGCACGCCAATGGCTACTTATACTCCCTTACAAGTGAAGACATCTGTTACAGGTTATGGCAAAGCCCCCAAGACTCAAGTACAAAAAATGGTTCAGATGCTACTGAAATTGAAAGAAATACCCCAACCCGATCATGCAGCCGATGCACTTGCTCTCACAATCTGCCATTCACGTTCCCATAAATTAAATAAACTCCGAGAAAAATTTGAGGAATTACCTGCCTGAGTTGATTAATTATTCCAGTTCAATGAAAGGAACTCATCTGCATGATTGCGCATTTAAATGGAACATTGGCACATATTGATTCGAAAGAGGTCGTTGTAGATGTAAACGGTGTCGGTTATACTGTTGATGTTGCGGAACGGACACTTGCAGAATTGCCTTCCATTGGTGAACCTGTTACTTTTTATACACACTATAGCCAGAATCGCGAAAATGTAATTAAGATATACGGATTCACATCGCGAGACGCGTTGAAAATCTTTGAGTTAGCTCTCACCGTCAAAGGTGTTGGACCTACATTAGCACAAAATATTGTTACAAGACTGTCACCATCGCAATTTGTACAGGCTGTACTTAAAGAAAATATACCAATTTTGCGACGTGTCCCACGACTGAGTGATGACCTTGCTAAGCTTATCATTATAAAACTAAAAAAGAATATTGCTAAAATCAAGTTAGAAGAGAAATTTGAAGTGAGTGGCGCAGCTTCTACACATCAAGCTGTCATCAATGTTCTGGTTAATCTTGGTGCTTCAGACCTTGAAGCGGAACAAGCATTAGAAAAAGCGCAAGAAGCTCTCGGTGATTCTGCTGAACGGGAAGATTTAATTAGAGAAGCACTACGATATATCCGAAATTAGTCAATCTTACTTTATACAATAACCGGGACTACAATATGGACAACTACGACATTCATGACAATACTGAAGATGAATTTTCATATAGTTTACGTCCAGAAACATTAGATGAATTTATCGGACAGGATACAGCAAAAGAACAACTACGACTACACATTGAAGCTGTAAAAAGTAGACGAGAAGCAAAAGAAAAGGGAAGTGCCAAAAGTAGAGATAATGTATTGGAACATGTCCTACTGGTGAGTCCTCCAGGACTTGGTAAAACAACTCTTGCTAAGATAATTGCCAATGAATTTGGCACTAATTTTAAACAAGCTATCGGTCCTGTGATGGAACGGCTTGATCTTGCTTCTACATTGACCAATCTTGAAGAAGGAGATATCCTCTTTATTGACGAAATCCACAGCATGAGAGCACAGATTCAGGAATCGCTTTACCCGGTTCTGGAAGATTTCATATTGGATCTTCCCATTGGTCAAGGTCCTGGTTCAGATGTAGTGCAAGTTCCAATAGACCCATTCACCTTAGTAGGTGCAACAACACGCGAAGGTTTACTAACCGGTCCTTTTCGTGACAGGCTTGGAATCCATATACATCTTGATTATTACACCCCTGAAGATATTCAGCAAGCCATCCGAATCAATAGTATTAAACTAAACATAAAAACAGAAGAAGATGCAGAATATGCTTTAGCATTACGTTCACGAGGTACAATGCGTATAGCAAATAAATTACTTGCAAGGGTTAGAGATTATGCACAAGTGAAAAGTGGTGGTATTCTGTCACTTGAAGTAGCATTAGAGGCATTGGAATTCTTCGGTATAGATGAAAAAGGGTTAAACGCACAAGATTATGCCTATTTCAAAGCATTAATTGATACCTTCAGTGGACGTGCGGGACTAAGATCACTTTCTGTCGCTCTCAGTGAAGATGAACGTACAATATCTGAAGTATTTGAACCGTATTATATCAAAGAAGGATTTTTAATGCTTACACCAAGTGGTCGAGTTGCAACTGAAGCTGCGTATGAATATTTCGGTTATCCAACAGGTAAGCAACCATCACTTTTTGATATTTGATATATCTCCGAT
Source organism: Candidatus Poribacteria bacterium (assembly GCA_026710795.1). GTDB lineage: Bacteria > Poribacteria > WGA-4E > WGA-4E > WGA-3G > MSPOR6. The sequence continues at coordinate 36,985 of JAPOQK010000066.1, forward strand.
TTGCATCAGACACTCAATTATAACTATATCTATGAATCTCACAGATTTCGATTACGACCTTCCTCCTGATCGAATTGCACAAGTGCCGCTGCAACATCGGGATGCATCAAGACTAATGATTATTGACCGCGGCACCCGTGAATTTCATCATACACATTTTTCAAAGATTGGTGATTACTTACCAGATTCGTCACTTTTAGTCTTGAATGACACAAAAGTAATACCCGCAAGGTTAATTGGGAATAAATTAGAGACTGGGGGAAGAATCGAACTTCTGCTCATTGAGGAAAAGGATCAGGATACATGGGAAGTCTTAGCAAAACCACGTCGGAGTCTACGAGTCGGAACAGAAATAGAACTTGGAGATGGCATTCTTAAGGCAGAGGTTATTGCCAAACCTGAGGAAGGTAATTGTATTGTACAATTCGTATATCAAGGAGTTTTATCAGAAATCCTTGCAGAAGTTGGTCTGATGCCATTACCACCTTACATCCGTCGTTCTCCAAATCCTGACGATACGTTGCGTTACCAGTCTGTATATGCATCTTCCGATGGTGCTATTGCTGCTCCAACCGCAGGTTTGCATTTTACAAAAGAATTATTATATCAATTAAATTGCAGTGGGATAGAATCCGCGATGCTTACCCTGCATGTTGGGATTGGGACATTTCAACCTGTCAAAGTTGAAAACGTCAAAAACCATAAAATGCATGCAGAATATATACACATTACAGAAACGGAAGCGATAAAGATATGTAATGCACGTGAAGAAGGTAAAACAATAGTAGCAATTGGCACAACTGTAGTACGCGCACTTGAAACTGTTAGCGTAGACGGAATTATCAAACCTTTTACAGGAAAAAGTGAACTATTCATCTATCCAGGTTACCAATTCAAAGCTGTAGATGCCTTGGTCACCAACTTCCATCTACCGAAATCAACATTACTTATGCTTGTTAGTGCCTTCGCAGACATACAACTTATACAATGTGCCTACAAAGAAGCACTCTTACATGACTACAGATTTTTTAGTTATGGTGATGCCATGCTAATTCTATAATAACAAGGAGAGATTTAATCTATCATGGAAAGTCTTACAAGTATTCTTTTTATGGTCGTTCCTATGATTCTTATCCTGTATTTTCTGATGTTCCGTCCAGAACAGCAAAGACGGAAAAAACATCAGGCAATGCTTGAAGATTTAACAAAAGGTGACGAGATCGTAACTAATGGAGGGTTGCACGGTAAAATACTCGGTGTAACAAATGATAAGAAGATTGTTCTTCTCTCAATCGGAGAAATAAACAATCAGGAGGTAAAGGTTCAAATATCACTAAGTGCAGTTGCTTTTCTCAAAAAGGGTGGTGAACTAATTGGAGACGCACCACGAGGAACTTAAGATACTACTATTCATGGAATATAATTAATTATAGTGAATTGCGTGTGTTATCATGAATTGGTAGCACACATTTTCATAACTAATTAGCCGTGCACGGGCATTTTCTGGAATAACAAGTATATCATTGTGGTGTAAATCAGTTCGTTTGACATTCTTATCGGAGTCAACAACCTGTAACGTTACTGAGTTTGTTCCATCTTTGAAACGATACAAACAAATTGCTTCTCCTGCAATTTCACTTGAAAAATCGTTTTCACGAATGCGAAGTTGGTATTTTGCATCAGTTACTTTCTCACCAGCATCTAATATAATTGCTGCTGAATCAGAGTGTGATTGGGTTCTACAGATAGCAATTTCAATTCGGTCTGTGTTAGTTATTATTTCAAAGGTAGTATGGTGTGGAATGTAAGCAATACATGCATCCCCATCAAATACATCTGCTCTTTTTCCCAATATGCCATTAGCTTTGTTTCCGTTATGACCTACCAAGAGGGTGCATTGTCCACCTAATGCGATTAGGACTACTTCACAGTCATCAGAATGATCAAAGAAGGTAGCATGTGGGGAAAGATTAAGGATGCCAAAATGTAGCTTACTGAATCCAAACTCACCAGGATTGATAAGATTTGATAATCCCTCAGTGGAAGTATATTGTTTAGTAAGATACATCAGGTTAAAAATCCATGAGTTGTTCGACCAGACTTGCAAGTGGAAGTCCAACGACATTGAAATAACAACCATCAATCCGTTGGACAAATGCTGCTCCTTTTCCCTGAATTCCATAGGCACCTGCCTTATCTGATGTTTCTCCGGATTTAATATAGTGTTCTATCTCTGTCTGTTGGAGATTCCTGAAATATACCTTAGTAACTTCTGCCCAAGTCTTCTCTTTTCCTTTTTTGAGATTGAACAGAGATACACCGGTCACGACATTGTGGCATTTTCCACTTAAACGCAATAATATCTGTTTCGCATGTTCATCGTTATCAGGTTTACCGAGTAGTTCGTTATCAAACGCAACCAGTGTGTCTGCACCAATAACAATCCCATCGGTGTACCGTTCAGCGACAGTCCTTGCTTTTAAGGATGCCAGTCTTTGGGTGACTACCTCTGGGGACGTGTCATGTTGATGTTCGGCTTCTTGTATATTACTGGGGTATACCTCAAATGTCATACCAATTTGAGATAATAAAGCAGCACGGCGCGGGGACGCTGATGCCAAAATGAGTCTGGGAACATTTAATAAAGACATCGCACTGTTATTTCAAACAATACCATTGATCACAGTTTCTGTTTTGGATCAGTAACAGATTAGCTGCAATTAATTCTGATATTCCACTATCTATGTCAGTCTTTGAAAATCCAACTTTTTCCAACACTTTGTCTCGGTTAGGGGTGCGAAACCATTTAGGTTTTTCAAGTGTATCTGTTTGAGCACGAAAATCTTCAAGCGCGCAATAGAGACGTAACGTCTTCGCAGAAAGTCCGACAAGTGGATTGACTTGAGTGTAGATTTTTCTAAATTGATTTTTCATTTTTCTGTCCTTATGTATATTATTTTTTTACAGGTATGTAAGAAAAACGTATTCAACATAAATTAGTTACACAAACAAGAAATAAAGCGATATATGAAAAATAACAATAGAATTTGTCAGGACCTGCCATAACTAACTTCAATTTGACAAATACTCAAGAAGGTGTTAAAATAGTTTAGTTTTGTAGAGATTAGAAAGTAGATCGTATTGAACAAGATAATAAGTATAAGTAGACTAAGGAATGTTGGCATTTGGCAACAAAATGTGTTTTAGGATATCTACGAGAGGTAATTGAAAAACAGAATGCAGGATATCTCGTTCTGATTGATCCCGAGAAGTGTGAGTTAAACAGTTGTGCTAAACTTGCACGAGAAGTAGAAAGATCAGGAGTAGATGCAATCTTGCTCGGTGGGAGTCTTTTAACGATAGACCTACATCCGTTTGCAGCAGCATTGAAAACAGAAACAGAACTACCTATCATCCTTTTCCCAGGGGATTCAATGCATCTTACACCCCATGCCGATGCAATACTCTATACGAGTCTAATCAGCGGAAGAAATCCAAATTACCTTATAGGGGAGCAAGTCAAAGCAGCACCAAAGATACAACGATATGCATTGGAACCAATCCCCACAGGATATATACTCATTGATGGGGGCAACCGAACTGCCGTTGAATTTATGAGCGGTACTGCACCAATTCCGAGGGAAAAACCGGATATAGCAGGACCCCACGCATTAGCAGCACAATATCTTGGAATGCAATTGGTTTATTTAGAAGCAGGTAGTGGAGCAAAGTATCCAGTACCTAATGAGATGATAACAGCGGTGAAATCTCAAATTGACATACCACTAATTGTTGGTGGTGGAATCAAAGATCCAGAAAGTGCAGCTGACAAAGTAAAAGCTGGAGCTGATTTCATTGTCACAGGCAACATCCTTGAAAAATGTAGTTCCTTTGATTTGATGAAGCAGTTTGCAGATGCTATACATAATTAGGTTGTACATCTAACTTTCTATGAGACAACAATAGTAACATATATTTTACATATACTGAAAGAGGTAATTCATTATGTCTGAAAATAATGAGGTAGTTATTGAAATAGAAAAAGATAAAAATAACAAACCCGATTTTCTAATTGATGAACCTGAAGAGGAAACAGAAGTATCTTCTGAAGCAGAGACGGAAGCAGAAGAACGCACAATTGAGACAGTTGAAGCGGAACTTGAAGAACTTAAAGAGGACTTTAAAAAACAACTTGAAGCAGTAGCCGAATCTGAACGAGATCAGTATCAAGCTGAACGTGAACGTTTGCTCAGAACTGCTGCAGAAGCGGAGAATTCAAAAAAACGTATAGAAGCTGATGCTGAAAAACAACTTAAGTTCGCTAACAGGAATCTGATAGAAGGACTTATTCCTGTGTTAGATAGTCTTGAAGCTGCAATAAAGAGTGCTGCAGAGAAAGTGGATGCAAGTGAATCTGCATCAGATTTTTCTAATTTCAGTGAAGGGGTGCAACTGGTACATAAGCAATTTATGGATGTATTGAAGATACAGGGACTTACACCAATTCAAGCGGTAGGCGAACTGTTTGATCCAAATCAGCATGAAGCTGTCATTGCAACAGAATCAGACGACATTCCTGAAGGAAATGTAATTGAGGAGTATAGATGCGGTTATCAATTACACGATCAAGTTCTTCGTGCTGCACAAGTAGCGGTCTCTAAAGGAAAAGTTGAAAATGAAACTGAATCTAACGATACTGATGAACAACAGGATGAGAACACTGCTGAAAAATAGATCAAACCTTATGCAATTCAGGCGGGATAACAGATGAGGCAAAAACGGGATTATTACGATATTTTAGATGTTAACAGAGATGCTGATGAGAACGAAATTAAGAAAGCATATCGAAAGTTAGCTATCAAATATCATCCAGATAAAAACCCAGGTGATAAAGAAGCAGAAGACAAATTTAAAGAAGCCACCGAAGCCTATGATGTCCTAAGAACTCCTGAGAAACGTCAACGTTATGATCAATATGGACATGCTGGACTTGAAGGTGTCAGTTCTGACTTCGGATTTGGTATAAACTTGGACGATATTCTCAATGATGTCTTTGGAGACGTATTCGGTGGATTCAGTAGAACCCAACAACGTAGACCTAAGCAGGGACGCAGTCTACAAACGAACATTGAGATTACACTTGAGGATGCATTCAACGGTAAAGAAATTACATTTGATGTTCCACGAATAGAATCTTGTTCAGATTGCAATGGAAGTGGGTCAGAAGCAGACTCAAAGGTAGACACCTGTCCAGAATGTTACGGTCGTGGTCAAGTCACACAATCACAAGGTTTTTTCACAATGTCTCGAACTTGTCCTCGTTGTCGTGGAGAAGGGGAAATAATCCAAAATCCGTGTAGAAATTGTAATGGACAAGGTAGGATTAGAGTCAACCGTGAGATCAAGGTTGGTATTGACAAAGGAGTCGTCAACGGGTTTGAATATCGTTTGCGTGGAGAAGGGGAGGCTGGCTCACTCGGTGGTCCTCCCGGGGATCTTCTCGTCGTTGTACATATCAGACCACACGAAAGGTTTAGTCGTGATGGACACGATTTGATTACCTCCGCAAAAATCTCTTTCGTTCAAGCAGCACTCGGTAGTAGTATTGAGGTTAAAGGTATAGATGGACTTCACAAGTTAGATATTCCTACTGGAACACAATACGGGGATCGGTTGCGGATCCACGGTAAAGGTATGCCAAAGTACAGAAGTAGCAGTTTTGGAGATCTTGTAGTTCAAGTTGCTGTTGAAACACCGAGGAAACTAAATCAAGAACAACGCAGTCTCTTAGAAAAGTTTGCTGAATCCCACGGAGATAAACCAGAATCTGGACACAATGGGTTTTGGGATAAACTCTTTCGTTTTCACGATGATGATAAATAGGACATTACTACAATTTTAATTCAATCCGTGAAACCAAATTATGCATTGGGCACAGATTACCGTTACTACCTCTTTTGAGGCATCTGAAGCCGTATCTAATTTCCTTATTGAATTGGACGCTCGTGGTGTAGAACAGAAAGATACTACAGATGCAAGTACTTCCCTTATCGCATATTACCCACTTGATGATCTGATAAACACGAGAATAGAGAAGTTGAGAAACTTTCTTTCTAAACTTCCAAAATGGGGTATACAAGCACATTCTTCAAAAATAGATTTACAACGGATTGAATCTGAAGAGTGGACTGAAGCATGGAAGAGCGAAATCCTACCTCAGAGTGTAGGCAAAAATTTACGTATACTTCCAACTTGGCATGAGATCTCACCTGATGACACATCCATACATATCCGAATTGATCCGGGAATGGCATTTGGAACAGGATACCATCCAACTACCCGATTATCTTTGGAAATGTTGGAACAAACGATACGACTGAATCAACAAGTTGCTGATATTGGAACAGGTTCTGGCATTCTTGCTATTGCAGCTGTTAAGCTTGGAGCAGAATCTGTTGATGCGGTAGAACTTGATGAGTCGGCAATTCCCGTAGCCGAACATAACTTCAAATTAAATGAGGTTGCTGAAAATATTACTCTAATTCAAGGTGACGGAATTAAGTCACTCAATGATAAATATGATATTATAGTTGGTAATATTCTAACAAAGGCGATTCTACCAATGATTCCACACTGTCCTGCGCGTTTGAATCCTAATGGACACATCATCTTTTCGGGTATTTTAGAAAATGAATTAGGAGTTCTTCAGGAGGAATTGGCAGAAAATGGATTGGAATGCGACAGAATAACGCGTCAGGCAGAAGATGAGGTGTTATGGATTGCGCTCAGGGCAAAACATGCAAAGTCATAGGACTAATCACTCTTTTCCGTCGCTAATCCGTGGCATAGAATACATCTACCAACGTTGAGGTGTGGCATCGTTGGGGATGTTTCGTCTCCTTTCAAATGGCATTTCAAACAGGCTGGTGCTTCAGTTGGTTCAATATGCACATCAATATTTGATCGAGCAGGTGCTGCATTAAAAAAGAGAATGACCATTACGATCATATAAATGAGACCTATTACACTGACAAGATAAAATAATACCTTTGGATTTCCTTGTTCGGTTGGCATAGATAATTAGAAGACTCCTAATTTGTAGAGGTATGTGAATCATCTATAGGATACTCTATATTCAATTGTACTGCAAATGAAATTAGATTTTTAGTCGTAAAATGGAAATAGTATCGGTAAATTGTCTGTATTTAGTCGTGAGCCGTATTCACAGGACTCAAAAGCCTCTGCATATTGTATGCTGTGTCCCTCTTCTTCACCGTAAAGTTCAATTAACATTTCTCGATAATTGTCTGCTATTGATCTAAATCGATTTCTTAAACGTTCAGCAAGCCATTCATGTCGTTCGTTTGGACTATTTGGTACTAAATGTAGTGTGCCACTATTGTAAGGTAGCCATTCATAAAACTGCGATACATGGCAATGAAGCATATCTATTTTCTTATTAACAACTGTATCAATATCTACAACTACATCTGGAGTAAATGGGTAAGGTTTTCTAAAGTTATCACTTAGATAGACTATAACAGGATTTTTTTCTAAATGTGGAGTTAGGGCACAGATATTTGGAACAGTAACCATATAGGCAGCATCTTGAACAAGCATTGATGTGTATCTATGATCAGGATGATAATCGTTTGGTCGGTGTGTCATAATTAAATCAGCACGAAATTCACGAATAGTGCGGATAATCTTATAACGATTCTCCAAAGTAGGCATCAGTTCACCATCGTGATTGTCAAGTAACTCATAATCAATACCGATGATTTCCGCTGCTGCTTGTGCTTCTGCATTACGTCTTTTTGCTAACGGACCACCACCCATTTCATGGTGTCCAGCATCACCATTCGTAGCGGAAACAAATTTGACAAGATGTCCTTTTTGAGCATATAGTGCAGCAACGCCACCTGCTTTTATATCACAGTCATCTGGATGTGCACCGATAACTAACACGCGAATCTGTTTGGAATCCATTTTATTTCACCTATAAGAATAAAAATCACCATTTCATTTTTAGAGTATATAGCAAAGTCATATTTTACAGAATGATTAGGAAAAAATACAGATGAATATTATACAATATTACACACATAAAATATACCATATTGCCTTATTAATTACAGCAATGCTTAGTGTTGCAACTCTTTCAGGTTGCGAAGATAGGCAGATTATCGGCGGAGAAATCTTTTTTAAAGACGAAACCTGTGCCTTCACTGTTGTTGACGGACTGGTAGTTCCTGACTGCAGACCTACATTAAAAATCGAAGATGAAGATGGTGAAATTTCATATTTTGCTTCTGTCGCGGATATCAACGATGTCTACGATGGAGACACTATAAACCGTCTTATGTTCTTGTTACACCGTTTTGATGAAGGTCCAGAACCTGAAAATCTCGGTGTCTGGCCTGGTATAGTAAAGCATATAGATGGAATATATGCCTCGACAAATGTACGTTTTTCCGGTGTCGATGCTGCTGAAGTTAGACGGACAGGTCCTTGGACAGCAGAGGAAAAAGAACGAATGGTAATCCGAGGGAAACTTACTCGGGACTATCTGAGATCACTTGTAGAAAAATCTGTGTATGGTAACATACAACGAGCGATTGAAATTCAAAATCCTGAATTCGGTTTATACGTGGGGAGGACTGTCGCAGAAGTATACCTACATATAAATGGTGAACGAATAAACCTTGCACAACATCTGTTTGAGACCGGATATGCAGTACCTTATATACAAGGTTATAATTTCAATTGGGGAACAGAAGTACTTGACTATCAAGGACGATATAACATACTTGAAATAGAAAATCCTTTCGTTCCAGGTGAGGGTGAACCACCCGATCCCTTCGGTGAGATCGACTTGTCATCAGAAGAAAACGAATAAAGTGAAAATTGATATATGTAGTACCGTTCGATTCCACATTGTGTAATAGTGTAAAGTCCTCACTGTGCCGAATGTGCACAGAAATCAATTATTGTTCAAAATTTTAGTCATTTATTACGAAAGAGTGTTTACTTATGAATAATTGGAAAGTAGAAGTTTATTACAAACCTGATGTTCCCGATACCGTTGGTCAAGGTATAGTTGAAGACATAACTGACTTAGGTATCAGTGGAATAGAATCCGTTCGTGTTGCTGCTGTTTACTGGATTGAGGGTTCTATTGATGCTGAAACAATTGACCGAATATGTTCTGGACTACTGACAGATCCAATAACTCAAACATACACTTATGGTGCCAAAACTGACTCTTCTCTAAGTTGGACGATTGAAGTGCAATTCAAACCGGGCGTTACTGATGCAGTGGGTGATAGTGCTGTCAAAGGTATAAATGATCTTGGAATTACTGATGTCACCACTGTAAAGACTGGACATAAATACTGGTTAACGGGTACGTTGACAGCTGAAATTGTTGAGACAATCGCGCAACAATTGCTTATGAACGATGTTATCCAAACATATACATATCAAGAACCGTCAGCATAACATAAATTCACAAACTTGCATACACACGAATTACTGTGCCTAAATGTAATCTTACCAACATTGAAGTGGCAACTTGCCTTAGTTTGAATTTGAAATCTTTATCTTGACTGACGCGTCTTGGTTTACCCAATCTGATGTTACGAAAGCCGTGTTTTTGTAGTAATATCGGCAAAGAATGAGATGAGAAATAGTATAGATGATCCTGTGGATGGACATAAGGCCAATCTGCTTTATGAATCCTACTCTGAAGTCCTTCACCATTCGGCACCTCAATAACCAATGTGCTTTCTTTCTCCTCTTTCTCAGATGGTTTTAATATTCTATGTAATTCACTAAGAAACGGATTAAGTTCAGAGATATGTTCTAATACATGATAAAGCGTAATAACATCAAAATGTGCTGAAGGAAATTTCGCATCAAAAATGTCCCCACACCTGACATCCAGTTTATACTCTTGTTGTGCAAATGTACAGCCGCTCTTTGATGGATCTATCCCGTACGACTCCCATCCTTGTTCGCTTGCCAAATTGAGAAACGTACCGATCCCACATCCCACATCCAGTATTCGACCTTTTCCCTGATGTTGTCGTTCTAATTCTATGAGACGTTCAGACATCTGTAACCATTCCATGTCATCCGCATGGATACGTTCAACTTTTTCCGGAGGATAGTATGTTTCAACGTAACCTTTCTCAAGTGTCAGTCTATTTATTCTCGGATTTACATACCGCAATTTGCACTGTTTACATGCAACAACCGATAGGTCATCTTTAACAAACAGCAACTCTGTTTCATCGCATTCACAAATGGGGCAATTAATATGTTCCAATTTACTCATTAACTTAATAGATCTCTGGTTCAACCTAAAATAACTGTAGTCCTTGTGCTTCAACATAGACTGAATATAGTGATTGACTACCGGTCATAAAGAGTCTATTCCGCTTTACACCACCGAAACAAAGGTTTGAACATATCTCTGGAAGATGTATTTTCCCGATAAGCGTGCCATCAGGTGCAAAAACATGGACACCATCGTAACCATCGCCAACCCAACCAGCACTTGCCCATAAATTGCCATCAACGTCACACCTTATTCCATCTGCAATACCGGGTGACATATCACAAAAGACGCTTTTGTTTTCTAAACGTTCATTGTTCACAACATCAAAGACATAGATGTTTCTTGGAGTTCCTTCTTTGTGTGTAACCCCTGTATCAACCACATAGAGTTTATTATAGTTTGGTGAAAAACAGATACCATTCGGTTTTTCGAGTTCCTCTGTTACTACAGTAGCTTCACCGGTATCTGGGTCCAGACGATATACAGCGGTCGGCAACTCAAATTCAGCAATGTGTCCTTCGTAATTGAGCATGATACCATAACCCGGATCGGTAAACCAGATATGTCCATCCGGATGAACAGCAACATCGTTTGGGGCGTTAAGCCTCCGATTGTTATACTTGTCTATTAACACGGTGACAGTACCATCATATTCGGTTCGTGTAACTCGTCGAGTGCCATGTTCACAACTGATCAACCGTCCCTGTCTGTCACGTGTGTGACCGTTGCTGTAATTGGAGGGTTTACGGTAAACACTAACTTTACCGTTCGCTTCTTCCCATTTCAAGATTCGGTTGTTCGGTATATCACTCCAAAGGAGATATCCACCATCTCCAAACCAAACGGGTCCTTCTGACCAACGTGCACCAGTCCATAACCTTTCAACAACAGAATTCCCAATTTTATATCTTGCAAATCGGGAATCAATAACTTCAATTGCAGGGTCTGGATATCGTGTAATCGTTCCATCCCACTTTCTATCAGATTCATTCATGAATTATACCTCCAAGATTCAATATTCACACTTTGTAGTATATCACAAGTTGAAGGTTATAGGGGTATTTTCTTCAATGTTTAATCTACAAATTCCAGTTTCAACAAACTGGAATTGATTAGAAATAAGGTATGGATTATCATAAGAGTCTGTGATAAAATTGGTTATATGGATGCATTCCATAAGGAGACAAAATGAGGACTTTTGGCACACATGGTATTGTATACCCTGATAAGAACTACGTCGTCCCACGTACAGAAGAGACGAGAAATTTTATCCGCCGTGTAATAGAAGGTAAATACATAGTACTATTTGCACCGCGCCAAACTGGAAAGACAACCTTTTTCAGAATGGCACTTGATGCACTTACCACAGAAGATCCAACCTACTTACCGATTCAGTTGGATTTTCAAACAATGCGTAATGTTGCCCCATCCATTTTTTACGATCAGTTGAAATATATGATTAACAAGCAAATCAATAGAGCGTTCCAGATACATAGTAGTAACCCATCTGAATCACTCATACAGTTAATCGAGAACGCAACAATCACTGATCATTTGTCTTTGGTCAGGTTTTTTGATAGTCTTGGAGGATTACTTAACATTGATTCTCACGAACAGACATCTAACTTCAAGCGGGTGGTTCTCCTTATTGATGAATTTGATGGAATCCCACAATCTGTTGTAAGTGACTTTCTATATTCCCTTCGCCAGATTTATCTTTCTACCGAAATTAAGTGTCCACACAGCGTAGGTATAGTAGGAGTTAAGAGCATAGCACAACTTGACTATGATAGGTCAATCTCACCATTCAATATACAGGATGAATTTCGATTACCGAACTTCACAGTCAAACAAGTGGGTGAACTGTTTTCACAGTATACAGATGAAATTGGTCAAACCATTGACCAAGAGGTTATACAAATTCTACATAAACAGACAGCAGGACAGCCTTTCTTAGTTAATCGTTTAGGTCAGATACTTACTGAGGAAATGTCTATACCGAAAACAGAGACGATTACCATATCACATTTTGCTAAAGCTCATACTCATCTCATTGAAGAAAAAAATACAAATATTTCACATCTAACCACCAATATCCGAAAAGACCGCAGCTATGAAACGATATTGATGAAAATCTTTACTTCTGATGAAGGTGTACGATACAACCTTCATAATAACCAGATCAATGAACTGGCAACCTATGGAGTGATAAAGAAGGGTGAGGATAGCATGTGTGAGATTGTCAATCCGATATATCTGTACTGCATTATTCAAGCATTCAAGCCAGCTATCAACGGTCTGGAGGATGATTACTTTACCGATGATAACATAACCGGTTATCGAACATTTCTTACTTCAACCGGACATATTGATTTGGTAGGATTAATAGAAAACTTTCGTGATTTCGTAGCACGTGCAGGTTACAGAATCCTCCAAGTGCCTGAGACCCCTCAAGAATATGTTGGGCAGCATCTTCTTCTAACATATCTTGAACCATTTATACAGATCATCGGTGGTGGTATGTTTTTAGAAGTTCAGACTGGACGTGGTAAAATGGATCTGCTTATCACACACAACCAGAACAAGTACGTCATTGAAATAAAGATATGGAGAGGAGAAAATCGCTATCAAGCTGGGAAGAAACAACTTGCAGCATACCTTAAATCGGAGCTTGCAACGGAAGGTTATTATATCGTATTCGACCATCGTTCAGAACCAGAACCACGAGAAGAAAAAGAATCAGTCGAAAATGTGATGATTCGAAGCTATGTAATTCCTGTGATACAAGACCAACCTTCATCTGCCACGAATTAATTCTAATCATTTTATGCAAAGAAAATATGACGACAAAGAAAATTATCTTTGTGCATGCTGTGATTCTGCTGGTGGTCTGTATTTAACATTGAGATGCGGAGTTTCTAAACGTACATGACCTTGATGACGAGACATTAGACAACTCTCCAATGTTCCACTTACTAACAATGTTCTTTCCGCAGGATATGGTGCATCACCAGTTTCAAAAAGTTCCTCTATTTTAGATACAAGGCAGGCTGAATAAGTGACATTCGGTGTCGGTGTTAAGAAAAACTGAGTTGATACTGGCACGGGTTCATCTTTTAGTTTCACTGCAACGCAGTAATCTCGGACAGCCCCATTAAGCATAAGAAGTGTTGCCTTAAATCCATCATTATATTCAATGAAATATGCGGAGGGATTGTCAACAAGACGATATATTTCCCCATTTGCAATCATATCTTGTGTCCTACCATCTTCATCAGTCAAACCGCAGGGAGTATCACTTCTGGAGAAAGCCGCTTCCAACAATTCCATAGACCACCGTCCCTCTTTACCTGATTTCCAAACTTCATCTCCATCTATCAATTGAACTGCAGCGACTCCAGTTTCGCCACCTTTTCTCCTTTCAACCATACACTGCATTGCCTCTAATGCGTGATAATCCATTGGGTCCGAACCACCAACTCCTACCATGAGTGCATCTTCAAGTTCGCATCCTAAAGGCAAATCAACATCTGGTAAACGCCAAGTGACTGGCAAAGACGAACCGGCAAGTAAACCAAAATTGAGACGGTGTGCATCATCTACCATCTCCTTTGCTTTTTCAAAACTATAGGAAAGATGTTTGTCATTGAAGATAGGAACAGCCCGTTCATCTTCTTCAAATACCTTGACACATTCCTTGAAAAATTCATAACGTGGATAAAGGACCTGGCTCATCTCGTTGTGTGGATATTCACCGTGTTCGCCTATGAGTAATACAGCATCCACTGCGATTTTATCACCACCACAGCGAAGGGTTTCAGCAATTGTTGGATAGACAGTAAAACCAAATTCTCTTGCACGGTCTTGGCTCTGGTCCCCTTCAGGTTTCTGGTCAACAAACATGGATACGACTTTCATATTCGGACGATGCCATTTACCCTCTTTAGGGTAGCCTACGAGGAAACGGTCAGCGAAGTGTTGCGCATGTGTCAAATAACGGTAGATCGTTGTAACAACAGCAATTCGTTTCATAGTGTCATGTCCTCCAGTAGGTTGATTCTTCAGTAGATTGATAGACAATATCAAGGTGCGGTGTATTCTGTAAATTACCACCATCATGTAAGCTATCAACGCCTGCTGCAACCAATCCTGTGGTCAACAGTGTGCGTTCTACTGGATATGTTGCTTTGCCAGTCAAGAACATCTGCTCTATGTTATTAACAAGGGGTGAGAAGAAGTTTGCTAAAGTGGTGCGTGCTGGTGGCATGGGAAGATACATCTGTGTTGATAGCACGTCGTTATGAGAACCAATATATGCTGCAAAGTTAAAATCCTGCACTAATCCATTCATCAAAATCATTGTAGACTTTAGTCCATCGTTATGTTCATACTGATAGGCAATAGGATCATTAACAATCTCTTTCATTTCATCTATTGTTGGAAATGGATTGTTAAATCCAGGACGTGATGGAGTTAGTGTATGACTCCGACAAAGTGCTGCCTCAAAGAGTTCTTTAGACCAGAGCTTGGAATGATGTGCATTCCAAAACGCATCCCCGCGATATGCCTGTAGCCATTTCACACCGCTTTCACCACCTTTACGTCGTTCCACCATACATTGTAATGTCTCTAAAGCGTGGAAATCGTAACTATCAACTCCTCCATAACCAACACACACCGCTTCTGACACAGTAGTTCCGAGTGGCATGTCAATTGATGGAGTTCTCCATGTAACAGGGAGTGAAGATCCAGCCATAAATGCAAAGTCCATTGATTGAGATAAATCGTACATTTCTCTTGCCCAATCCCAATTCCATGAGAGATGTTTATCATTGAATACGGGTACACCACGTCCACTTCTATCAAACACCTCAACTATTTGCATATAGTGTTCATAACGCGGATACAGACGTTGTCCCTTATCATTACTGGGATACTCACCGTGTTCCCCGATGAGTAGTACACCGTCGACTGCTAATTCTTTACCACCAAGGGTGAGTGCTTCCGCTATTGTTGGATATCCTTTCATTGTAGGGAAACGTTCTAATCTATCGCTACTTAGGTCATTGTCCTTAACTTGTTCAACATATAAAGAGACAAGGTCCATTGGCGGATAATGATGCTGACTATTCCAACCGTATCCTTCTAAGAAACGATCCACGATATGCTGTGTGTGTGAGTATTTGTGGTAAATGGTTGCAATTGCAGCGATTTTCGGACGTTTATCCATAGTGACTTCCTTAATTGTTCCTTTACGGTGATGGTATTAGTGAATCTGTATTTAATGGTTTTTCCATCAAGACAACCGGTGCTTGGCAACAGTCGCAATTTCCTGGTGCAACTGTGCGTATATAACATGTATCACAATAGTAGTAAAGTTCATGAACAACTCCATTTCGGATTGACATAAAACGGAGCACTTCCAACAATTGTGAATTTGGAAATACCCGACCATTGATTATCAAGTCTTTTTCGTGAAGTCTTTTGTCAATAAAAAGTGCCTTTGATAAAGGTGTGTTTAGAAGCGTATAGTATTTGTCCTTGTCAGTTTTGAATCCGTATAGATGTATGTGTTCACCATCCAATTCAACATTATAGAGTGTCTTCATCTCTTCTGCTATACAAAGCACTTTACCATTAAGTTTAACTTCCTGTGGTCTTGGTTTTTCAATTGTTGTCTTTGCACCAATGAAAATAAATCCTATGATGATTAATAATGGTGTCATCACAAAGTATTTACGCATCTTCTACTCCTTCTTTGCCCATCGGTTTGGACCGGGACCCGGTTTATGTTCATCACGAAGGCGTTTGAATTCTTCGGGTGTGGTGACAACATCATTTGGATGTAGTTGGCTCCTTGCCAGAAATCCAGCCTCTGGTTCATATCCGACCGGTTTCGCAGCGTCCTGATAGCGTGAATCAACGCTCCATCTAACTTGGTTGCTAACATTTGGGATTGAACGATGTGGTGTCAAATTAGTAAGTAGTAGGACACTACCAAAATTAACAGGAACAACAACCGGATCTACCTGAGGCAAGGCATCATCTGGAATTTCAAGGTAGAAACGTTCTGAAGGACGGTGTAGGAAAACACCATCACGATGTGCATGTGGGATAACTTCCATACAACCGTTCTCTACCGTCGCATCAATCAACGGAATCCAGATTGTCAGTTGTAAAACAGAATCACATTTTGGTTCCATATACCCTGCATCTTGATGCCATGGCACTAATGTTCTGTCATGGTCTGGAAGTTTGGGACGGACACGATATGCAGGGTGACACATTATCTCTGGTCCTACAAGTGACTCAGCAATATCAAGTAGTTTCGGATTCACAAGGAGATCAAAGAGAGCAGGACCGGTATACACTCCACTAAATACTTTCTGAAACAACAATTCAGATTGTTCCGATATTTTTGCTAAACGCGTGTCAAATCCTTCAGTCTTAAATTCGGAATCAATTTCACCATCTGCATAGAGTTGAGCTGCCCCATTTTCTACAACCTCCCCAAACTCTTTAATGAGCGGATTTAAGTCATTAGGTTCAAGCGCATTTTCGATTAATAGATAGCCGTTTTCGCTAAAGTCATGGATTTGAGAATCAGTTAATGTCTTCATATCACCTCTTATATCTGGACAAGTTCAATAAGGATACCGTCAGGATCTCTCGCACACACGACACCCGCGGCATCAGGGGCACTTATAGGTTCTGAAAGGAATTCAACCCCGTAAAGTCTTAAGTCTTCAACAGTTTTCTGAATATCGTCTACAATGAAGGTAAGCCATCTAACACCTGCTGAGAAATTGTTTTGCGGAGTCTGTGGTGGAGATTCTATATCCATCAGTTTAATTAGTGTATTACCAGCCTTTAGCCGCACTTGACGAAATCCCGTTGGGGCAAGTCCGACATCCTGAGCCAGTTTTTCAGGTATATCCAGATCCAACACAATTTCAAAACCCAACTTGTTGTGATAGAAATCCAATGACTTCTCAAAATTGCTACAAGTTATAGCAATGTCAACTGTTGGGTGCGATAATTCTAACACTGTTTATCCTCCCGTAATTACAAAGATTGCTTCACGAAATTGACCAAGTGGACGTGCGTTATAGGTAATGTCTACAGGAACGACTATTCGTCCTGATATAGAGACGTGTTGCGGAATCGGAATAGAAAAATCAATGAATCCATCTGTCCTCGGTGGAATTGTTGTCTCTTTCGGATCGATACCCACACCCCATGGTCCGGGAAAAATTGGTTGCACAGTTGCTGTCCGCGGTTCATGTGAATGGTTCGTTATCTCTACGTGCAATTGTGCTGTACCTCCCTGTGCAACTTCCTGTTCATAAGGATAGCAACGCACCCAATGTTCATCCATGCCGTAGTTAGCATGATCCCAAGGAAAGAGTTCTGTATAGCACTTTTCTCGTTCAGCAAGAGTGTTTAACATAAAGTCAATCTCAGTATCAGTAAAATCAAACGCTGGATCAACATGACAGTTAAAGATATGTGTAGGTTTGAGTTCTTGAATTAGACGTATGCATTTTTCGTAACCGACATCCGCACCGAGTAGATTCCTATTTCCAGAGCAGTAATCGTCAATTCCTGCCATCGTGAAAGAGTCACCCGAAAAGAACATACGTACGCCATGTCCTTCCACAAGCAATCCACCGTGATAATAAGTCTGACCCGGAAAATGGTATGCAGTCATTGTGAACTCATTCCACTGCCAAGAATCACCATCACCTGTGGTACGATCCACCCGAGTAACAGAGGGCGAAATACAGGGAAGCCTGAAACCGATCGGATTTGTGATTACACGCGCAACAATATCATCGGTTATTGATTCACAAGGAAAAGTCTCCTGAAACTCAGGAATGGCATTTACGTGGTCGTCGTGATAGTGCGTTATCCAAAACTGTGTAACCTCAGATATTTCACCGTTTTCTTCCAACTGCTGAATCTGTTTGATTATATTCGGTGAACCACAATCCATCACAAACGCTTCACCGTTTTCAGAAATGATAATCCATGTGGTGCCAAAGTGTCGTAGGAAATCAGGAGATGCTTTGCCTTCACGGATAGGCATGTGGTCAGCACGTCCTTCAAATTCAGTAAAAAGTTTCGGAAAATAGTGACGGAGTGCTGAGATGGACACATATTTATCATAACACTCCTCCAACCGTTCAAAAAGCATGTCAATAGCCTTGTCAGGGTTAGGCATGATATTACCGTGTGTGGGAATTAGTGCAGTTGGCGATGTCTGACGGACTTTTTCAAGACTCTCCTTGAGTTCATCACGCGCTCCAAGAAAGCCGTGATAGTCGCTGGTCTGCTGTCCCTTCTGTAGGCTATAGAGTTCCCAAATCTTGCCTTCATCATAGATAAGATCCCCTGTAAAAGCAAAACGTTTATCATCAACATCAATGAGGTAGGTAACACTACCATCCGTATGTCCGGGTGTTTCAAGGACTGTCAGCAATGCTGAACCCCACTCAATCTGTTGACCGTCAGTATATGTATCTGCCACTCGGATAGATTTGGCAAGCATAAGATTGTGCGGATGGCAGTTGTAGAGGTGCCATCGGTACTGAGAATTGTTCCAAAAAGTGTCAACCTTTGCAAACCACGATTCCTCTTTTGCAGGCACCCCAATACGGACATTATCTCCAATTGGACAATTGAGTATACTATCGCGATGGTGATGTGTAAAGAGAAGATTCTCCGCGTTAGTGATACCAAGTTCTACACATGTCATATTGAATGTAGGACCACTTGGATCAATCAGTATCGCCTTACTATCATCAAGGAGAATACCAGTATTTACATGTCCATGGTGAACATACAAGTTTTCACTCAGTTGAGTATAGTCTAATTTCATAAGTTAATCTCATACGATATTGTTATTCTACTGGTTTAGGTGTCTTAACATTCAATCCATCTTTTCAATCACAGCCATCTGTGTTCTTCCACCGGGTGCACCTTCATCCACTCTCTCCCAACGTCCTTTTGTTGTCATGATGACATAGTCTTTCGTAGCAGCTTGATTACCACGAGGAACAAAAACTCCCGGTGTAGAAATATTATCCATTTTCCAGTTCAGATAAGAAAATGGTTCACCAGATTCCCACACCCATTGACTTTCATCAGGTTCATACTTCAATCCAATCCAATACCATATATCTTCATAAACAACATCAAGCCAAACTTGCTCATCTTCACTTGTAATTGAGACGAGATTGGCGCCTTCAGCTTTTGCTTTAGCTTCAGCATCTTTTCTCGTTCCATCACACTGAATTGCTTTGTATGCATGCCCATTTTCTGGATTAACTACCCATACGTTCGGAAAATTTATTTGTAGTGGTAAAGGGAATTCGTTTAAAGATTCTCGCTGGATATTTTCTGTATTATTGTCCTTAGGTGGTGAATCCGTAAGTTCAGATGGATCAATATCAAGGGTAAAGACCAAATCCTCATATATTTGTCTGTCTCTTACAATAAAAAGATCTGAGAGAGATTTCTGTCCAAGATAGGCAAGTGTTAAGGAATAAATACCGTAATCATGTACATTGAGTTCAAAGTTACCATTAGTATCGGTCTGTAGTGTAGAGATGTAATTGGAACTATTTGTTCCATTCATATCAAGTTGAAATATATTAACTTTAGCAGTCTTATCAACAAGCGGCTGTCCATTCTTGAAAACAACCTTACCTCGGATTTTCTGTGGACTTATGTCCCCAGACTTCATTATAATCTCTACGTTTTGTATGTTTGCACCGGGTTTTATGGCAAAAGTTACCGCACCAGTATCAGGTGAGAATGGAAATGGATGCGGGTAGAACAATGCTTTTCCAAACTTTATTGCAGCAATTTCTGGTAAAGATGGCTGCCTATGTGGAGCTTGTTCCTCCGGTGGATTTTCCTGTTCAAGCAGATTATCAGGTATCACTATTAATTGAACTGTTCCAGACACAATACCTGTAAGAATGAAGTTTCCTTCTCCATCTTTTACCGATTTTATATATGGTGGCTGCTCCCTTAATGCTTGTTCATCGGGTAACGGTTTTTGTAAGTGTTCTCTAAATCCTGGTGGATCCTGACGTAAGAAAGGATACAGTGTTTTGTCATATAGTGGATCTAATCCTCCGTATCTGCGGAGTTTCATATAGATTAATACCACAGTTGAATCTACAACCGGTTCTCCACTTTGGTCTACTACACGTCCGGTTATTATTGGTGGTTTTTCCTCAGCCCAACTTTTGGAAGGTGCAACAAGGATTGACAAACTAAATGATATAAGTATTGTAAAGACGACTTTTGAAATGTTTGATTGTATCATCGCGAATATCTCCCATTCGGATTCGTCCAAAGTCTTTTTTATTTTTTTACATCTGGAACAGTTATGTTTTCTTTATCCTTTTCAATGATAGCTTGTTTTACCGCTCGCGAAAATGGACTGTTTTGTCCGATTGTCATCCATTTTTTGGATGAGAATTCCATTGCAATACCAGCCATTCCACTGTTGGTAGTTATGTTGTCAGGTTTCTGTCCTTTTCTCCAATTTGTATATGTAAGGGGTTGTCCACTATCCCACTGCCAAGGTGCATCATTGACAGGCACACGCAAACCAATCCAGAAAAATGCTCTATCTTTATACAGTCCCTGTAACCATTTCTGTTCTGCTTCATCATTGATTGCAACAAGGTATGCATTTTCACTTTCTGCTTTAGATTTTGCGTCTTTACAACTATAACATTGGATTTTCTTGTAGGCATTACCATTTGCCGGATTAACTACCCATACTGACTCGCGTTTTTTAGTCTTTTTTGTGTTTTTCAAGATAAAAACAAGTTCATCATGCCGTTCCCCTTCTCCAAGGACTATTGTATCAGATTGTAATGTAAAACCCTTATATGTCATTGAGATTTTGTAATTTGCTGCTTCATCCTGAGAGTATGTAACAAAATACCCTTCGTTATCAGTTTCAAAGTTTCTGCCCAATGTTCCACTGCTGGTAGTGGTAATACCACCTTCACGGATTTGTGTGCTACGCGAGCTTATTGACAAGCTTATCTCTTCATTCATAAGTGGAGTGCCATCTTCATATAGCACACGTCCTCGAATTCGCATACGTGGTGTTTTAATGTTGACAATCACATTCTCAAGATGTTCCCCCGGTTCAATAGAAAACGTCAATTTACCGAACCATGTTGGCATTGCCCTACGAAATGCAATTGAATAAAATGTTAGGTCACCGATTTCAATCGATTGGAGTTCAAAATCTGATCCATGTTCTGGGAATAGGGTTAGTTGTGATGAGACTGGATCGATATTTTTTATAGTAAAATTTCCATCCATATCTGTCAATGTCCTTAACCATATTGGAAAAGGAGTCCGTTGTTTTAAACTTATATGAGGTCCAAACTTTACTGGTTTAATAGCAATCAATAGATCTGGAACTCCTTGACCGTTTTCATCTAATACGCGTCCAGAAATACTTGACAGAATATTCTCGGCATTGTTATCGCTTATGATAACAAAGGTTAGAAAGATTATTATGAAAATAACTATGAAATTAGAGATGCGAATTTTAAATCGTGCCATATCTTACTTTACCTCCTTCTCTATTATAGCCATGCGGACTCTACCTATAAAGTGTGGACCATGTGAGTGTGGACTATCTGGATTTATTTTCTTCCATTTCCCTATCATCTGTTTCGATCCCGAAAAAGTCATGATTGCATAATCATGCATAATATCTTTATGACGTTCTTTTTCATCTTTCATTCCGAAGAACCTTAGAAATGCTGGCGGTTGGTTAAGTTCAAGATTATCCTCAGCCTCGAACTCTTCCCAGTTTGTGTATATGACAGGTTCTCCGTTCTCCCATAGCCATTTTCCTTCCTCAGCGATGTCCGTAATTCCAATCCAATAATTATCTGCACCAAATGCAGTTTCAAGCCAAACTTGTTCATGCAAATTTGTTATTGTCACCAGATACGCATTTTCTTTTTCTGCTTGAATTTGTGCATCAGTCCTATCTTTACATATAATTCTCTTATATGCATGTCCATTTAACGGATTAATTATCCACATTCCTGGTATATCAGATACATTCTGTCTTCGATTGCGTTCATTTTGTTCTGGTACTGGTGGAGGTTCGGAAAAGTCTTTTGGATTACCGTTCAGCCTTAAAACTTGGGAAACAACTTCTCCTTCAGAAAGAACGAGAAACGGGTCAACTTCTGCAGAAAGACCACGGTGATTTATTGATAATGAATATACACCATTTTGATATATCACAACTTCAAAATTTCCTTGTCCATCTGTTTGAATCGAACGACTGAAGGAATTATTGCCTGGAAAATCTAATGTAATACAATCAACATCTATATCTAAGAAGTCATTTGCCAAGGGTTCACCATTTTTGAAAACAATTCTGCTTCTAATTCTCAATGGATTTTCGGTGATTATTTCAGCGTTATTAATGTTCTTTCCGGGAGTAATAGTAAATGGGACAGCTCCATCCTGACCAAATCCAGTGTAGAAGAAAGACACATTTCCAATCCTGATAGACTGTATTCCAACATTCTGACCGGGTAGACTAAGTTTAACTTGTCCTGATGGTATATCTGTAAGAATGAACCGTCCTTCAGAATCTGTTTTCATACTTGATGTTGGGAGTGTTACAGTTACACCAACAATTGGTTCCCCATCGCTATTGATAACGCGTCCGGAAAATGTTGACAAGTCATCTTGTGCAACACTATCATAGGTTGTAAGTTGCCCCGTTAAAATTGACATTGATGTTATAAACAGTAATAGCCCTAAAAAACTTATACGTGTCATTTCTTAATTCTCCATTTAAGCAGATAGAAATTCAATCGACAATAGGTGCTAATTATAGATTTAGTATACGTCTTTTTCTAAAATCGCATGCTTAACAATCTGTTTAATCGGGTTCGTTTGGTCTATTGTCATCCATTTTTTTGTTGAAAAAATTAGTGCGATTGGAATTTCTTTACTACTGTTTAACTGATTATCTGGTTTGCCGGATGGTCCCCAATTGGTATATGTGAGAGGTTCACCACTATGCCATTTCCAAGCATTACCTTTTGTTGGGAGATGCAGTCCAATCCAATAGAATTTTCTTTCATTAAATGTTGACTCAATCCACTTCTGTTCCGCTTCGTCGTTTATTGCAACAAGATAAGCATTTTCTTCCTCTGCCTTCGCTTTCGCATCCTCCCAACTTTTACACGCAATTTGTTTATATGCATGGTTGTTCTCAGGATTCCCTATCCACATAGCTTGTCGTGCTCTCACTCTTTCAGTTTGATTTATGAGGTGTTTTTCAAGTCCTCTAAGTCTTAGAATTAGATTTTCTTTACTTTGTCCTTTTTTTACTTTAAACCATTTTGTTTTCGCTGTTATCCCTTCATATTTTACTACAACTGAACCTTCTGGATCATTACCTATAGCATACGACACAAAATAACCTTCTGCATCAGTCGTGACATCTCTTGATGAAGATCCACCGCCACCTCCTGAACTAAAGAAAAAGAAATCTCTCTTTATTCTTCTACGCTTAATTGTCAGATAAATCTCCGTATTTCTAAGCGGTGTTCCATCTTCTAACAACACTTGACCACTAATGTGTCTGGGTTTCTTAATTACACTAACTACCACGTTTTCAAGATGTTCACCTGGTGCGATTCCAATCTTTGGTTTACCAAACCATGTTGGTGCACTCCGACGAAACGCCGTTGAGAAAATTGTTATGTCACCGAATTTCAACGAACTAATACCATAACCAGAACCGTGTTCTGGGTAGACAATTAACCTTGATGTAACTGGCATAATATCTGTTATTGTAAAATGTCCATCCTTATCGGTCACTGCTGTTTGCCATGAAGATACTGGAGCGAGAAGTCCCATCTCAAAACCTCTGCTGATTTTAACAGGTTTAACCGCAAGTTTTAGATCTGGAATAGGTTTACCGTCTTTATCTATTACACGTCCAGAAAGGCTCGATAAGTTATCTTGTGCGTGTATATTTGATGTAAAAGCAAGGATGAATGATAAAGTGATTACCAAGATGGTAATCACAGATACTCTGCACTGTACCAAGTGTATCAAGAAGTTCATAGAGTGGATGTTTTTCATTTGTTCCCACCTCATCAATCAATTTATTTAGAGCTGCTATTGCCTTATCATATTCCATCTCATTACGAATTGAAAAGAATGGTTGCACGACATACCAATGATTTTAGAAATCTTTATCTAAGATATTCATTTTCTATGTTGTGCAACCACCATATGTATGACTACTCTTCAGCAAACTGCGGTCTACCAAGAGCATCTGTTCTGCCTTGACGTTTATAGTTTGGCAGGTTTCCATCTGCATCTGCTAAGAGACGTTCATGTGCAAGAGCAATCCTATCTGCCCCTTTATCCGAAATATCATTCTGACAAGTTGGATCCGCTTCAAGATCAAACAGACGCATACCACTATTGAGATCAACACTTGAAAAATACCAACTTTTCGCGTCTTTATACCACACAGAGTTAACATAACGACAGGTGAGATATTCACGTGAAGTGAATCCGCTTTTACCTTCAACCAAGGGAAGCAGACTCTGTCCTTGAATTTCACCCGCAGGTTCAACTTCACTTGCAGCCATGACGGTAGCAGGGACATCAAGCGTATATACAAATTCTTCACACGTTGTACCAGCACCAGCACCGGAAGGATGTCTGACGAGTAACGGTATATCCATCGTACCAGGATACATGAAGTTAGCAGGTTTTCCTGTGGCTTTATCAGGATTCTCGGCAAAATTAGTGCCATGGTCACTTAGGAACATTATTAATGTGTTATCCTTTAATCCGAGACGATCAATCGTATCCACCAATCTACCAAACCAAGTATCAACAAGGGTTACCAAACCTGCGTAGTTTGCCCTAACACTTGGTAAACGGTTTTCGAGTTCCTCATCTTTGAGTGAACCGTAGGGTAAATTGAGACAGATCGGTTCACGATCTTCTCGACTACCGTAAAGATCATAGTAGTGGATAGGTGCTTCCCAAGTTTCATGAGGTGTGAATCCGTCCACATAAAGGTAAAAAGGTGTATTGTTGTGATTGTGTTCTACAAATTCAATTGCTGATCGGAACAACCTTGCGGTTGGCCAATTTTCTTCTTCACGTTCAGGTTGAACATTAACAATATGAGATTTGACACGGGGTGCATTACCACGATATCTGGCAACTTGTGAAGGATCAGCATGTGCCCCACCTCGATATCTATCCTCTGCTTGCCCTCGGACAAACTGCCACTGTTGGAATCCTCGTGTGAAATTCATTCCCGGCACAAAATAGTGCGGTACATCCGCAAAAAAGCCTGTATGATACCCATTCCTGACAAGAGATTCAGCTATTGCCGGTTCATCTGATGACATGGGCTGCCAACCTGGTGTATATACATTATCCCACGGCACGGGATTATATGAACTTATAGGATAAACACGCCTGCCTGTATGTAAAGTCCGGCGCGTCGGAATTGTTGGCAAGACTTCAGGATGGGCATTGGTAAATTTAACACCCTCTTCTGCAAATCGCGCTAAATTCGGTGTATGTACCCAGTCGTTTCCGTAAGGACTGAGAAATGCTGTTCGAAGCGTATCTGAAACAACAACGACAATGTTCCAACTCATAAATTACCTCCAAAATATATCTGAAAATTGTTGATCTTGTAGTTTAATTGTAGGTTGTGTTGACCGTAGTGAAACCCAGGGGTGTCAATTTAGTGTTGGAGGCTCTTGTAGGTCGGAGCGAGCTTGCGACCTCCGACATGTGAACCCCGATGAAATGATACGTGTCGTAGGTCGCTTTACTCGTTCCGCCTACGTATATTTTTCAGACGCGCTGAAGGCATAGAATTGTCCTTAAATTGACACCAATGGGTTGACCATAGTGAAACCCAACATTTTCGCAAACTAATCCTGTAGAAGAGTATTAAACGGTATAATCAAATACCAGAACATCTTCAACGAGTGGACGGATAGACTCACCAGCAACTTTTTGGTGAAAAGGATGTGGTAAATATGCATCTCGTGCGGCTTCATCAATAAATCGCACGATAAATCCGTAGCTATATCCTTGACTCTTACCTTCAGGACTGTTGTTAGTGCCAGCAGTAATTGATTCAATTCCCGGTATTTCATCTCCCATTGCATACAAAATATCAGGTAAAGCATCTATTTGTGCCGAGGTGACATCCGATTTCAACTTGAGTAACACAATATGTTCAACCATATACATACTCCTAATTTAAATGTGAGTTAAGATTGTTTGAGTGGAATAGTTCGAGGATTTGGTATATAATGTTTAGTATTACACATCTCCTATAATTAAACAAGATAATTGTCTGAGACTAACAGTACTCACTATTGCCACAGAAAGCATATATTCCTATCTAAACCTAAGTTGCTACTATGTGTAGCACAATCTGTTAGATTGTGCCTATGGATGCACAAACTGACAGTGTTCGCTCCGAATACTTGCGAAATATGGATTTTTACCATTTAACAATGGTGTTAGACTGTCTAAAATCTTGTAGGTAACAACTTGGGTTATCTTAAAGGAGAAGATAATGTATAGAAAATCTTCCATTGTAATCTTTATATTTCTGTGTTTAATTCTAATAACAACAACCTATGCTCAAGACAACACACAAGTCGGTCTACCTGAAGGAGCAATTGCGCGCCTTGGTAAAGGCAGTATTAGTCTGATGCAATTCTCACCTGATGGAACACGTCTGGCAGTAGGAACATCCATAGGCGTATGGTTATACGATGTGAAAACCGGTAATACAAAGACACTAATCTCATCTAAAACAAGACAAATAAATAAAAAAATCAAAAATATATATGGTGAACATGATTGGATTGGGGATTCAGTCTCTTATGTGAACTGTTTAGCATTTTCTCCAGATAATCTCATACTTGCAGTGAGTGAAATGGATAACTATGCTGTTCAATTATGGGATCTTGAAACCGGTATGGAGAAATCAACACTACCAGCAACCCATCCACGTAATAAGGCTTATGCAATGGCATTTTCTGAGGACAGTAAAACGTTAATTGCACCACATTATTATGGGGAAATTATCCATTGGGATGTCGCAACTGGTAGCAGGGAAGTTTTCTTAAATAAGTCTCCCTCTCATTCTTTTGATAAATTAGCAATTACAGATGACAGAAAAACTTTTGTCAGTGGTGATCTAAAGGATGGAGAAATCCGATTATGGGATGCATATACAGGTCGTCAACTTACTCTTTTTGAAGCGAAAACCCCGTTTTCTGGTATCCCACAACACATACCAAAACCCCAAAAAGGGGTTAATGTTCTTGCTTTGTCACCAGATGGAAAAACAGTTGCAAGTGCACATGATGACAATTCTGTCCGTTTGTGGGATATCGCTTCCAGTACTGAAACATTTACATTTTTTGGACATAAGGAACGAGTCAACTCGATCGCGTTCTCACCAGACAGTAAAATACTGGTTAGTGGCAGTAATGATGAAACAATCATATTTTGGGATGTGAATAAAAAACAGAAATTAATAACCCTCTCAGGACACGATGGCAGTGTTCAAGCAGTTACGTTTTCACCGAATGGAGAAATCCTTGCCAGTGGCAGTACGGATGGTACTATCCGATTTTGGGATGTGAAAACAAAACAGGAAACGTCCATCTTTGCATCTGGACATACTGTAGACATTATATCAGTAGCATTTACAGAACATGATAAAATGTTGGCTACAGCTGCGGAAAATGGAACAGTTGAAATTTGGGATTTAAAGACCAGAAAGTTGCTACCAAAACCATCAATTGCATATCACGATAAAACAGAAGCATCCGCATTTTCACAGGATGCCAGAATGTATGTCAGCCATGGTTCCGATACGACTGTCCGTTCGAATGAAGGTGGTATAAGCACATCTTGGTTACGAAAGCGTGAAACGCGACTATGGGTTCTACCAACTGGTGATGAAATTCTGACAATTCAGGAAAATGCTGAATCATTTGCATTCTCTCCAGATAATAAATTACTTGCAGCCTATATTGATTCTTCCAACCAAAAAGGTATTCGGATCTTGGAAACAGCAACATTGAAGGAATTATTATTCATAAATAAAAGAATTCCATTTTCGAGAAGTTTGCTTTTCTCACCTAACAGCAAACTTCTTGCTTTGTACGGTACTCATACCAAAACAATGGTGTGGGATGTTACAACACAGACAGAAATTACACCCCCAGAGATAAAACATGCTACTGGAATTGCATTCTCACCTGACAGCACGATGCTTGCAAATGGCAATCATGAAGGGATAGTCTTGTGGAATATTACACCAACTGGTATGCAGGAATTAGGACCAATTGAAAATAGCAGAAGGGTATTCAGCAAAGGATTAATATTTTCTCCTGATGGTAAAACCTTCATTGATTCAGCATCAGGTAGGAATGATGTTATCCATTTATGGGATGTGGATACCGGCAGTGATTTAGGAACTCTATATGGACATGCTGGTCCAATAAAGACGCTGCAATTTTCACACGATGGCAAAACACTCGCAAGCGGAAGTCGAGATGGTACAGTGCTACTATGGGATTGGGAGGCTATCATCACAAAGGCAAGAAAGACAAAGGAGGTAAAACGATGAAAACAAATACATTTTTCTCTATAACTATACTGTTAATTGTTACGATGTTTTCAAGTAGTTTCGCACAAGAGGACACAAAAGTTGGTCTACCTGAAGGAGCAATTGCACTCTTTGGGAAAGGTGGGATAAATACGATGCAGTTCTCACCCGATGGCACACAACTTGCTGTTGGCACAAGCATTGGAGTATGGATATACGATGTACAAGATGGCAAAGAGAAATCCTTATATCCTAGACATTTTGATGAAATCCGAACGCTTGCATTCTCACCAGATAATAAAATACTTGCAGTTTACGGAGGCCAAAAGGATACCATTCAGTTATGGGATATGAGTAATGATTTAAACGAACCAATTATGACATTTCCAGATAAATCTGCAAGGGGAACCGAATTGGTATTTGGGCAAGATAACAACAAACTTTTTGGAGTTAGTAAATTAGGCTTTTTTGCAGAATGGGATATAGAAACAGGTAATAGATTGGCAACCCAGTATTACGCTAAGAGAGGACTTGTAGCAGCATTTATTCCTAAAGAACAAACCCTTGCCTGTGGAGATACAGAAAAGGGAGAAATCCGTTTATGGGATACTGCCACCGGAAGTTTAGGAGAAGTCTTCAAGGAAAAGCAGAATCCCAATGTTAGTAATACTCTATCAAGAATACTTGGTGGAAATCAGAATAATAGAAAAGGTCCAGTTGGGATTGAGACATTAGCTATTTCACCAGATAGTAAGACTATCGCAAGTTCACACATCGGTAATATAATTAAAGTATGGGATGTCACAACAAAAGAACAGCGATTTAGTCTTAAAGGACATAAAGAAGCAATATATACTCTTACATTTTCACCAGACAGTAAAATCCTTGCCAGTGGAAGTGCTGACAATAATATTATGTTATGGGATGTCAACAAAGGACAACTTATAACCACACTATCTGGTCATAAAAATAGCATAGAGACTCTTGCGTTTTCTCCAACAGAAACAACACTTCTGGCAAGTGGAAGCACAGATGGAACAGTGCGTTTCTGGAATACAAAGACTGGCAAAGAAAGATCTATATTTGCTACGGGACATACTGCATCTATTGAAGCAATTGCTTTCAGCAGAAATGATACTATAATTTGCAGTGCTGCTTCAAATGGCACAGTGCAAATATGGGATATCCAGACAGGAAAAAAATTACCTTCTCCATCGGTTCCTCATTACGATAGCAATAGTGCATTGACGTTATCTCAAGACGCTACACTTTTAGTATGTAACGGTCAAGACACTAACGTCAGATCAAGAGTTGATGGAATATCTATGCACACGCGTTCGCACCGAGAGACTCGGTTATTTTCTCTTCCCACAGGCGATGAATTGAAATCATTTCCACACCCATCAGAAGATCTTGCACTTTCTCCAGACAACAATATACTCGCCGCAGTGAATCCCCGCCAACAAGTTGTACAACTGTGGGATGTCAATTCTGGTGACAAGTTATTTGGTTTTGGTATAGAACTTACTTTACAAGAAAAGTTGATTTTTTCTCACGATACGCAATACATGGCATTCTATAATTACCACGATCAAACACAGTTGTGGCACATTACCACACAGGAAAAAGTCGATATTCCTAATGTGAAAGAAATGGGTGTACTTGCATTTTCACCTGACAATACGACCATTGCTGTTGAACATCCAAATGTTGACGAAATGAGGGTAATTAGTCTATGGAATATAACACCCACTGGAATAAAGAAACACAAGGAGATAATTCCTGAATTTCGATACGGCTATACTTCTAAATTACTGTTCTCTCCTGACGGCGAAACCCTTCTTCAGCTTCACAAATCTGCTTGGAGGAGTCACATTATATTATGGGATATAGATACGGACACTGAATTGGGTTCTGTGTTTGGTCATACAAAAAAGATTGAAACACTTGTTTTTTCACATGATGGAAAAACACTTGCAAGTGGAAGCAAAGACGGAACTATTCTCCTATGGAATTGGGAGAAATTAATGAAGAAAGTAGGAAAACAATAATGATATACACGAAAGCACTTAACATAAACAGAAACCTAATTTTATACATAATTATATTGGCTATGTTCAGCATCTTTACGGTGATGTTCGGATGTGAAAGTGAATCTCCAATACAAACTGATCCCGTTGAATCAGTTAATGCAGATTTAGGTGAACTCACTGGAACCGTACAACCAATAGAGTCATTAGTAGTACTTCAAAGAAACGGTGTAGATTTCCGAACTGCATTAGCAGACGACGAAGGTAGATGGATATTATCTGAACTACCAATTGGAAACTATAGTCTCTATGTCGTTGCAAGTGAATATTTTACTGATATTTCTCGTAATGACATTACCGTGGAATTAGGTGAGACTTTAGATGTTGGAACAGTTGTGTTACGACCCTATACCGAAGCAGCTACACTCATAGGTAAAGTCATAGACAGCACAGACGGGCAACCAATATCTGATTCGGAAATTAATGTTATCTGTGTAACAGGTATATGTGCCCCTGTAAATGGCATCACAGATTCAGAAGGCAACTTTTCTATTCAGCTTTGGTCTGGTTTAGCGGGCAAAGTAAATATAAAGTCACAAGATCATCGTACAACCATAGTCAGGGTCAAGGAATTACCTCCAAGACAAACATTTGATTTAGGTGCTGTTCCTCTTGATAAAAGATAATTATAACCTATTTCATTAGTTCTAATTAGAAAATCATTCAATACCGATTCTCATTATTATAACCTAAGTTGCTACCATGTAGCACAATCTGTTAGATTGTGCCTATGGATGCGCAAACTGACAGTTTGAGCTACAAATACTTGCGAAATATGGATTATTATACCAATTCTAATATTTTTTGTCCCATTACCGGATTCAAACATTGTTATTGATTGGAAATCTTTCTTCTGTAGGAGCGACCTCCCGGTCGCGACCGGGAGGTCGCTCCTACAAGTAGTCCTTAGCAAATGACGCTTTATTTATTAGAAATGGTATTACCAATTAACAACGGTGTTAGACTCTCTAAAATCTTGAAGGTAGCAACTTGAGTTATTATAAATTAAATTATACCTAAAACACACTTAGTAACCAGAGGTACAATTATGAAATATAAAATACGCGTTTTCACCTTAGTACTATTGATTATCGGTATGTCCACGGGTTTATTTGCACAAGATAACGCTCAAGTAGGTCTACCAGCAGGTGCAATAGCACGTCTTGGCAAAGGCGGGATCAATATCATGCGATTTTCACCTGATGGAATGCACCTTGTTGTAGGTACAGATGTTGGCGTATGGCTATACGACCTTCAAGAGGGTAACGAGACACCTTTATTCACTGGACAACGAGGACAAGTAAATGCTCTCACATTTTCTGCAGATGGAAAAACATTGGTGAGTAGTGGTGAGGACAGTCCTGTAATACAATTATGGAATATAGACACAGGAAACAAACTTAATTCGATTGGATTAACTCAACGACGCGACGCAATTGCAACCTTAGCATTCCATGGATCCACCCTAATTAGTTTAGATAGACGCGGTAATATAATCTATTGGCACGCGGATACCGGCAAAGAACTCCCCGAAACTGAAAATGTAGGGCAATTTACTGCAGCAGCATTCTCTGATGATGGAAGTCTCTTTGCAATTGGAGCAAATGACAGCAAAATACACCTATGGGACGCGACTACAGTTAAACGGAAAAGAACTCTTATTGGACATGCAAGCCTATTTAAAAAACAGGACAAAGAGATCCTTGCATTGGCTTTCTCTCCTGATGGAGAAATCCTGGCAAGTGGCAGTGAAGACAAGACTATACAGTTGTGGAATACACAGACCTACACAAAGATAGCCACACTCAGAAAACATAACGAATGGATAACCGCAATTGCATTCTCAGATGATATGCGGACATTTGCAACTGGCGATACAAGCGGAGAAATCAAACTCTGGGATATAGCAACCAGAAAGGTACGTACGACTCTAAAGGGACATAAGAATACAATAAACGCGCTAACATTTGCACCAGATGGAATGTCCGAGTATAGTGGATGCCTTGCAAGCGGAAGTGCAGACGGAACTATTCGGATTTGGAATCCTTATGCAGGCAAAGAACTAAGTACATTAACTACAGGACATACAGAATGGGTGATAACGATTGCATTTTCTGAAAACGATACATTCTTAGCAAGTGTTATATATAACGGGGCAGTAGAAAAATGGGATCTTACGACTTTTCAACAGTTGGAAACCTTTGATGCTGGTCATAATGATACAACTGTCTATGCCACGTTATCATCAGATGCAAAGTTCTTTGCTTGTCGTAGCGGTGATGCAATGGTAGCGTTCAGTCCGTTTGGGTTTGGCACCCATATTAGAGGTGGAGGCGGTGAAGGCTTACAAATATGGGAAATGTCAACAGGTAAGAATTTTCCTATACCAGCCATGCAGCACGGTCCAAGAATTGCAGCCCCCGCCTTTTCTCCTGATAACAATCTACTTGCAGCAAGTGACTTCCGCACAATTCGTGTATGGCATAGAGAAACTGGTAAGGACCTATTTCAACTAAATTCACATACACCGTTATTCAGAGGACAAATGCTATTTTCACCAGATGGGCAAAAGTTTGGCGCACTACCATCAAATAATAAACTACAAATATGGGATGTGACAACACAGAACAACATCACTCCAGCCAATATGCTATCTGCAGAAATATTTGCTTTTTCACCAGATAGTACTACCGTTGCCATAGCAAGCCATGATAATACGCACTTATGGAAATTGAACGCTGATGAAGAAAATGTACAGACACCGCTAAATGCAAAACTATTTGGTTTAAACGCAGTATTGACATTTTCACCTGATGGGAAAACACTTATTGGGTCTGAACGTAGAAGTCTAAAGTTGATTGATGTTGAAACTGGTAATCAAACGGAAATATACTCAGGGCATACAGAACCTATTGAAGCAATCGTATTTTCTCATGACGGAAAGATAATGGCAACCGCAAGCGTTGACGGAACTGTCTTACTTTGGGAATGGGAGAAAATATCTGAAAAATAGCTTGTCGTATATTGTCTTGTTCTATACGCTAATAGATGATACATGCCCCACCAGCACAGACACTCCCTGCCTTTTGTGTGACATCACCTGCCGATCCTGATGCTTCTCCGGATTCAAATTCTGAAATAAGTGATACTGTTTTATCAGACGGTTGTAATATGTTCAACTGCAAGGAGTCGTTCGCTGTGAAGGTCGTCGTACAACCAGAGAATACAACTGATATGAAGAGTACGCAAAACAGAATCAGCATAAATATATGTTTGTAATCCACGAAACTATACCTCAATTTTCTGAAGATTAACCTGATCAAGTGAAGTTATACCTAATTCAAGGCTACCTGCAGATGCAATATGATTAGCATATTTTGACACAGAACTCAATCCCAACTCTTCACGTTTCTGATTTACAGTCTGCAGAATCAGGACATCAAGAACAACGGGGTCTGCACTTATGAACATTCCCCCATATTGCCATGAACTATCAGCATGATACGTTGGTCCCTTGTCATAAGATGCCAGCAATCCGTCTACGATGTTCAGGACAACCTTATCTTTAAGCACTTTGTTCTCAAAAATCTCAGCTATAGCAGGATTGCAATATAAGGGTCTGCCGTGAAATCTTTGTGTGTTATCAACACTACCGAACGACATGTTTTTTAGACATCCACTTATCCCAGACATGTCATGTTGTTTCAACACAGGAACATTGATTACCACATCCACCATTTCTGTAACAATACGAGAATACCGTGAACGTGTGCTTTCGTTTTCACGTCTGCCAATGCTGTCTTTTTCTGTTTCATAGAATACTTCATCATCATACCCGATGCTTTCCATGTCGGATGCGAGTGTTCTCACATCACCTTCTTCGGTTTTTATTGGATATCCTGCATTGAGTAAGTGCGATTCAAACCTATCCCAAATAATTATCTGCTTTCTAAGTACACCCGCATTAAACAGACCATCAATTATTTTGTTGACAATTACTGAGTGTGTACTTAGCATTGAACCAGCAAGAGGATTGATTTTTATTCCGACAATATGGTCTGGTAGGACGAAATCACGCCACGCTTCTTTTGCAGTATCGCGACCGGTAAGTTTCATCATTGACTTATCAATCATTTCACCGACAACATCTTCATCAAGTCTATCATCCTCCCACACCTGTTTACCTAACGCTTCAATAACTGGAGTCTGATTTGCTTTTTCTGTAGGAGTGGTAAGAACGCGTCCACCACCTATCTGTGCAATTGCTGGGAGTGTGCTCAGTGCAGCTCCTCCTATTACACCGATACTTGTTAGAAATTGTCGACGGTTATATTTATCACGATTGCGTACCGTCTCTTCACAGTCAGAGATTATGGTTTGTATAACTTCGTCATTCGGTTTCATTAAAGTTTTCCTAATTCCGTCAGGATTGTTGATGTTGGCACACGTTCTGCAGGAGCATCAAGTGATTTCCAAGCAACAATACCTTCCTGTGAGATAATAAAGGACGCTGGTCTTGCTATTGTTGTGTTCCTTTGATCAAGTACATTGTATGCATTTATCGCTTCTTTTTTATTATCTGCCAGTACTGGATATGTGAGACCTTCTTTCTGAACCGTACCTTTTGTTAGAGAGACATTTTCTGAACTAATGGCAAATAGTTCAGCACCAGCAGCTCGGATTTTCTCATAATTTTCCTGCAACTCACCGAGTTGCGTTGTACAGAGTGTTCAGCCACCTGTGCGATAAAAGACAATGACAACCTTTTTATCCTCACCGATATAATCTGTAAGAGAATACGTGTCTCCGTTTCCATCTGGCAATTCAAAGTCTGGTGCTTTACTTCCAATTAACAATCCTTCACCTGGAACCGAGCTATCCGATAGTTTTGTCAGAACCACTTTTTCCAACGATACTGTTTCTCCGCTAATAATGGTCACATCTTTTTCAACGGTTTCATAACCTTCAGCGGATATCTGTAACGTGTAATCTCCGGCTGCAATCTCATCAAAATCAAAACTACCACTTCCGAATGAAAGTGATACAAGCTGCTCATCCTTTATCAAACGTAGGTGAATTGAAACACCATCAATTCTCTCTACCTCTACTTGAAGGGTGCCAATTTGTGTGTCTTTTCCATTGACCTCAACAGGATTATCCGTTGAGCCACAACCGTATACACACAACACTAATAGTAACATTGCAATGAATATCTGTGTCTGTTTCATAAATTACATACTCCTTGAACCAATAATAACGCGAGTTCGGTATAAGCGATTATTGTAACTCAAGTTGCTACCTATGTAGCACAATCTGTATGAAGATTAATTTATTAAATCGGTAATTTTTATTTTTGTGTTATACTGTTGTGTAAGGAGGTATTTTATCATGGCAAAACACCATAAACTTGAACTGAGTGCAACTGAGCGTCAAGAACTTATCG
>JAPOQK010000018.1 GCA_026710795.1 Candidatus Poribacteria bacterium
CTTGGACATCAGTCAGAGGGTTTCTACCATAACCGTGGTCGTGCTGCTTATTGGGATGGCAAAAACACTTTAGGTGAAAGCGTCGCAAGTGGTATCTACTTCTACAAGTTAGAAACACCATCCTTCCAGCAAACACGACAGCTCGTAATCTTAAAGTAATTTCAATCAGTATAGAACTCATAGATGTCACAGTTGTACTATCTGTGCAACTGTGACACTTCGTCAAACTCGACCCAAAACGTGTAAATCCCAACCCGCTGAATTTCTACCTTGCTATCATTTCAACGAAATTTGCTTATCCTTAGCAAATTGGATATCCGAACAATAAATGAATACTTACGCCATTCTCCTATAGTCCCCTTGATAAAGGACTTAGGGCTAAATAACTAAAATATCCACTTTTGGACGAAGATCATTGCTTTCTGAAGCAAGTTGCATAAGTCCTGAAAGCTTAACGTGAATTCGGCGTAGGAGATATACAGTAGTTTGTAGACTGGGTTGAGAGACGAAACCCAACCTATAAGACTGAAACCAATACCGCATGCTGATAATTCATAATGTGTCTTAATGAATTTTGAATAAACTATAGCATTTTTATATAGTCATATATGAATAGATATAAAACTTCAAATTTCTTTTGCAAAATACCCGTATTTTGCTCTGATTATATTAGGCATTAATAAGGTAAGTTTGGTGTCAAAGTATTTTAGCTTATATTCTTAGATATAACGCACATAAACACGATAGGTGGTTTCCTAACTGCACTATATACGAAAAATGCTTATACCTAACTCACTTTATTTAGAAAGGTGGCATTATGAAAAATCATATTAATACCAGATTTTTGTTTTACATGTTTACGATTTTTTTATGTTTTTATTTCCTCTTACTAAGGAACACTGCTGCACAAGATAACAATCAATCCGCTGTTGCGTCCGTCGGCTCCAGCTATAGCTTTGAGAGCATTGACGTTCCGGATGTAGTTTTTTTAGCGGTGACAGCGAGTAGTGACTTTGAGGATTACGCAGGTTACACGAAAAGTGCTGATGGTGAAAAAGAAGTCGGCTTTACGCTGATTGATGGCGTTTTTACGACCTACGATTTCCCCGACTCGCAGAAAACTCATTTTTATGCCCTCGGTAATAATGGCAACGCTGCTGGCCATTACGAAGATAGCGATGGTTTGTACCACGGTGTCATTTTGGAAAATGGTGAGTTGAGACAATACGATTTTCCGAATTCTGTCCAAACCGAGATATACGGTATTAGCGATGCAACCGGTGCCCTGACGGGTAATTTTATAGATACCTCTGGTATTCGACGCGGATTTTCAGGAGAGATAATCGTCGAGTACCCTGGAGCATCAGCAACTTATGCCGATTTTGTGAACTCAAGCGGTCGTATCGTAGGCACCTATGTAGACGATGAAGGTCTATATCATACATACCTGTTTGCGCCGGATGGCAGATTCTTAACTGTGGATTATTTGGACCCGTCCAATCTGGAATACATATTTCTGCATGGTATCAACGATGCAACTATTGTCGTTGGCAGAGCAAAAGCAGTGGATGATGTCCCACGCACCTATGTCGGTTCGCTTCGGTATGGGCTACATGAAGTGCAGTATCCGGGCAGTGTTAGCACGGAGGGTTGGAATATTAATCAGGACGGCTCCGTCGTTGGACACTATGATACAGCCGATGGAAACAGACACGGGTTTATCGCAAAACCCACACCAGATACTGCTACGCAACCCGCTACTCCAACCGACGACTTCAACTATATATTTCAGAGCATTGATGTTCCGGGTGTAGATTCTTTAGAGTTGACGGCGAGTAGCGATTTTGAAGATTACGCAGGTAACACAGAGAGTCCTGCTGGCAAAAAGATAGTCGGCTTTACGCTGATTGATGGCGTTTTTACGACCTACGATTTTCCCGGTTCTAAGAATACGTATTTCTATGCGCTCGGTAATAACGGACAAGCTGCTGGACACTACGAAGATAGTGATGGTCTCTACCACGGTGTTATCTTAGAAGATGGAGAGTTGCGTCAATACGATTTCCCAGATGCCGTTGAAACTTTCATCTACGGGATTAGTGATGCGACCGGAGTACTAACGGGTAATTTTATAGGTGCTGATGGCGTTCGCCGTGGATTCTCGGGGAAGACAATCGTTGAATACCCTGATGCATCAGCAACTTATGCAGATTTTGTGTACTCAAGCGGTCTTATCGTAGGCAGCTACGTAGACGTTGAAGGTCTATATCATTCATACGCGTATAGACCGGATGGCAGATACGCAGTTCTGAACTATCTGGATCCATCCGGTCTGGAATACTTTTTCGTTCACGGTGTCGCCGATATAAATACCAGGGGTGTCGTTGTTGTTAGCAGAGCCAAAGCAGTAGGTGACATTCCACGTACCTATGTCGGATCATTCCAGCACGGACTACATGAATTGCAGTATCCAGGAAGCGTTAGCACGGAGGGTTGGAATATAAATCAGGACGGTTCTGTCGTCGGACACTATGACTCAGCGGACGGACGCAGACACGGGTTTGTTGCCAGACTCAGTACTAAGTCAGAAAGTGATCATCTTAGCAACATCTACAACATGACACTGACGCAAGGTCTTAACATGCTTTCTTTGCCTTTAGCATCACCAAATCCTATGACTGCAAAATCACTCGCTGGGATATCCGGTGCGACAGTTGTAATAGCACTTGATGCTGAAAATCAACGTTTCGTTGCGTGGACACCCGCCGCACCAAACGATGGGTTCCCCATTGAAGGTGGACAAGGTTATATCGTAAATGTGCCAGATACTCGCAATTTTGCGTTCGTCGGTTCACGGTGGACAAACCAAACCGAGGATACTGCTGCAGCACCGATGGCAACCTCAACACCACGCGAGGCATGGGCATTCGTTGTAAGTGGACAGTTAGGAGGCACGCAGAACTATGACGGGTATCTCATCACAGTGCGTAACCTACGAACAAA
>JAPOQK010000068.1 GCA_026710795.1 Candidatus Poribacteria bacterium
CCGCGCCGCTTTCAACAGGCTCGCGGGATGGCTCTACAATCCCACGGAAACGAGCGTCAGCGGCATGCTCTATACTACCGGTGGATTTGCTTTCGCCGTCAGCCTTTTGCTCTTACGATGGCGATTCGTTCAGTGGCCCCTACACCCCGTCGGTTATGTCGTCTCAAGTTGGTGGACCTTTACTGGATTGTGGTTTCCACTCTTAATCAGCTGGATTATTAAACGGATTCTGCTTTCAACGGGTGGTGTTCGGTTGTATAGACGTTCTATTCCCTTTTTCATTGGGTTGGTTATTGGAGACGTAATCGTTGCCTCTATCATTAGCATCTTGGGACTTATCTTCGATTTCCGTGTCGTTTATCTGAGTTGGTAGTGTTTCCCGCACAAGGCGTGCAATGCTCCATCTTGTCGCATAACCTATTCTGTTAGGGTGTGCATTCGGTATAATCAAAAACGACCTGTGTATCAGACAGGTCGTTTTCCTTTTATTTTTTGACATTTTTCACTCTTTGAGGTACACTATATCTAACCCAAGTTGCTACCTACAAGATTTTAGGGTTCTTGTAGTCCATTTTCATTAAAATAGTTTGATTCTTCGGAGACATTTTGTAGCGTAGACTGTTAGTCTGCGTTCGAGGATGCACAATCTAACAGATTATGCTACAAGTGGCAACTTGCGTTATATCTATTAAGCTGATGAGTTAATTTTAAAACATCGAAGAAGGAGACCCTGATGAACAATAATAATATTACTCCTGAGATAAAAAGTAATATAGAGTTGTTAATTGATGAAGCAATTACTAACTATGAACTAACGGGCAACAAGGTTAAAATCAAACACCATGTGTTTATATCTGACTTAATTAAAGAAAAATTCCCGGACGATCATAAAAAAGTGCGAAGGTCTTATGAAAAAATTGCTATAGATTATTGGACTGAAATATGCCAAAATCTTCCAGACGAAAAAGACGTTAAAGAAATTGTCGAAGCAAAAAAGCGTGAAAAAACTATTGCTAAAAAAGAAGTAAAGATAAGTGAATTCAGAAATAGCATACAATATAGTACAGAATTCAGATGTAAAAATTGTGTATATTTGGACAATAAGAATTTCTGCAGACTGAACCCTATCGCACATGAAGTCTGTAGAGACA
This sequence comes from Candidatus Poribacteria bacterium, assembly GCA_026710795.1. Lineage (GTDB taxonomy): Bacteria > Poribacteria > WGA-4E > WGA-4E > WGA-3G > MSPOR6. The sequence continues at coordinate 1,152 of JAPOQK010000068.1, forward strand.
CCCATTATTGTTATCAATTAAAGACAATTGATAATATTGGAGAAGACAGACTAAAAGAGTTTGTCTCCATTGCACAAGGTGTGAGTGACACAGCATACGCTATTTCAGCAATTGTTGATACCGCTCTTAATGTGGCAAGTTTCGTAGATGATGGAGACGAATAAACTGATGTAATATCTTGTCGATCACAAAGGAGAAAAGGGCAATGAATGTGCTCACTAACTTAAGGGCTGATCAGGAACTAACACCGGAAGGAAAGCGGAAAGTCGGGGCTGCTGATGTCGTGCAATCAGATCCTAAACAAGACGCACTTATGGGCTCTGCTGAGGAACAACTTCGGAAGTTGTGTGCAGATCGTGGGTTGGATTGGGAAGCTATGATTGAAACAGATCGGCTGAATTTTGTCGATGATCTTATTCACGAGGTTTGATGGTTTTTATAGTGTAATTCAAGGTATCCGGGCGAGGTGACATCGCCCCTACAAGTCGTTTGCGCCACACGGATGCACACCCTAACAGGTTATGCTACAAAGATGGAAACCCCTTACGTTAAAAGAGAATGGATATAACAGATTTATCACTCAGTGTGAATATCGGCGGAATCCAGATGCGGAACCCCGTCATGACGGCATCTGGCACCTTCGGCTACGGCAGTGAATACGTCAATTTTGTGGATTTGAACCGACTCGGTGCGGTGGTCGTTAAAGGCGTTACGAGC
>JAPOQK010000062.1 GCA_026710795.1 Candidatus Poribacteria bacterium
TCCATCGTCTTTGTGAGGACTGGAAAACTCTTAAAAGCAAGGTGATTACCTTTATGTCGCAGTTCATAGGAGGATCACAGTCATTGCTACGCTATGTCGGATTATTGCCGAATTAATAACTTAATCTTCATTTAGATTGTGGCAAAATAGACGCAAACTACTCCTTGAACCAATAATAACGCGAGTTCGGTATAAGCGATTATTGTAACTCAAGTTGCTACCTATGTAGCACAATCTGTTAGATTGTAGCAAAATAGACGCAAACGAACAGTTTATACTACAAATACAAAACTCACGTATATTCTTCTACCAAAGTTTGCCTAATTCAGTCAGAATTCTTGTTGTGGATACCCGTACATCCACAGTATCAACTGATTTCCATACAATTATTCCATCAGGTTCAATAATAAACGTAGACGGAACTGCATTTCCTGGTGCTTCTGGATCATTCACATTATAGGCATCTATTGCCTCTAAGTCAACATCAGAAAGAACGGTGAATGTAAGCCTCGAGTCTTCAACTGTTTCTTTTGTTTCTTCTACGGTATCATTACTTATTGCAATTAACTCAGCACCATTATCCTTGATACTATCATAATTTTTTTGCAACTCACCGAGTTGTGTTAGACAAGGAGGTCACAATCCTCCTCTGTAAAATACCAGGACAACTTTTTTACCATCCTCAAGAAAATCAGTAAGCGAATGAATCTTGTTATATCCATCTGGTAATTCAAAATCTGGTGCTTCGCTTAGGATGTCCAACCCTTTTCCCGGAATTAACGGCTCCACATCCTCCTCTAAACCTTGTGGTGAAATCCTGACGTATAATTTTACAGTTTCGTCGACTGAATCTGTTTCCACTTTGATTTCTTTATCTTCATAACCTTCAAGTCTAATGGTTACAGTATATTGTTGGTCAACTGGTAAATTCTCAAAGGTGAAAACACCTTCATCTACCGATATGGTTTCATATTGCTCACCATCGTTATCAGTCAGTATTATTCGTACTTGTGGCAGCTTTACACCAGTTCGCGCGTTAGACAATTGTCCTTGTATGTGTGAAACAGGACGCACTAATTCCACAAGCGTTACCATGTCAAGTGAAACAGTTTCATCTGCTAAAACAGTGACATTTTGTTCAGATTTTTCGTAACCCGGAGCAGTGATTGTGAGTATATAATCCCCCGCTTCTATCTCTTTTAGGAAGAAAATACTTTTTGCTTCAGTTTGAGCAATGAGTTGTCCGTCTTGAAATAAACGCACTTGATAAGTTACACCATCAATTTGTTCAACATTTCCACGTATTGTGCCTGATGTAATATCAACGCCGTCGATTTCTCTTACTGTGTCTTCTGCTGTGCCACATCCCATTGATCCCAACAGAAATAACCCAAATGCAAGAAGTGTCATTATTTTTTTCATTGAAATAGATTCCTGTTATATATTTGTTTTTTAATTTTGGTAGTTTTTTGTTTTTTTATCGGATAGAGGTAAAATAGATTTATTTTCTGTAAAATTGTAAGTTCCACCACTCTCACATAGCGTGGAATCAACCCCGAATGCACATATTGTATTCGGGGTTAACCCATTATATGTAAGTCCAGTATTTATAATTTACCTAATTCCGCAATAATGTCAGCAGTTGGAACACGATGACCCACTTCGTTAACAACTGTCCAAGCCACTTTTCCGTCTTGAGTTATGACAAATGATGAAGGACGTGCTATATGCTTATTGAAAGGATCAGTGACGTTGTAGTCTCCAATCGTCTCTTTGGTGCTATCAGAGAGAACAGGAAATTCAAGTCCTGCTTTATTTACAGTTGCTTTCGTTGCGTCTAAATTATCCGAACTAATAGCAATAAGTTCAGCACCTGCCGCTTTTATTTTATTATAATTGGCTTGCAACTCACCGAGTTGCTCAACACAGAACGGTCACCACCCACCGCGGTAAAATACAACAGCTACATTTTTGTCTTGTATGTAATCTGCAAGTACATGTTTCTTGTTGTTACCATCAGGCAACTGAAATTCAGGGGCTTGACTACCAACACTTAAACCCTGTCCTGGATCTAACTGCACAGGTTCAAAAATAGCAATTAGTTCTACATCCAACTCAAAGGTCTTATCAGCAGCTATAGGATCAACTTCAACTTCGTAATCTTCATAACCTTCATGCAGAATAGTCAATGTAAATGCTTGATCCACAGGTAGGTTTTCAAAAGTGAAAACCCCTTCTTTATTTGTTAATGCTTCGGTTTCTTCACCTGACTTATCCGTTAATTGTACAAGGACTTCGGATAGAGGATCACCAGTTTTCATGTCGGTTAAAACACCACGCAGATGGGATACTGGATCTTCCAACACATCCAAAGACACCTTATCTAAGGAAACAGTTTCCTCTGGTAAGACGGTTACGTCTAATTCTGTCGTATTATATCCCTTTGCCGAAATTTGTATTGTGTATTTTCCTTCTTCCAATTCAGCAAACTCATAACTACCATCAGTTTCGGTTTGTGCAACAAGTTGTCCATTTTGTAACAAACGCACCTGAATTGTAACACCGTCTATTGATTGTACCTCACCTTGTAGAGTTCCAGTCTCCATCATTACTACACCAACTTTATCATCGGGATCTTCTGATGAACCACAATTTAAGCCAGTCAGCAGTATCAATGCCAATGTGAAGAACGTGAGTACCTGTTTCATGATTATATGTTCCTTTTATCTATTATTAACTTCAATATTTTTATGTAAGTCTATAATTATATTTTGGTTGCCTTTTGTGTCTTGATGTTCACAGCCATGAATATAATTATAGACTTACAATTTAACAGTTATTGCGAGACACTGTGTTTAATAGCACCCCAAGTCGTAGTAAGTTTCCCTTTAGGTTCAACATCAGTAACACTCACAAGTCCATCATTCATAATTGAATTTAAATCCGCTTCACTTAATGCGACACTGTAAAGGGCAACTTCGTCAATAATACCAGCGGTATATCTATCAAAATGTCGTCCGATATGGAACACACCTTCTGCAGTGCCATATCCATCATCTGTATTGAAATCAATTTCGGCTTCCATCGTACCATCAATCCATATTGATGCTTTACCAGAATCGGTGTCAGCAACGCCTGCAATAAAGTGCCAATTATCATCACCGATTTCGGTAGTACTTTGTGGTCTAAAACTTGTGTTTGCACTATCTCGAAGAAAGAATGTCACCTTATTGTCTCCACCACCATTCCAAAGTAGGTACCAAGGTGTTGCCTGAGTTTTATCCTCATAGTTCTTTCCAGCAAGTGTGCCTCCAACCTTTGTTCCTTTGAAATGCAAAGTAACAGAAAATGATGTGCCTGCTTCAAATGCCACATTATCAGAATGAGCCACTTCCACCCAGTCATCGGTTCCATCAAATTGGAGGGCTTTACCAAATTTTCCATCAACCCAAGTTGCCCCATGGATTGTACCATCATTTCCATTTCCTGTAGTATCTGCAGCTACAGTACCCTCACCATTGTCAAAAAGCCATAGACCGGTTATATCCTCAAAATCAAACTCAGCGAAACTCTGTATCACTGAAAACATAAAGAATCCCATTAAAATAGTGAACATTACCCCAATTTTCTTCAACGTATATAATCTCGTTATCTGTTTTACCATTTCTGTTTAATATCTCCCCAAGTTGTTGTCAGTTTATCAACAGCATCCACAGATGCAGCTGCTTCCATACCTTCATTCATAACAGTATTCATTTCGTTTTCACTCAATGCAACATTAAAAAGACCTACATCATCAATGATACCTTTCGTGTATCTGTCAAAATGTCGTGCAATGTGGAACACACTCTCACTTGTTCCATAACCTTCATCTGTACTGAGTACACCCTCAACATCCTTTTTGCCATCTATCCACAATGAGATCTTCTTTGCATCAGCATCTGCAATGGCAGCAATAAAATGCCACTTTTCATCTGATACATTCACAGTACTATCAATTCTGGAGTTCAGGTCAGCAGATGTCCGTAAATAGAAAGACACCTTCTGATCTCCACCACCATTCCATAACAGATACCACGGTTTAGCTTGAGTTGTATCTTCATAGCCTTTTCCAACAAGTGAACCCCCTACGGAAGATCCTTTGTAATGAAGCGTAATTGAAAATGATACACCTTTTTTGAAGGCAACAGTGTCAGAATGCTGGACTTCTACCCAATCATCCGTACCATCAAATTCAAGTGCTTTCCCGAATTGACCATCAACCCATTTAGCACCACCATTGATTTTCCCATCATTTCCGTTTCCAGATGAATCTTCTGCTGTGTTCCCATTCCCTTTGTTGAACAACCAGATACCCATGATATTATCAGCATCAAGTGCAGCATTCGCTGGAAGCACTATTAGAAAGGTCGCAAACAGTCCATATAGACATAATCGCATTATAGTCATGATTGATTCCTCCATATTTGTATATCTGTCTGTAAGTGTAACATGCCATGAGTGTCATGTCAAGTGAATTAATAGATGATTCAGGCTAATTTAGTTTTTGAATTTTCCGTTATTTCTTCACTGTTATCACGTGAGTTTCGTCGTAAATCGGAGATCGCTCCTATAGAAAATATGTATCTTTCTTTAATACTCAAAAAGTTTTAGAGTCATTCCTGACTAAATTAGTCATAAATAAGCCGTAAACCCAGTGCTATAAACGGATTATAGCAATATACAAAAAAAGACAAAACTACACTTGACTCTAAAAACTCTAAAGTATGACATTTTAGTGCCATTCAATTAAGTAACACTCTTAATACATAAAATTCTTAAAACTAAATAACCCTGAATTCATTGGTATATAATCTTGACAAAACTATGGCACAATGATATACTTAATTCACAAGAATTATTTGTATAAGGGGATGTGATGTCTCAGAAAAAAAGATTCCTACTTACCCTAAGTCAAATCGCTGTTGGTGTCGTAATAACACTGATTGGCAGCATGATATATCTACTATTTTTCAAAAAACTAATATGGCAACTACTCATTAATGAAAAAATAATGCACGGATTCTGGGTGGGGTTGTTGCTGTTAATTTCAATGGCATGTACCTATGGTGGGATTGTAGTCGGTGTCACCGAAGGAATTCGGGCAGTCGGACGGTATTTTGGAACTAATATTCCATTTAAATCTGTATGCTCAGGAGCGTTTTTAGGGGCACCTGCTATTGTTGGACTTCTTGCGTTACGTAATATACCTTGGGATATATTTGGAACGCGAAATGTAATACTTAATCTACTCATACCTTTGTTCGAAGTTATTGCATTTATATTATCACTACCCATTCGAATCTGGTTACTACTTGGACTTCCTGTTGTTATTTTATATGTATTCGCAGTCCCTATTGGGGCTATTTTAGGATACTGGTTATCCAATATAGATGTTGTAGAGGTAAGTACTCAAGAAGCATAATATAAAGTACACGATCCAGATCTTAATCTATATTTAATGAAATAAATGTTGTCTGTTAGTGGTGTGTAGCATAGTGAATAGCGAGAATTCACACGCATACCGGAGGTATTATTGAACGTATGCATTATGATAAGCCGAAGGACGAATGCGGAGTTTTTGGTGTCTTTGGACACCCAAGAGCAGTTGAATTAACATATCTTGGTTTGCGTGCTTTACAACATCGTGGGCAAGAAAGCAGCGGGATTGTCGCTTCTGACGGTGAAAGATTTACTTCGCACCACGGAATGGGACTCGTTGATGCTGTTTTTAATGCTGAGATTTTAGGCGAACTAAATGGACATGTCGCTATTGGACATAACCGTTATTCCACAGCGGGAGAGAGCACGCTTGAGAATGCACAACCATTGGTCAGGAATTATAAACAGGGACCCCTTGCACTTGGACACAATGGTAACTTAATTAATGCTGAAAATATTCGAAATCACCTTGAAAGTAGTGGGTCAATTTTCAGCACCAGTTTAGATACAGAAGTCGTATTCCATCTAATTGCACATTCACGCCAATCCAGTATAGAAGATAGGTTATTTGATGCTTTTCGGGCAGTAGATGGTGCTTATTCATTCGTTGTCATGGATAAAGGAACGCTGATGGGAGCGCGTGATCCACATGGATTCCGACCGTTGTGGATAGGAAAACTGGGTGAGGCTTATATTCTTACATCAGAAACGGGGGCACTTGATGTCATTGAGGCTGAACCGATACGGGAAGTTGAACCCGGTGAATTGGTTATATTACGTTCAAAACATCTCGGTGTTGAATCTTTCCAATTCTCTCCAAAAAAATCCAGATTATCACAATGTATTTTTGAATTTATCTATCTCGCACGTCCAGATGGGATGATGTTTGGACACGGTGTCAACAGCACACGACGGGAGTTCGGACGCCAACTCGCACGCGAACATCCTGTGAAGGCAGATGTAGTGATCCCTGTCCCTGATTCTGCAACAATTGCTGCACTCGGATATGCTGAGGAATCGGGTATACCTTTTGACCTCGGTTTATCAAGAAATGCTTTTGTTGGTAGGTCTTTCATGAACCCTACACAAGATATACGAGAACTTATGGTAAAGGTAAAGTTAAATCCGATACGCGAAGTTCTAAAAGGAAAACGGGTTATCATGGTAGACGATTCAATTATGCGTGGAACAAATAGTCGAAAACTGGTGAAAATCGTTCGACAAGGTGGTGCTACCGCAGTGCATCTCCGTATCGCATCTCCCCCCAATAAATTTCCCTGTTTTTACGGTGTTGATACTCCTACACGCGCAGAACTAATCGCAAGTAAACATACTATTGATGAAATACGAAAATATATTCGAGCGGATAGTTTAGGCTATGTAAGCATTGAAGGTATGCTACAGTCTGTGAAGAAACCGAATGACTTTTGCACCGCCTGTTTTGATGGAAAATATCGTATAACGGCAAATGATGGCATCCCACGACAATTACCATTAATTGATTAACAATTCACTATTTCGGCAATCGTTATGATATGATATTTATACCTCCACCCATATACCAACCCCCAAAATCAAGAGAAGAAAAGTGGAAGGAATCTGTCATGAGAAACCGGCGTATAAGAAGCAGAAGATTGGGCACAAGACCAAGTCTGGGTAAAAGGATGGGAAATACTCTCTCAACATCTCAAGGTATGTCCACGCTGAAAATAGTCATTATCTATTCCATACTTGGAATGATTTTAAATTGGGTTCTCCCGCTTATATTAATTCAGCTATACCCTGAGATGCTTATAGAAGATGCACAATATTTGGGGACACTCGGGGCAATCATTATTACCGGCTTCTTTCTTATTGTTAGTTTAATTAAAGGGATAATTCTACGTAGCAGATCTCAACATGAAAAATCTGATGCACAATATACAAACACGTCCTTATTTAATCAAAAACATCTAAGAAAAAAAGGATAATGAATGGCAAATAAAAAACCTTTGACTTATGCTGATGCGGGTGTTTCGTTTGATGCAGAATCTAAAGCGATGCAGCGCATAAAAGGTCTGTTAAAAACCACATATAGATCAGAAGTAATGAGCGACGTTGGTAGTTTCGGTGGATTGTTTGCACTGGGTGATTATCAGAATCCGATTCTTGTATCCAGTACTGATAGTGTTGGAACTAAGTTAATGGTTGCTTTTAAAGCAATGAAACACGATACCGTAGGCTATGATATAGTCGCACATTGTGGGAATGATATCGTGGTGCAAGGTGCAGAACCCCTTTTCTTTTTGGATTATATTGGTATTGGGAAAATGGAACCTACTGTTATTGAAGAGATTGTGATTGGTTTGGTTTCAGGATGCCGTGATATTGGTTGTGCATTAATTGGAGGAGAAACTGCTGAACTCTCCGGTTTATATACTCCCGGAGAATACGATTTGGTTGGAACTATCGTAGGTGTCGTAGAAAAAGATGCACTCATCACTGGAGATAAAATACAACCTGGAGACAAAATAATCGGACTAAAATCAACTGGGTTACACACAAACGGTTATACACTTGCTCGTAAAATACTTTTTGAACGATGCAATTACGACATTGATACCTATCTTCCTGAACTCTCTACAACAGTTGGTGAAGAATTACTCAAAACACACAAGAGTTATGTCAAATCTATTCTACAACTGCGTGATGTTTGTGATATTAAAGGAATCGCACATATCACTGGCGGAGGATTACCCGGGAATGTAGAACGTATTCTACCTAATAACTGCTTAGCAAGAATCAATAAACAGAGTTGGGATATTCCACCTGTTTTCAAAATACTCCAACGTGAAGGTGATGTAGAAGAAGCAGAAATGTATCGGGTATTCAACATGGGCATTGGCATTGTCGTGGTAGTCACACACGATTCAATTGACACAGCAATGACTTCACTAAGTGAATCGGGTGAGTCAGCAATTGAAATTGGAGAAATTATTTCAGGGAACAAAGGAGTTGAATTGTGTCCAAATCCTTCATAAATGATACATCACTTGAAGAATTGAAAGAACTACTTGATAGAACTCCATTACAAGTGATAATGAAAGCGTTTCATGAGGTAGATGATGCAGATATTGCTGTGTTTTTATTACTACTTGATGTTGCTTCAGGTAAAACAAAATCAGATAGTTCTGAGGAAATTCGAAGAACACTTGTAGATGATGATGCTTCTAAAGAGGATTCCGGAAACACACTCTCAGATCATGCCCAGCATATATTCGCACAATTTCCTATTCAAAGACAAGTTCGTATTACTGAACTCTTAGCTGTTACAGAAATGGTTGATACGCAACAAGCTGAGCAAATATGGGAAGACCTCATCGGAAAAATGAAGGGAACATTGGAAAACACAATGTTTTTTGGCAACAGTGCGAAAAACATTGCAAAATTCCTCTCACAAGTTGATATACAACGGCAAAACCAACTAATAGACGCATTAGAAAAAAAACACCCGCAATTGACAAATTCAATTGCGGACAGTTTATTTACTTTTGAAGACCTTGCTGAAGTACCTGACGACGCAATAATTACCTTACTTCAAGTATTAGAAAAAAACACTTTAGCTCTTGCCTTATATGACGCACCGACAGTGATTCAGGACAGATTCTACAATAATATGACTGCTGAAAAAGCGGAATCTATAGAAGAAGAAACTGAACAACTCACTTTTGAGCAGAAGCAGTTATGTAGAACTGCCCAGCAATCTGTTGTAAGTATGGTTCGTAATTTTGCCGCAAAAGGTTTGCTAAAAATTCGGTAAATTTTGATATAAACACCTCACCGAAAATACTTCTATTAAGAAATCCTACCTTAACTTATTCTTCCTCTAACTTGAATTCAAAAGGTATTTTGACAAGGTATTCTATTTTTTCACCTTTTTTCTCAGCAGGAACAAACCTAAATCTCTTCAATGCATCTATTGCAGCTTGTTCAAAACCGTATCCAAGATCAGTCAATGCACTAATATTTTTCGCAATACCATCAATCCCGACAGTTGCCTGTAATATAACTGTGCCTTCTTTCTCTGCCCGTTTTGCATTTTTCGGATATTCAGGTTTCCGTGAAATTTTGACCTTCGGTAGTGTAACTCCTGAACCCGATGTATCAATGTCCGGAGCAATCAGAGGGTCGCTGCCAGAAGTGTCTTCGATTTTTGTTATATCAGCAATTGGACCTCCCTGAGTAGTCGGTCTCTCAAATGTGGGAGATATTGTGTTTTGAACAGGTTGAATTGGTCGTGACAATCCCTCACCAATATTTAGTGTTGGTGCATTATTCAGACCAGGACCTATAGGTGCTAAATCTGTTTCAGGTGCGTTTGGAAGTGCGGAAGCCCCAGGTCTTTTAGGAATATTTGCATTCCTGATAGGTGTACGTTGAATTGGTGCCTTAATTACTTGTTCTTTAACGTCAAAGTTAGGTTTCTTCCGTTTAACATCAAGAACTCGCTTCTTCTGAGGTAATTCTTGCGGGAGTAATGCAGCTGCAAGTTCATCTGTTGGGGAAGTAACCTGATTCTTAATAGCAAGGAAACCCAGTAGTATTGCAATGACTACGTGTAGTACTGCAGAAACTGTGAAAGAAAAAGAATTGCGTCCCCCTCTTTTCTGCACAGTTATCGGAGGAGGTTTGTTCTCCTGTGCAGCAGCAATTCCACCTCGCTGGCTTTCATCAATGCTGACTCTTTTCAACTTAGCGTTGATTTTAGGCTTTTTCCGATCAGCCCTACGTTTTTGCATTTGGGATGCTATATCGGAACTTCTGCTCATCTCTTTTTCTCCTAATAGTAGTGGATAGCGCGCTTATTACACACTTACCGGAGTTATTTGAGAGGTTCGTAAAATCAATCGTCACATAACATGAAGTTATTAAATAATTCTTCAATAAACTATTTAAAACCAAATTATACCATATACATTTTTATATGTCAACTAATTTATTTTCTATATTTCTACCGCAATTAATTACATTCGTTAATCTTATATGGCAGAACCGTCCGTTGTGTTTCTTACGTGTCAGACAAGAAAAAAATCCAACCTAATAAACTATAAGTAACACTCTTAAACATAAAATTAATAAAACAAAATAACCTTGTTTTTAGTCATTCTAATTGTTTTTGGCATAGGTTACGGAAATATGGTATAATACAAAACATATAATTCGTGATATTTAGATGCCTTATACGCTAAAATTTCTTTTGTGTAGAGACTCAATTATATAGATAGGAGAATATATGACGGAAACAAATTTAAAGGAACGTATACGTAACGGAGAACATGTCTATGGGGTTTCTGTATCAATGATGATTGACCGTGATAGTCTCGCAGAAAGGATTGATAAGGGAGCCTATGATTTTGTCGCTGTGGATAGCCAACATTCAGCATTTAGTGAAGAACGGCTTGTGGCATTTTGCAATATGGCAGACGAATTAGATATTCCAGTTAACTTTCGGATAAAACATACACGGAATACCTATCTCATTGGAAACTATCTTGACCTTGGTCCTTCAGGAATTGAAGTTCCACAAGTGGAATTGGAGGAGACAGTAGATGAAGCAGTCGCATACTTTTATTATCCACAAAAAGGTATTCGCAGTTGGGGTGGTGGGGCAAGAAAAAATGCTGAAGGTACAGAACGACTTCAATATGCGAATTGGTGGAATAATTTTGGGATGCTTTGGATGCAAATTGAGTCAATAGAAGCAGTAACACATGCAAGAAGACTTGCTAAAGATGGCGTAGATTGTTTATCATTTGGTCCAACGGATTTAACGTTCAGCATGGAAAGTCATCCGAATCACGCACTACAATCGGTAGATGAATGTGTGAAATATGTCGCAAAAGAAATAGAGGGATGTCCGACTGCTGTCTGTTTTAGAAACGGTAATCCAAATACTCGTGAAAAGTATGCGGATTTGGGTGTTACCGTCTTTTTAGAATAGTTTTAACACATGTTAAATTATGGACTTGTTAGCACAGCAATAGGCGATGACCAACAGACATTACGAGATGCAATGCGTCTTTTAGCCAATATTGCACATAAATATAATATACCTGTTTCATGGGCAATTACCGCAGATTCCGCGCAATTCCTTGCTAAAGACCTAACAGATTGGCACACTGAATTTGGTGACGAACCTGTGCTAATGTTGGATATCAAAGCTATATGGAAGGATAATTGGTACGCACTTACAAAGCAATCTGAAGATGATATAGATTTTCAAAATCAAAATATAAATTCATTACAAACATCTGCTTCGGTTGAGGTAATAGCAGAGCATTTGGTTAAAATGCGTCAGGAATTGCCGCGTTATATAAGAGCAGAATGGAAGAAAATGGAACGTGCATTGAATTGGTCGGTTCCGAGTGTGGCAGGGGCGGAATGGAAAAATAGTGTGTTAGTATATTCACTGGAACAACTCGGTTTTCGAGGTTTATGGGGTTACCAGTGGGATGAACGAGAGACAATTGCTGAAGTAGATCGAGGGTGTCCATACGGTTTTTTTTATCCATCTACAGAACAACACAACTTCAGCACACCTGCTGCAGGAAGCATCACAGGAATTCCTTACCATACTGCATCGCATTTGAAAAAGGATAAACAGAATCTAAGAGCATCACTTATAAATAACTTATTACAACAGAATTTTGATATATATGTAGAAAACGACCGGTTGAATCGTTGGTTTGGTTATATTGAGCATATCAATGCATTGGATGTTGTTCAGTTAGGACAGGAAACATTAGAACAACTGGATTCCTACTTTGAATATATATCAAGCAATGATTGCTCAAGAAAGTTACCACTGTCAGTGATCGTAGATGATTATTGGGAGAGTTGTCAACAGACAGAACCAACTTTTGTTGTAACTAACACATTGGATGCTCAGAACAAAAATGAATCTATTTCATCAAGTGAATCTGTATCAACTAACGAAAATGAGTCGAACGAACAAGATTTAAACAGAAAGGTGTTCTTCTATTATGATGCAGAGTGTCAATTCACTTTTGTTGATGGAACATTGGAACCCATTGAAATGAAGAATTATATCTCTCCACCGGTCTTAGAGAATGTCGGTAATATAGAACAGGATATTTCTAAGCACGGTGTGGAATACCATTTACCCAAAGTTGTCAATTTTAAACCTAATCGTAAACGTTCCCGTTTGCATATTACATTTACTATCGAATCTACCAAAGCAATGCCTTATGGAGTTGCTGTGTGGGGGAATCATACTGGTCTACAATTGGTACAATCCAATGCAACGGATATTACATGGGTAGATAAATACTTACTTTTTATACGTCTTTCGTTGGAGGTAGGAAACAACGAATTTGAGATCGTATTGACAATCTAATAATACATATATAGAAATAAATAAATTTAGTATGTATACAAAATATTCTACATGAGAATCAATTAGGAGGAAATATGGAAAAAGTCTTAGGATTAAAATGTCGTGAATGTGAACGTGAATATCCTAAAGAACCACTTCATGTTTGCGAATTCTGTTTCGGTCCATTAGAGGTAAACTATGATTATGAAGCAATCAAAAAGTCTATTTCAAGAAACTCAATTGAGAAGGGACCCGATAGTTTATGGAGATACATTGATTTATTGCCGATTGATGGCGAACCGACTGATGGACTAAAATCTGGTTTTACACCATTAATTCGGGCAAAGAATCTTGGTGATGCACTTGGGGTAAAGGAAATATATATTAAGGACGATTCTGTGTGTCATCCCACTTTGTCCTTTAAAGACCGGGTAGTAGCAATTGCCTTGAGTAAATCTAAGGAATTCGATTTTGACACTGTATCCTGTGCATCTACAGGAAACTTAGCGAATGCCGTTGCTGCACATGCGGCTATTGCTAATCTGAACTGTTATATATTCATCCCTGCGGACTTAGAACTTGGTAAAGTAGTTGCATCGTTGGTTTACGCACCCACTGTGGTTGGCATTATGGGAACCTATGACGAAGTTAACCGATTGTGTAGTGAAATCGCAGGTGTATATCCATGGGCATTTGTAAATATCAATATACGTCCGTATTACGCAGAAGGTTCGAAAACTCTCTGCTTTGAACTCATTGAACAACTCGGTTGGCAAGCACCAGATCACATTATTGCTCCTGCTGCGGGTGGATCACTTGTAACTAAAATTGGCAAAGCATTAAAAGAATTTCATCTATTGGATTTAATAGAAAAACCAAATACGAAGATCCATGTCGCACAAGCGGAAGGTTGTGGTCCCATCGTCAATACATATAAAGATAATAGTGATTTTGTCAAACCTGTAAAACCTGATACAATTGCAAAATCTCTCGCAATTGGGAATCCTGCTGATGGAATTTATGCTGTGAATACGGTTCGGAATTCTGGCGGTGTTGGGGAACACGCAAACGATGATGAAATCGTTGAAGCAATAAAACTACTTGCTGCAACTGAAGGTATATTCACTGAAACTGCTGGTGGTGTTACACTTGCTGCAACTAAGAAACTGATTGAAAATGGACATATTGGTAGAGATGAAAGCATCGTAATAGCAATTACAGGAAATGGCTTCAAAACTATTGAAGCACTTGAAGAAAAAACTGATGAACCGCATATCATCGCACCACAACTGAATGCATTTAGGAAACTGATGACGAATATTGAGTAGCAAAAAGATATGGAAACACTAAACGGTATTCTTGAGCGAATAGTTTATGAAAATCCTGATACAGGATATACTGTTGGGAGACTTTCTGCGCGTGGTCATCCCGAACTCGTCACGATTGTGGGTAATCTTGTTTCTGTAACTCCTGGTGAGAGTTTGTTACTCAGCGGTGAATGGGTAAACAATCCAAAGTATGGAACGCAATTTCAAATAGAAAAATATGAAACAATTCTACCGGCAAGTTTGCATGGAATTCGCAAATACCTCGGTTCTGGATTAATTAACGGAATCGGTCCAAAAATGGCAGATCGAATTGTAGACCATTTTGGGATGGATACTATAGATGTAATTGAACAAGAACCAGAAAAATTGGCTGGAGTACCCGGCATCGGCACAAAACGTGTAGAACTCATTCATGAAGCATGGGAAGAACAACGTGAGATAAAAAATGTGATGCTATTCCTTCAATCACATGATGTCAGTATATCACTGGCAACAAAAATATACAAATCATACAAAAACGAATCGATTAGAATAGTCACTGAGAACCCTTATCGACTCGCTGACGAAATATACGGAATTGGATTTCTTACTGCAGATAAAATTGCCCAAAATCTTGGAATAAAAGATAACGATCCGCATCGGGTACAGGCTGGAATAAAATATGTTCTCAGCCGAAAAGCAGATGCTGGACACGTCTTTCAACACTTCCCTGAATTGATTAATGCGTGCCAAGAAATCCTTGAACAGGAACCTGATATTATTGAAGAAAATATGATTGCACTGTCTGAAAAAGAGGAAATCATTCTCTATGCAGAAGGATCAATTGTTGAACCTGTTGGAGACGAAATTATAACAGATGAATCACTCAACTCTGATTTGAACAGTAATATCTTAGAAGAACAAAATCAATATGTGGAAATAACTGATGACACAGACGATTCTCCTGTAGCGGAAATAGAAGAAAATACTAAAACTTTGCTTGAAAAAAGTGCAGTCTATCTCGCACCTTTTTACTATGCAGAGATGGGAATTGTAAATCAATTTCTGCGGTTATTTAGATCTAAAAAACAGGATACTCATGAATTAAATGTTGCTACTATCCTATCTCAGTTAGAAGATGAAATGAATATTGAATTTGCTTCTCAACAGAAGAATGCAATTCGGACCGCTCTCTCAGAAAGTGCAATGATTCTCACAGGGGGACCAGGTACTGGAAAGACAACTACCACATTAGGAATGCTTCAATGCTTTGACAAAGTTGGAAAACGGATTGCATTGGCAGCACCCACAGGTCGAGCTGCGAAACGTATCACTGAAACAACTGGAAGAGAAGCTAAAACAATACACAGATTACTCGAATATTCTCCTCAATACAATGACTTCTACCGTAATTTGCAAAATCCGTTGGACGCAGATGTCGTTATCATTGACGAAATGTCAATGGTTAATATAATCTTGATGAATAGATTGATGCAGGCGATCCCTTCAGGTGCTACAATAATTCTCATCGGTGATACTGATCAACTGCCATCTATCGGGGCAGGTAATGTTCTCAAGAGTTTGATCGATTCCAAAATGATTCCTGTCGTTACTCTGACAGAGATTTTCCGACAAGCACAGCAAAGCATGATTGTTACAAATGCACATCTTATCAACAGGGGTGAGTTTCCAGATTTATCTGGTCCTGTAGACAGAGACTTCTTCTTTATTGAGGAAGAAGATCCAGATGAAGCAGTAGATCTTATCTCTACACTGATTGCTGAAAGACTTCCACAATCTTTCAACTGCCATCCTATAAATGACATCCAGTTGCTATGTCCAATGCGAAAAGGTGCTCTTGGGACTGAAAATCTAAACAAGCATCTACAAGATGTACTTAATCCTAACGCTGAACAAACAATAAAGGGATGGCAAACCTTTCGGGTTGGAGATAAAGTGATGCAAATCCGTAATAACTATTATTACGGTGTGTTTAACGGTGATATTGGGAGAATTGCCGAAATAGATCCTATTAATAAAATATTGATGATCCAATTTCCTGACAAAATGGTAGACTACGATATGGCAGATTTAAACGAACTTGTTTTGGCTTATGCAACTACTATTCATAAAGCACAAGGCAGCGAATACCCAGTAGTTGTCATGCCACTGCATACGCAACACTACATGATGTTACAACGGAACTTACTCTATACAGGGATTACGCGGGCTAAGGAAAGGGTAGTTATTGTTGGGACAAATCAGGCACTGAGTATCTGCATCAGAAATAATCAAGTTATGTGGCGTAATAGCTATCTCGCAAACCGTCTACAAAATGCTTCAAGAGTCTTATAGTGTATATCACAAATTTCAATTAATTATCTAAATGGTGAAGATTGTATGATTTAAGTCTATAAAGGGGAAAATATGAAATTAACAATTTTAGTTCTTATCATTTCTATGCTATTTATGACAAATACTATTGCTTTTGCAGATGTTAAACTACCTCGTGTTTTTGGTAACAACATGGTTATGCAACGAGATACACCAGGTTCGATCTGGGGTTGGGCTGCAGAAGGTGAAGAAATAACTATAACGCTAAAAAAACAGGATAATCCTGAAGTAATCCATACTCAAACAGTTAGTGCAGATGATAAAGGTAATTGGAGAACTGTGTTACCCGCTAATCCTGCAGGAGGACCTTATACACTCACTGTTGCAGGTAGCAATGTTCTTGAACTTACGAATATCCTTTTTGGAGAAGTTTGGGTTTGTTCGGGACAGTCAAATATGCAGTGGACGGTTAACGCATCAAATAATAGTCAAGAGGAGATTGCCGCAGCAGATTATCCAAATATCCGTTTGTTTCAAATTCCTAACATCTCCTCCGGACTGCCGAAATTGGATGTTAACGCTGAATGGAGAGAAACAACGCCAGATGCAATCAGACATTTCTCCGCCGTAGCATACTATTTTGGTAGACACCTTTACAAAGAACTTGATATACCAATAGGATTAATCAACACCTCTTGGGGTGGAACACGAATTGAACCATGGACTCCACCTGAAGGATTCCAATCAGTTCCTGCACTATCATCAATTTCAGAAGAACTGGCAGATATTGACAAGAACTATCGGATGCAGCTTACAGAAAAGATTAACGAAATTGAGATATGGATTGAAGAAACACGTGAAGCATTGGAAAGTGGAGATGTTATTCTCCAGATGCCAGAGAATGTCCATCCATTGACACCACACCAAAGACCGACTGCCCTATATAACAGCATGGTACATCCATTTGTCCCTTATGCAATTCGTGGAGCTCTGTGGTATCAGGGTGAGTCAAACATGGGTGAAGGTATGGTGTATCATGAGAAGATGAAGGCACTAATAAACGGATGGCGTGAGGTATGGGGACAGGGAGATTTCCCTTTCTATTTTGTTCAACTTGCACCTCACAACTATAGTGGTGACCGGCATGATCCGACTCGCCTCGCAAGATTTTGGGAAGCACAAGCTGCTACGATGGAATTACCTAATACGGGCATGGTAGTAATTACAGACGTTGGTAACATTAGAGACATTCACCCACGAAATAAACAAGATGTCGGTTTGAGACTTGCATTGTGGGCACTCGGTAATGACTATGGTAAAACGGATCTCGTTTATTCAGGACCACTGTATGAATCAATGAAGGTTGAAGGAAACAAAATTAGACTCAGTTTTGACCATGTTGGTGGTGGTTTGATGTCACGAGATGGTGAATCTCTTACGTGGTTCCAAATTTCTGGTGAAGATCAGCAATTTGTGGAAGCAGTTGCGGTAGTAGATGGTGATTCGGTGGTTGTATCAAGTGAATCGGTTGAGTCACCTGTCGCAGTTAGGTTCGGATGGCATGAACTTGCAGAACCTAATTTAGTGAATAAGGAAGGACTACCTGCATCCCCGTTCAGAACAGATTCATGGTAAATGTCTATAATATAGATTCTTATATAACAAATGATATAGGTGCGCATTATGCGTGCCTATTTTTTATTTTAGTTGTTTTATATGACTCCACAACGTTACCATCTTTCCAGTTGGAGTGACAGATAAAGTGCGATTTAACCAGTTTGGTTCACCATCATAAGTGGTGTTGTTGGTTAAATTAACGAATTCATGAGTCATCAGATTATATCTATAAATATCAGGTTTCCCACCCCACCGTTGCGGTTTAGAAGAGAAAACTATCTCATTGCTATCTGGAGACCAACTTGTTATGAAACCTACCGACCATTCCTCGGGAATAGTCAGTCTTGGTTTATGGAAACCGTCTAAACTCATAATATCCAAATGATCTGTCATTCCAAAAATAAAATCCGGTAGGAAGACCGGTTTGTTTGGATCAATGTCCGCAACGACCTTCTCAAAACTTATCACATGAAACATTATGTATTTACCATCTGGTGACCAACGAGGACGGTTTCTCCGCATATTAAGAACTGGCTGTATTAACGGACTTGTTTTCTGTGTTTGGACATCAATAAGGTAAATGGTGGCTCTAAGCACTTTTGATTGCTGTTCATACGCGATATATCTCCCATCAGGTGACCAACATGGATCGTTAGCAGAACCTTGTATTCCTTTACTATCAGTAAGTTGCTCAATATTGTCAGATGTTATATCGATTATATGAATTTCATCCCTTCCAGAACGATTACTTGTGAATGCTATGTGCTGTCCATCAGGTGACCAAGATGCATCCTCATCTTTCGCAGGATGATTCGTCAAATTCCTATGATTACCACCATCTGCATCCATGATGATTATATCGTGCTGTTTGATCTCAGGGTCTTCATCCACATCTGTTGTAAAAGCAATCAGTTTACCGTCTGGGGACCATACAGGATTTCTTTCAAAAAGATTATTGTCTGTCAGTCTCTTGACATTGCTCCCGTTCTCATTCATCACGTAGATTTCACGAGTTCCATCACGGTCGGATGTGAAAACTATACTCGCATCAACAAGTTGTGAAATCAACAGGATCAGAATAACGGATAGTCGTATAGAATAAAAGTGCATGTAATTCTGACCTTGAATCTATTTTCTAAATGCTATGCTGCTAATGCAGCGAATATCGCCTTTATGTAACCCACGGAGTAGGCTAATCCTACGTTCCCTTCTAATCTTGGAATGTGGTCAGCATTTATACAGCCGTCAAACCCGACTTTTTGGAGTTCTCTGACAATTTTGAACATATTCATATCTCCATCGTCAAGGAGTGTCTCCTCAAAGGCACCTGCTGTCGCAAGGCTGCCACGCACATTCCGTAAGTGAACCATGAAGATACGACTTTTCCTACCATAGTTATTGATTTCATCAAGTACGATAGTACTACCACCTGCTTCTGCGCGTGTTCCGCAACAGTATAGATAACCGACATTTCTGCTTGGAAATGCATCAATCACACGATGAAAACCCAGGCTACCGAGAGGTGTATCAGGGTTAGGCACGTCTGATGGATGGATAGCCAATTTGATGTCGTATTCATCAGCAATTGGTACCAATGCTCCATATACTTCACAGAAACGTTTCCACCATTCATCAAGTTCTTCTCTGGTTGGTGTATCTGGTGGGTTAATTGTCGCGGCTCTACTTTCACCTCGGGATATATAACCACCTCGGTGAACTGCTGAATACCGTGTCATCAAGTAATCGAAGGTATCACCCCAAAACCTTTGTCGTGCAATAGGGACTCCTGCTTCCGCAAAAACCTTAAGGGCATTACAAGTGTTTTCTAATTCCTTGTCGCCATCAGGTTGTCCTTTCATAAACTTTTCTGTGATATTAGGGAGTGTCACACGATTGATATCCAATCCGTAAGATCGGATCAGTTTTTTCATTTTTATCAGTTCGTCTAAGTCAGGATATCCCTGTTCCTTAACACCAGGAAATGACCCGCCATTGCCAAAATCAATGCAATCAGCACCAAGTTGTGTGACTTGCTTTAAATAGGTTTCTGATAGACCACCATCCCAAACAGATATTTTCATTTTTTCTCCTCTACAAAGGTAATGACACCGGTTGTCCGGTTTCAACGGATTGATATGCGGCTAATGCAATTTCAACAGCGGCACGTCCATCAACACCTGTAATTGGTGGTGGTGTATCGTTGCGAACTGCATCTATGAATACACGGATTTCTTGCTGAACGGGTTGTGGTACATCAATATCACCTATACGAATACTTCTGCCTTCACCATCAAACGTTTTTATCTGTATAGATGCGTCACCACCCCAGATTTGCGGGAAGTATATGGATCCTTTTTCACAGTCTATTCTTCCACCGTATCCACCAACCGCAGCAGCATGGCTGGAATGCAACAATCCCACTGCACCGTTTTCAAAGTTTAATGATGCCAAGACTACATCTGGATAGTCTGTATCTTCCTGCACGTACTGTCCACCTGCAGCAAAGACAGATGCTACATCACCACATGTCCATCTCATAAAGTCGATCTCATGTGCATTGATTTCCATGAGGCTGCCACCGGATTTAGCACGTTCTAACCGCCATGGTGTCCGATGTCCACCACCCCACGGTCCACCGATACGATGCACCATCATATTTGCAGGTGCTCCCAATTCTCCACTATGCACAATTTCACGGACTTTGGAATGGGTGGCGTGATACCGACATACCAAACCAATGGTCAGTTTAACGTTATTTTTAGATGCAGCATTGATCATGGCATCACAATCTTCTAAAGTCGGTGCCATCGGTTTTTCTGAAAAGACATGCTTACCAGCATTCGTAGCATCAACCGCCATCTGTGCATGTAGAAAAGGAGGTGAAGCAATAAGGACTGCTTGAATGTCATCATTCGCCAAAAGTTCATGGTAATCAGTTGTATAAGAAGTATCAAGGTTTTCGGCAAGTGTTTTTGCCAATTCTTCTTGTAAATCACTGACACAAATGACTTCTATATCTTCAACTGCATTTGCTCCATTAGCAAGGCTTCTACCCATGCCTCCACAACCGATTACTCCAACTCCAATGGTTTGCATCTATTTCTCCAAATAAAATATTTCACAGATTATAATTTTGTTTGTCAACGCGTGTTGTAAACATGTCAGGGTTATTTTGCATATATTCGAAGGTTGGGTTGAGGAACGAAACCCAACACGATCAAACTCTTATAGGGTTTTGCTTCGCAAATTCTTAAAACTAAATAACCTATAAACATGTTAACAAGGTAATGTCGACATAATTTAAAATCACGTTTACAATATGGTGTTTACTGAATTGATAGGTTGAATCATTTCAATAATTTTACTGCCTTTTGAAAGGCTTTGTCCCATGCCTCTGTAGGTAGAATATGTTCAATGAGCATGTGCTGAATTTCATATTCGGGCATGTCTTTATCTATTCCGAAGGAAATACACTTGTCTGTTTTTTCTGCTTCTTCCCATATCTGTCTTGTAGTAAGCGATGTAGGAATTATCACTTTATGTATTCTTTCATCAGACATTAATTCCTGAAAATCTGTGGTATAGTCTACATCAATATCAGAGGCGAGGTCTTTTGCCAATTCATCTTCTATGTCGCAGACAGAAATTACCTCTAAACCCTCAATATCATGTGCATGAATTGCGAGACGACTTCCCATCTCATCGCAACCAATCACACCTATTCCAACGGTTTCCATAGTTCTTACCTCCGTCTTGCTTTGATTTGTCCCCAAGTTACACTCAAATGATTTGAGGTAGGACTGACATCCAGTCCTTCAGCATTCATGTTATTCTTAACTTCTGCTTCAGTAAGTGCTCTGTCATATATTCGGAATTCGTCAATATACCCTTGAATTGCATCTGCATTAACGCCATCTGATCTGTCTCCAATACCCAACAAGAGACCACCTTTTTCTACTGTCCCACCCGGCACAGCATGTTTTATCTCCATTTTCCCATTAACATAGTAATGTGCTTCTGTGCCATCGTAAGTACCAACGATATGTATCCATTCATTAAGTGGTATATCTTCCTGAATCAGGTGTTGTGCAGCTTGGGTTGCTTTATCATTCACTTTGACAAAAAATCCGTGCCGATTATCATCATCATCGTAATAAAGGGTTATGACTTTAGTATTAGTAGGCTGGTCATCAAGCGAAATAATACGATTCCAACTATCGTCCAATGCATTGATTTTTACCCAACACTCCATTGTAATTTCTTCCCAATCACGGTTTATTCTCGGTGGATCAGAATCCTCAACAAGTAAGTAATCATCAACACCGTCAAGTAGAACGCATTCCCCAACTTTACAATCACCTGAGGGTGCAAGTTCCGGGTCACCATCAACAATAGCTTTCAGTCCTGTAAGTGTATCTTCTGCATGATTCTGTATTTGCACTGTATCTTTATCAAACGACCAATATGCTACCAAACCATCCAGAACCGCACCTTTTGCTGCAACGGCAGGTTTCGCAAATATTGTGAATACTACAGTAAGCAACAAAACTGAGTAATAAAACATACTTTTTGTGTACATGATGTCTCCTTTTTGTTCAACCTTGCTAAAGATATTTGCTATATCAAACAAGTGTTATTGAGATTTACAATTTGTCTTGTAAAGAAACACAACATAGATCCTCAAACACCATTTACACACCACCGTTTCAGGTGTTCAATTTTCAATCTTAATTGATGAAATAGAAAAATCTAAATTCTGTTGCATTTCAAGCAAATTTGGCAATTCTATTTTCCTATGCTCTGGATCAATATGAATGGGTAACCTAATTCCTTCGAAATCAGGCTTTCCATATAACATGACTTCTGTACCGACTGATGTATGTTCTGCCTTTCTAACAATACGTATGGATGAGATTGGAGTTCCAAAACCTAAAGATTTCAAGCTATCTTCAAGGTTTGCATTATCTTGGTTAATCGTTAATATTTTACCTTTGAAGTCTATCTTCTCAAAACATTCAACAGTGATAGGATCGGTTCTGTTTTCTGTGTTTGTGTTCATTTTGTGTTCTCCTTTAAACGACTATTTTTTTATATCATCTAAGTTGCTTACTTCAAGTAAATCGTATGTTGGGTTGAGGAGCGAAACCTATAAATCAACGTTGTGAATGCGCTGTTGGCATTCAGCAAGTGTCAACTTATACCAATTCTAGTAATTATTATCCCATTACCGGATTCAACCGTTATTGTTGATTGGAAATCTTTCTTCTGTAGGAGCGACCCGGGGAATGCCTAAATGGCATTCATACCGTTGATTTACTGGTCGCGACCGGGAGGTCGCTCCTACAAATACTCCTCAGCAAATGGCACTTTATTTATTAGAAGTAGTATTAGTATTTCACGGAAGTAATTTGGATACACCTTCCGCGCCTCTGGTGCTAAATTCGATTGCTAAAGCATCGGAGAGGCGAAAGGTGTATAGCAGCACACAATGTTTCTCTAACCTTAGCCCCAGAGGGGCGAAAGGCGTATCAGACTGTCTAACGTTACGCACTAAGTTGACAGTTATGGGTTGAGGAGTGAAACCCAACCTACAAGAGAATAGAAACCATACAGAATGTAAGTTGTCGCGATTCGGTGATCACTCCTACAGACCTACGAACTTCCTCTTATAACACATCACGCATTGCACGACGACGCTGGTCAGCACGTTCACGTTCTGTGTCTGCGTCTGAATCCTGATCATAAGGCTGTTCGGGTATGACAGAGATATATTGTGATGCTTCTCCTTTACGTTTAAAGAGACGGAAATAGTCAAAACGTGTTAATGTTGGTGGGATATTGCCGGGACAAAGTGCGTGCAGTCCAACTCGGACTCGTGGTCCCATAGCAACACGAGCTATCCCTACTCCCTTCCAATGAATACCATCATCACTTGCAAAAGATGAAAACTGGTTTCCACGTCGTTCTAACCGTAAAAACAGTTCACGAACATTACGCATTCCACCACGACCTTGTAGGTGAAACCTTCTGTTGACGTGACGTTCAAATCTAACATCCCCTCTGAATGCGTGTGGTCCAGAAGTTTTTTCAAGTCTGAGGAACTGGTTTTCATTTTTCCAAATAAGGAGTCCACCATGTTCACGGAGTTGTGGTGATATTCGCATCCGAGTTTCAATGGCAAAATCTTCAGATACCTCCATTATGAGTCGGGGGGCAGTCATATCTCCACCTCTCCCGTTTGGTCCGTGCCATAGGTCTTGTCCTGGGTCAGTCCGCATTTCAAGGTATCCTTGACGTTCAACCCAACCGCCACCTCCTTGTGGATCTTCCCATTTCCATTCGGGACGCATGTCGTTGCCAATAAATTCATCTTCAAACACCATTTCAGTGAATTCACCTGACGATGACCATCCTTCAATTTTTATGGCAGAAATAGAATCTCCAAAACTTTGTGGAAGTAGATGTAGATTAGGTAGTTCCTTTTTGAACTCAGAGGGTTCCATACGGATTTGCAACCTTTGTCCTTCAAATTCGGGATGTTCATAAAAGACGACTTCGGCACCATCAGCGGGGAAATCGGGTCCTTTAAACATGCGGATAGAGGAAATTCTGTCTTCAAACCATGTTCCACCTTGAGGGGTTCGAAGGTTTGCTATATCGCGTAGGATTGTGAGTTTCTTACCTTTAAATTCGACATGCTCATAACATTCAACAATGATCGGTATAGTTCCCCATTCAGGACCTACTACATCAATGGTAGAACCGAAGTTAATGGAGGAAATTCTGTCTGCAAAATCGAATGCAACATCATGAATGTTCGGGTAAAACCCAGGACCTAAGGCAAGTTTTTTTCCTTTATAGTTGGCGTGCTGGTATAGAATAGCCTTGTAATTTGGACTACCAGAAAAATTTGGACCTTTGTAAACTCGTAGTGAGGAAATATTGTCTTGGAATCCGATACGTCCCGTATGAGGTGTAGGTTCTAAGACATATCCCATCCTTCCACGAAAGTTTACATGTTGAAATACCTCAACGATGAGGCGGGGTATTACTACTGGCATTTTATTCTCCTATATGTTGGTATTTTACAATGTTTCAGTTCCAATAGGTGATTAGAAATTCGCGTTACGCGGGTTTGTTGTTAACCTCCAAAGTCGCTTCATATATTTGTGCATATCCACTTCTATCCGATGTATACACAACATATTTTCCATCCGGACTGAATGATGGGTGCGGATGTGTATGTTGTGGCGCATAAACAGAAATCGGTCCATCAGCATAAGGAAAAGGTCCGTTCCAATGTTCACCGATAGAAGACGCATCTGGATAACATAGAGTGGTCGGTTTGCCGTTTTCATCATGTGGATCAAATGTCTTTATTCCTATATCTGGAAAATTCGTATCTGCGACCATCAGCGATCCATCAGTATTACAGATAGCATGCCATGCATTAAATTTGGCTACTTGACGTTCTTTACCGGTATCAACATTGATACATCTTACACCGTGGTGCCAATCAACGAATGCAAGTTCACGCGTACCCGGAATCCATGTTTCGTGTGTTATCCATTCGTTCTTTTCAACATTACGAGCATATAGACGACGGTTTTCTGTGCCATCACGGTTGATTACCCAAACTCTATCGGTGAGTGGTCCCGCATAATAGAGTAGATCAGAATCATCAGGACAAAATTGTAGGTGTCCTATACTATCTCTTTGAAGAATAATATCGTGTTCACCTGTATCCGTGTTGACCATAGCAAGTGCTGATTCTTTGCCGACATTGAAGCGAACTGCCCACCATTTGTCATCATGACTGAGTGCGGTAGTTCCCATTGCTGCACCGACCATGCCCTTCTCACGCATCTCTGTTGCATCAAAGTTGACCAACTCACGCTCATCTAATGTTTCTAAGTCTAGTCGCCATCCGCTTGTTCCCGCAGTAAAGAAAACCGCTTCACCATTACGTGATGGATGTACTGACCATTCACTTAGATCGGGTCTATCTGTCAATTGCTTCAGTTGACCCGTCGACCGTTCTTCTGCAAAAATCTGTGGTGAACCTGTCCGATGCGAAACAAATATTAACCGCTGCATTGCGTTGTCATACGCTGGTATAATAAAAAACGGATGATGGTGATGTGCTGATGTCCTCGTCACTTGTCTGATTGGTGTTCCGGTACGCCTATCGTAAAATGACCGAGATTCAGATGGATATACAGTTCCTTTTCCCATCTATCTATTCCTTATTTAGGTTGGGTATCGTTCTTCAACCCATAAATCAACGATGTGAATGCACTGTTGACATTCAGCGTGTGTCAATTTAAGAAAATCTTTCTTGTCTGAACCAGGATTTTCAGGATTACGAGATTTTTAGGATAAGAAACCGACAGTCAAATGTTGTTGTGTAAGAGATACTTATCTGTAGGATCACCTCTTGATCACAACCTCTTATCCTGTAAATCCTATAATCTTGTAAATCCTGGTTCAGACATTAAGAAAATCCTACAACACACAGAAAATCGTGTATAATAGCGATTCCTACACTTAAATTGACAGATTTGGGTTTCGTTTCTCAACCCAACTTACAAGAACTCAACCAGAATGTCCTCTACTCTTCAAATGCAGCATCAAAGGCAACAGCAGATGATTCAAAATCATATCCTTTCACAGCACCGCAGGCTTCGCTTGCACCGTGTTCACGATCCATGCCGCTATCTTCCCATTCAATTGAAAGTGGACCGTTATAACCGATGTTGTTAAGTGCGCGGATGATTTCTTCAAAATTAATCTTTCCACGACCGATAGATCGGAAATCCCAGTAACGTTTTGAATCACCGAAGTTCAGATGTCCACCAAATACACCTGATAACCGTGCTGTATCAGACCACCATACATCCTTCATGTGTACGTGATAGATACGATCACTTAGTATTTCAATGAATGCGACATAATCAACACCTTGATACCCAAGATGGCTGGGATCGTAGTTGAAACCGAATGTTTCTCTACCATCAAGTGCTTCTATGGCACGTTCAGCAGTTACGATGTCAAAAGCGATTTCTGTTGGATGTACTTCAAGTCCGAATTTTACACCTACTTCATCAAACACATCAAATATAGGGTTCCAACGGTCAGCAAAATCTTGGAAACCTGCATCAATCTGCTCAGCATCATATGGCGGGAATGAATAGAGTAAGTGCCAAATAGAACTCCCGGTAAAACCGTTGACAACATCAACACCGAGTTTTGCTGCGGCACGTGCTGTGTTTTTCATCTCTTCTGCTGCGCGTTCTTGAACTCCTGCGGGATCTCCATCACCCCAAATTTGCTCTGACAGAATACCTTGATGTCTGCTGTCTATATTGTCGCAAACCGCTTGTCCAACAAGGTGATTACTGATTGACCATACTTTCAATCCGTATTTTGCAAGTAGATCATGTCTACCCTGACAGTAACTATCGTCAGAAAGTGCTTTGTCGGTCTCAAAATGGTCTCCCCAGCAAGCGAGTTCTAAACCATCATATCCCCATTCACTGGCTTTTTTTGCTAAATCTTCAAGTGTCAAATCTGCCCATTGTCCTGTAAACAGAGTAACAGGTCTTGCCATATTTATTCTCCTTTATTATTTATTAGAAGGTTTTTCTTTCATATTATACCATTTCTAATATTTATTGGCTCATTACTGGATTCAACCATTGTTATTGATTGGAAATCTTTCTTCTGTAGGAGCGACCTCCTGGTCGCGACCGGGAGGTCGCTCCTACAAGTAGTCCTCAGCAAATGGCACTTTATTAGAAATGGTATTACAAATATCTTGCAATTTCCTTACGCTGGTGGTGTATACTTCGCATCAACCCATGCGCGTTGTTTTCCACTTTCCACTGCAGTATTGATGAAATGGACTCCGCGTGCACCATCCTGTACTGTTGGATAATCGGTGTCAAAATCACCTGGTGTTTCACCAGCTATTTTTGCTGCCATAGTGCGTGACGCGTTGACATATATATTTGCAAATGCTTCTATAAATGCTTCAGGATGTCCAAAAGGTATCCGGGAATTGTGTTGTGCAATCTCTGCAAGATAATCGTTGCCGCGTTTGTATACCTGTTCTGGTCCATCAGGGAAACGGACATATAGATAATTCGGATTTTCTTGATGCCATTCTAATGAGGCATCTGTGCCGTAGACACGAATCCGTAGGTTATTTTCTTCCCCTACTGAGATTTGTGAGGCATATAGCACGCCACGAACCCCTTCCTCATAATGAACAAGTAAATTTCCATCGTCCTCTAACAGTCGTCCATCAACAAATGTCGTCATGTCTGCACACACTTCTTCCATTTCAAGACCAGTGATATAGTGTGCCAAGTTTTCTGCGTGTGAACCGATATCTCCAATACACGAAGATGCACCAGCCTGTTTAGGATCTGTCCGCCAGACCGCTTGTTTTGCACCTTCATCTTCCAAGAATGTCGCGAGCCATCCTTGAGGATATTCCACGACTATTTTGCGTAAAGTGCCGAGTTTTCCTTCTTTGACAAGTTCACGTGCCTGTTTCACCATTGGATAACCCGTATAGTTGTGTGTCAACGCAAATATTACATCGTTTGCCTTTACAAGGTTACATAGTGATTCAGCATCTTCTACCGTTGTTGTCATCGGTTTATCGCAAACAACATGGAATCCGGCTTCTATAAAAGTTTTGGCAACATCGTAATGAACGTGATTTGGTGTAACGATAGATACGAAGTCGATGCGTTCACCTTCAGGGAGTTGACTTTCCTTTTCTGCCATCTCTTTATATGAACCGTAGACGCGATTATCATCAAGATAAAGTTCTGCTCCCTGTTGACGGGATTTCTCTGGAGAGGATGAGAATGCCCCAGCGACAAGGTCTATTTCTCCATCAAGTGCGGCAGCTTTCCGATGCACAGCTCCAATGAAGGCATCAGGACCTCCTCCTACCATTCCATAACGTAATTTCCTACCAAGTGGCATATTGTGTATCCATTCCTTATTCATAGTGCGAATTATCTACGCACGTGGTTTATTATTTCTGTATCATACAATTATGTCATGTTTCTTCTTATATTTCAAGGTATTTTGAAGTTGCATGCGATGTGGAAAGTTTCTAACATTAACTATCCTATCTTTCATGTTGGATTGCTTGTCTACCCGTTTTATGTCGTCTGAATCACAGAAAGCACAGAGAACATAGAAACCTATATCATGTAAAATAACATCAGCATATAACAACCCTCCGCGCAATCCGAGTAATCCGAGATTCTGATAAAAAACACATTTCACCATATACACTATATTTATGTTGGAAATCTATTGTTCCACTCTCTTGATTCATTTCACTTCACATACCATCATCAGTTAAACTATAACATCATTTCGAAATGACAACTTTTTATTTACAGTTTTTCGTAGGTCGGAGCGAGCGTAGCGACCTCCGACACGTATGATTTCATTGTATTTCCCATATCGGAGTGAGCGTAGCGACCTCCGACATGGAATCTAAAACAAAAAAGCCCAGCGGGGCGATAGGTGTATAGTAATCAACAACCACAACAAGAGAAAGCCCCAGCGGGGCGAAAGGTGTATACATCTTTCTTTGAAGGAAAAGATCCATGCATAGTACCGAAATTCATTACGCCTCTTTCAGGACAATAACAGGAGCATAACCATGGAAAACGAAAAAGATCAAAACCAGCACGAAAACCAGAATGAATCCCAAGAATTCAATATTTTTGCACATGAAAACATACTGTGTGAGATGGCATCAGCCTTACTTGAAGAAAGATTAGAACAAATAGCCAAGGATCCAAACAAACCTGAGAACCAACAACTGTTAGATAAAGCCGTTTGTTCCATAAAGAACATTGTTTACACCAAAAATACGATGATCAGACGTGAAAACATTCAAAAGCATGGATGCGACTCCAGCGTCCACATTGCAGCATTGAAATTGAAGCAACAACAAGCAGAACAAACCGACCAACCCGACGACCAAACACCTCAAATAATCAAACATCTGCATCAAAAAATGGAGGAATACCAAAAGGCACTCCCTCCACCAAAAGATCATGATGAAAATGAGGAAGATACTGTATGTGAGGAAAATGCTGAAGAACAAGAAACATCAGCAGAAAATGAACCGAAGAAGGTGCAAACCAAGTCAGCACCCGGCATCATCACCTCATCCAAAACCAGACCACCCATTATCACATACAACCCAAACGGATTCCAACCGTACGGACAGATGCGTGACCTCTTCAAATCCCACGAACCGATCAAAATCGCAAGTGGCACTTACGATGCAGGCAAAACCTATAGCTGCGTTGCATACATGGACATGTTAGCACGGCAATATCCCGGTGCGAGACTAACCTTTATCCACCGTTATCTGAATAGAGTTTATAGAAATATCATACCAACCTACGAAAAGTATCTCGGTTTTAAACCCTCAACCTACAAATCCCAA
>JAPOQK010000070.1 GCA_026710795.1 Candidatus Poribacteria bacterium
ACCCTTTGTGGCAAAGTATCCACTCAGCAAAGTAGTGTCAAGCAGTTGGCAGGCGTTCCTCCCCTACCAACTCGCTTACGGTGTTTACATGTTTTCTTGGGAATTCTTCTTCCGTGGATTTATGCTCTTCGGATTGGAACGGAAATTCGGGAACTATACGCTCTTAATCCAGACGATCCCATTTGCAGTGATGCACTATTCAAAGCCTTTACCGGAGGCACTCGGTTCAATCATTGCGGGTGTATTGCTCGGGATACTTGCCCTGGAAACGCGCTCATTTATCTATGGAGCGGCAATTCACTGGCTTGTTGCAATGACAATGGATGTAGTAGCTGTCACTTTTCCACGCTTTTTTGGATAAAAATTTCATTGTGGTTGCTCAACAATTGTGCTATAATTATCCAAGTTGCTACGCCCAAGTTCAGCATACTCGGGGGGTTCGTAGCGTAAACTTTGCCTTAATCGTCGCTATTATCGGTTTTGTTGCTGTGCCATTGAGTTTCCTCGTCTATCAATACAACAAACAACGCGAGCAACAACGCGAAGAAATAGAGACACTCTGACGGAGAATAGAAGAACTTGAAAGGAAGCCAATCATTCAGGCTTAACCAACGGAAAATTATGGCACAACCCGACATTATTCAAACGATACTTAAAGACAGCAATTACCACCTCGACCTATTCAACACATCTGAAATTCAGGGCTTACGTCAAAGGATAGAAGGCAAAAAAAGACCTATTACCTATTGCCCTATTCGAGGGAAGGCAGTCCAACTAAAACCTGAAGAGCTTATCCGTCAACTCTATGTGGAACGCCTCCTGAACCGGTATAATTATCCGCGTGAGCGTTTGCGATTTGAACACCTTGTCAACTTCGGTAGAGAAAAGAACGCACTGACATCAATACAATGACATTATCAGTGCTATTAAATGTTATCCGGGTGGTTGGGATATGGTTGCGAATCAAGCCCATTTAAAAGATAGCAATTTCAAACCTGAACCTGAAACGGAATACAAATGTATTGAACTTGCCAATATCGGGCGCGATAGAGAAATAAACGGTTGCATGGTAGAACAAGGACAAGACTTGCCAAGTAGAGCGCGAAGCAAGGTAAACATAGGAGATGTGGTTGCTTCATCTATTGAAGGATCATTGGAAAGCATAGCTTTGATAACAGAGGAATATGATAATGCTCTATGTTCAACTGGATTCCATGTTATCAATTCGGATGTCCTTAATTCTGAGACTTTATTGGTGCTTTTGAAAAGCCGCGTCGGTCAGTTACAACTCAAGAAAGGGTGTAGCGGGACAATTCTTACAGCGATTAATAGGGAAGAATTCGGTAGAATCGTTGTCCCATTCATCAAAGCCGATAAGCAATCTGAACTCCAACAGAAAGTCACTGAATCCTTTAACTTACGCAAGCACGCCAAAGACCTGCTGGAATGTGCAAAGCGAGCAGTCGAAATCGCTATTGAACAGGACGAACAAACCGCTATCGACTGGTTGGAATCTGTTTCAGAGACGGCAGCCCTTCATTCGTCTTTTTGGTTGCCTTCCTGAGATCGGTTACAGATTCTGGTTCGATGAGCGGTTCCGAAACACATAACATCTACATTGATACCCGGTAGGTACAGTAAATCTTCAAAAGATTACCAAGGCATAAGGTGAATCTGAATTTGCATCGGCACTTCAAAAATGGTATAATGTATCTGAAAACGACTATAAAATAGTCCATGTTTGATCTGAACGGATAAGTAAGTTCTACAAAAGGAAATTTAAAATGCTAGCACCAAAGCCTCTGGAAGCAAAAAATAAAGTACAAATCACAAAACACCTGGAAGTCGAAGATATGGTGATAATCGGTTCTAAGAATGTGGATGACAAGGCTTTTTATGTAGCACAGGAAATAATTTTGAAAATCACCTCCAAACGCCCTGAAATCCGCACGGAACTAATTGGTTTTGTATGTATTCTTGTTGCACAAGGGGAAAGTGTTGCAGCTTATTTGGAATTGGATGAAAACGATCCAAACTATAAATATGGATGTGCTTTCTTACCAGAAAAAAATCAAGAGTTTCCAGGATATCTGGCATCGGTTATTGAATGGGACGGTGAGCCAAACATGGGGGTTTTTGTTTTTGTTTTAGCCTGTGCAATAAACTATGCAATTTGCCAAATAGATCTAAACTTTTATAGTTCATTAGAAAAATCTTACAAAGCAAGTGTCGCCTCAAAAACATGGGATTGTAATCCGAGGTCCTTGCAAGACGTTGGATCATATTGGGCAGAAGGGGTTAGGATGTGGTACTACGCGGGTGAATTTGAAACGAGGGATGCTCTCAAGGAATATGATCCAGGACTCACCAAATTATTGGGAGATTGGATATCGGATGAAGATATCCCCAAGGTATACTAATCCGAAAATGTTACGACACAATTTGAAGTTAGAGAGTCATTGACAAAAGCAAGTAAGAAAGCAAATCATAGTATAGCCCGTAATTATACTTATACACCTATCCTTTCATAAAGGGCAGTTCGTACGGAGTTTTACTTGGGTGTTTCTTCAAAGTCTCCTCGCCCGTTGAAACTATACTGGACACATGTCTACAATTCCCTATACCTTCTTTTAAACACCTCTCTAACAGGCCAACCCTTAAGTTCTAATATTGTTATCTTATAAACACATTTTGGGGAAATCTATAAGCTGCTCTTTGAGTCCTTTGGGCCGGGTGTATCCAGTCAATTAGCGGTAGTAGTGATGTGCGCTTAAGAGGATTGGCACTGAAAATTGCGGTTTTAATGCTAAAGTTTTCATCTACCTTACGTTGAGTTGGCAACTGACACCCAAAGGCATTTAATATAGTGTTGAGTATGTCGAATAGCGGGGCATCCGCGTTAGAGAGAGCATCCAAGAGTGTTTCAGCATCAATACTGGTGCGTTTGGAAAGTTCGGAAACCCCACCTTGTGATGCTATAAAGACCCGAAGTTCCTTCAGAAAAAAAGACAAATCACTGTCAACACGGTATTCCTCCAATGTCAATTGGAGATAGTCA
>JAPOQK010000046.1 GCA_026710795.1 Candidatus Poribacteria bacterium
AGGAGATATTCTCGCAAGGACGCAAGCTTTTGGTAGTGTGCAAATTTCTCGCCTCTGTCATACGCTTCGGTTGATGGTGAAAGCACCTCTACGACAAGGGTGGGATTAAGGAGCGTGTCGAAAACGTTATCTTCAAATTGAGGGGGCCCACAGAAAGCAACAACGTCTGGGTAAAAATAGGGACCTTTCGGACCCGTCCGCACGCGCATATCGTTGGTGATGACTTTACACGGGCTGCCTCTTAATTGAATATTAAGTTCAGTGGCTATATCCAAAGTGATAAGGGTATGTGCCAGACTTGCCCCGGACATTGCGAGGATCTCACCGTGGATGTATTCGCTTTTGCGTTTTGCCCTGCGTTCCGAAGCGAGATATGCCTCCGGTGTAATATAGGTATTAGCCGCAACATCGGTTTTTAGCCCGAGGCGTTCACCCGGTAGCGGGAGCAGGTCCTCGTCAATCTGATTGCGTTGGATGACTTCCAACGAAAATTGTGTTGGATTATCATGTGGAATTCTTATCTGGAACAGCAAATCGTTTTCTGCATCGGTGAATGCATTACGAAGGTCTATTCCACCAGAGCGTATGAGATTAAAGCGTTCGTCAGAGATTCCAACACGGAGCCAGGTTTTATATTGATCGTTTTCACCAACCGTAACAAGGTAAAGATGACCCGCAAAGTCTCTACAGGAAAAAAGGGCAGGATAGTCGTCATATACATAGTTTTCGACGACTTTATGTACGCCAAGATTTGGAATATCACATTCAATAGGGCGGTTTAAAGACGGTTGTGGGACCTCCTCACCATCTTCTTGTAATCCTTCTATATGAAATTCGATAGCTTCTTGAATTAATGTTTGGGTTTCTTCCAATGTCTCACCTACGGTGATGCAACCGGGGAGATCTGGCACATAAGCACCATAACTGCTGTCACCTTTTTCATAAATCACAACGTATTCCATTCGTTTATCCTTCATGACTTGAGTCCTGCTTGATCAATCAGTGGGACAGCAGATCGCTGTCCAGTCATTAGTTCGTCGAGCATGGCGTGGAAGAGTTGTTCCAGATGTTGTGCTTCTTGTTCAAGGGCTGCTGTTTTTTCATCAATCGCTTGGAACACGGCAGCAATGGCGCGTTGTTCGGGGAGTGGTGGAAGAGGTATTTGCAAGTTAACAAGCGCGTCTTTACTTAATCGCTGGCGACCGGTGGTTCCTTGCATCTTCCCGGCAAGTGAAATGCGAACGTTAGGAAGCAATAGGTAATAGAAAAGATAGGATATATCGGTAACGCCTTCCATTTCTCGAATTGGAATTACCTCAGTTGTTGCAATACCAAATGGTGTTGGCAACTCCTTAATGATACACTGTTTCCCATTTTCAAAAGATGGTGTGATTTTAGAAAGAAGAATGTCCCCAGGCTCAAAATAGGTTCCGCTCTTTAATTCATCGTTCGTTTTGAGCGTGAATTCTTCAGAAAATAGTTTTGCAATTGGAATCAATTCCATTGGTACAAACGGAATTTTATTATATTCTGAATATCGTAGGTCTCTTGGTTTTTTTGTAAATGCAGTAATGTCGCCAAAACGCACTACTTTCCAATGATCTGGGAAATTTATATTATTCATGGCATCATTTTCACTGACTCAGCCGATGCAGTGTCAACTTTTCGCGAATGAAGCAAATTGAGTGGAGTCGGGTGATGTCATTAACTTGAGTTCGTTGTTAAAGTGGTAGATATTTAATTTCGTCAATATATTCGTCTTCGTCAGATGCACCAGCGATGAGAAGCAATTGATCAATGATCAATCCCATTGATACCTTGCGATTAATCGTGAAAATGCCGGGCACATGGTGTCCTACTGATAGATGGTCAGAGAGATGTTGCGGCATACTTTCCCGATTGTTTGTTATCAGGTTAAATTGGTGCTGTTCACACCACACTAAGATTTCTGGGTCTGGCGTGCTTTTCGGAGGAGCATCTTCATCGCCAACCGCCAAGACTGTTAGGGATGGTTCATGGTTGAGCAATTGCGTACGGTATTGCGGAGAAATGTTTTCGTCTATCAGAAATCGACGCATCTTTATCCCCGTTTATTATTGATTGGGGATTGGGTTGTACTTGCTGTGTCGTTTTTTGGATTGGTGGGGTTGGGTGTATCAGAATTTGCTTCCTCTCGGGCATTTTGGCAAAATTTTAGATAATCCTCCAGATATGCACCAACTTCTTCTTGATTTTGAAGATAATATAGGATCGTTGCGTAAACCTGTTCCACTGTGAGTGAATAATAGTAGTGATCGGCGATTACTTCTGGTAATTTGCTATTGTGAATATATTCGTATAGGATAGTTTCAATACCTACCCGTGTTCCCTTGACACGAATATCATTTTTCGCCAAAAATGTAAAGTTATTTTCAAGAGGATAGATCTGTTGAAAATTACGGATTTGTCTGAGAATACTGTTTTCGACGGGTAAAAAAAGTGTATGCTTATTTTGAATTAGATATTCGAGTCGGTTCAATACTGTGTGGGCATTCCGCCCATGAGTAAGTCCAGTTAATAAACCCAACGTCAAGAATTCTTTTTGTCTGAAAGAAATTGATTCCTCCCAAAGTGTAAAGAGAAAATCAACGCTCACGTCTAACGCCGGATATCCATTCATTCGTTCTTCACCTAAGGCAAGCACAAAACTGTTGTAAGACTCAGAGAGCTCCCAATTTGAACGTTTTGCTACTTCCATTAACAAATCTGCACCAAATTGAGTGTGATAGTAGTGTGAACAAACTAATTTTATCGTCATCTCATCGTAGCCAGCTTTATCAAGGAGATTTTGTTTTACGCAATGTTCCAATAAAACTTGTGTCCATACACCTTCAATTTGAAAGTTTGTCCCAGCATCACTATTGAGGCTTGTTTTCGCATAATATCTGAGTCGTCCATCATCCGAGAAAAGTAGGTGCCCTGGTTGACTCGCAAGAAGAACAGTATCAAGGAAATGCTGTTGTAGCATGTCATTGAGTTCCCTCCTGCGTAATTGGTTCATTTCTAACCCAGCAGTGGCTTGACCAACTTCACAGTTCTCCTTAATCCAATGAATGATGTTTTTTAGATATTCTATTCCCTGCTTCATTTCTTCAGGATTGATAATTTGCTTTACATACCGATTTCCTTTTTTACCAACTACCATTCCCTCGCGTTTAGACCACATTCCCTCTCTTTCCCTGATAATACTCTGTAGTTCATCAATAGTTGATTGGGCAATGCATAATTTTCCGAATGCGCTGACTACAATATCCGCAGCATCCAAACTGTGTAAAGTGATTAGGGAAATAATATCTACAACAAGTTTAGGTTTGGAATGGTTAAGTCGGTTAAGGATGCTGCTTCTTTCCTCAATACCCCCAATACTACACCTAATCCCTAATTCAGGGTTACCCATGAGGGAACCCCATGTATTTAAACTATTGCTACCCACTAAATTAGTAAAACAACCGATTGTTATGTTTTCTTCCTTGTATAGTTTTTCAATTCGATCAAAGTGTTCTTGTTGCTGATCAATCTTATCAAATATCGGTTGAAATCTTTCTTTATCATCGATTTCTGCAGAATTGTTCAATTTAACTGTTTCCATACCTTGATCTGTTGGAAACAGGTGCTTGTATTTACGAGAACTCTCTTGAAAGGCATAAGAGAATTTACTCTTGATATCAACAATTTTTACAGTCTTTTCCCCAATCCTTATCACGGCATTGTTCTCTTTTCCGAGCAATTGTTGAACAAATGGATCATTCACATCACGTTCGTCGCGTTTGATATCTGCATCTACACGTTCTTCAATGATATACCAATAGTCTTCGTCAGAAATGTTGATTTTGACCGCTGTATCCTCTTGAACTTGAGTAGAATTTAGCACCTCAGAAATTTCCTTTTCAACTAAAAAGAAGATACCGATATATCTAAGGTGGGCATCGGGTTTATCGAAATGCGTTCTACGGACTTCATATATTATCTTCAGTGCTTTTTCCGGTTGTAATCTTATTTGATGTAATTGGGCGAATTGAACGCATACTTCCAGAGAAAGATTCTCGAGGAAAGAATAATTCTTGGAATCAGGAAAACTTTCTAACACATTATCAATTTCTTCTTCTTTATTACATCGAAAAAGAATCATACCAAGACGGATTCGCATACCAGTATCATTAGAAAATTTTTTCAAATAGTCCTTACACACCGTTTCGGCTTGACTCATATTGCCGATTTCCTCATAGATCACAACCTCCATCTCGGAGATGTTTTTAAGTGGTCCATATTTCTCACGAAGTTTCTGACATATCTCAAGTGCTTTCCCGATTTCTCCTGCGCCATAGTAACTTTTGATTAACCACTGTGTTAATTCAGAATTCAAGTTCGTGTCAGCAAGTTTCTCGTAAAGCGTAGCAGCTTCTTTAAATCGTTCATGGATGTAGAGTTGGTCAGCCAACATTACAATATCAAGAAATTCTGCGCCATCCTGAACATAGTTGTATGCTTCTTTGAGTAGAGCAATTGCTTCATCGCGTTTTTCATTAGCACTATAAATGCGAGCAGCATCAACAAGATTCGCTATGCTCATTGGCGTTGGCTCGCGCATCGCTATTGAAATTTCTAATGCATCATCAAAACGTTTATCAGCAATATAAACATCAATGAGCAAATGGCTTGCTTTTTCTCGAAGTTCTGGAGACAAGTCTGTCTGCAAAAAATCGTTAAGTTTTGTTATTGCTTCATCTAAACGTTCACTCGCGAATAAGATGTTAGCAAGTATAATTGGTGCTTCAGGTACTTCCGGTGCGGATTGGATTTTTTCCAAGAGTTCAACAGCCTTTGGTATATCTCCACACTCAAAAGCTAATAACGCACGATTTTTTATTAAAATTGGATTTGATTTTTCAATTTCTAAGGCAGTATCAAGGTCTTCTGTTGCTTTCGTCAACTCGCCAAGGTGAAAATGTGCAATTCCTCTGTTAATGATCCAATCTGCTCTATAATCCTTTAATTCTGTTTTGGAAACACAATCCCACGCCTCATTAAGAAATCCTATTGCACGTTGTAATTGTCCCTTTTGTGACTCATAAAGTTGGCTGGTCCCCACTGCAAGATTATCTTCTAATACTTGATTAATCAAGATAGTTGCGAAAGCAGCCTTGAAGTCAGGAGCGTTTTCCTGGTCTTGTGACACCATGATTTCGCCCCATCTTTTTGCTGCTTCAAAATTCTCACGTTGCTTTGCTAATTCGCTGATAGCGTAAGCAATTTGTGGGGAATCGTGCAAATAGTCAGGGACTTTAGCAATTACTTCATCAAGTGGTTCTTCCTCAGTAGAAATTCCAATGAGAATAACGTAAGCATCCGTATTTGAAGGATTCTTTTCCCGTGTCTGTTTTGCGTAGTCTGCAGCGTATTCTGTTTCTCCCAATAAGAGATGAGCCAAAGCACGGTTAGAAAGTGCCCTTTCGTCCTCACGATTGTATTGATGTGCCTCAACCAACAACTTTGCAGCTTCTTGTTCGTTCTTTAGGGCAAATTGAGCAACTGCCATATTAGTTAGAATACTAAACTTTAGATCATCCGAAGCATCTTTCCATGTTCGTTTTTTTAGAGTTTCTAATAACTCAAGAGCAGTCGTAGGTTTGTGACTTTTGAGTAAGTTTCGAGCATTGTCTATTTCTGCATGATGTTCTTTTGCGACTTCAGTTTTTATTAAATCGGAGATATTTACATTGAATTGAGATTGAACTCCACGAACTGCATCTAAAGTCGCATCCGTCGTTTGCTTAATCTCCTTATTAGCATTCTTAATTTTTTCGGTGTCGTCCTTGATGGCTTGGATATCCTCGGTTAAACGTTGAGTAACTTCCATTTGCACATCGCCGATTTTACTTGACAATTCAGTTAACATCGTGTGGGCATCATCTTGATTCTTTATGTTGTTTTGAATATATTCAAGGACAATTTGATTGAATGCTCCCTGATTGAATGGAAGTTGTGCATAAAAATCAATAATCACCCTTTCAATAACAGGGCGAATTCTTCGTTCAAAATCTTTATCAGTTAATTGACGTTTTGGAACGATAATACAATGACGAAAGAGCGTTGTGATTTTCGCGATTTTTTCACTTTGTTTTAATTGTGTGAGCTGGACTATATCATCGTCTTTAAGTGAAGCAATAACGTTATCAAGTGTATGGTCATCCACTTTAACCGTTTTTGGATCAGTAAGATCAGCAAAGTCAGACGCGTATTGCTTAACTACCTTATCAAAAGACTTTTTGAAAAGTTCC
>JAPOQK010000077.1 GCA_026710795.1 Candidatus Poribacteria bacterium
AATTGTAAGGTGTATTAGTCTGTAAAACTATAGTAAACATTGAAATTAAAGAGACACATTTCTGTAGGAGCGATCTCTGAATCGCGACAAAACTCACTGATAGTCGGGAATCGGAGTTCCCTCCTACAACTCAAAATGTCCTGTTAATTCTAAAGTTCACTATAAACTCCAATAAATGATTATATTCCTGAAGATTCACTGTCCTGCAAAGTCCTAAAATAAATTATTGTTCCCGTAAGTACTATTGCCAAAAGCATGAACGAGAGTGCTGAACCGAATGGAAAATCTCGGAAAGTTCTGAATTGCCTGTCAATCACATTTCCGATGAAACTCACTTTACCACCACCAAGTATATCTGGTGTTAAGAAGGCACCGACGGTTGGAATAAAGACCAACAATGATCCTGCCAGAATCCCCGGTAAACTTAATGGAAGAGTAACATTCAAGAATGCATGTCGCGGAGATGCTCCCAAATCTTTTGCTGCATCTATTAAAGACATGTCCATCTGTTCTAACGCAGCATACAATGGAAGTATCATGAACGGTAGATACCCGTATACTAATCCAATCTGCACTGCAAAAGGTGTGTTTAGAAGTTCAAGGGATTGAAATTCTGGAATGAGTAATGCCAAAAGACTGTTCAGAATACCTTCGGTGCGTAATATCAGTATCCATGCGTAGGTGCGTATTAGGAAGTTTATCCAAAATGGGACGACTACAAGTAGCAACAGCACATTACGTAATTTCGGTTTGTAGTATGCCAAATAATATGCGAAGGGATAACCGAAAAGTAGACAAATTGCTGTACAGACAAATGCTGTTGATACAGACCGCCAGAGGATTCCGAGATATAACCCGTCGAACAAACGTTGATAGTTTTCCAGTGTGAAGTTCCATTTAATTCCTCCATAAGTACCACGTTCCAGAAAACTATAGATGAATACTGAGATGAGTGGGAGAATGAAGAAACAGATTAGCCAGAGGATTACAGGGGAGAGTAGGATAAGGAGGCGGTAATTTGTGCGAATTTTCTCTTGTAGGAATCTGATAACGGTCATGATGAATCTTCTTTACAGATACTATCAACAGAAACTCCGTGCGCTGCAAGTGCGGCAATATAATTCGTCCAACCACTATCTATTGCTAATAAAATAGTTGCTGTTTGCCCAAATTGTGCTTGATATGCAAGTGCAACTGCAATGAATTTCCTATCATCAGGATCAAAACCATATAGTGCACTGTCAGTTGGAAATTCTTTGAATTCAGTGCCATTTCCCGCTAATGGAGTGATAGGCACTGTAGTGCAGAAATTTGGGTTCTTCAGATTTTGCAGTAGGGTTTTTACAAATACATCGCCTATCCCTTTTCGTGTGTTAGGTTTTGTGTTGTTTTTATATTCCTTGAGAATTCGCCAATCGTCGTCAATAACCACTTTTTCACGACGAGAGATAATCTGTTGAAGTCTATCTTGACAACGATCTCTACAATCTGCACGTTTATCGTCAATATCATTTGCAATGACAATTACATTCGTATCTACAATAACTGCGTTCATTCACACTCTACTCTCTTCTGACGTTCTCTTTGAGCTTCAGTCATTGCGAATAAGTCCCCCATCTCATCACCAAAAAAGTTTTCTGGCCAGTTTGAAATGTTTCCAAATTCATCTAATTTCAGAGGTATTATATTAGAAGTACCATTCTCATTCTGACAAAAATAGAGGGCAGTTTGATCATTGCTAATTTTTTCTTCAGCAATTCTTAATTGCAAACGTGTTAATAGGTGTTCACTATGGCTTTCTACCAAAACTTGTAGATTCCGTTCGTTGACTACCTCTATTAGAAGATCAGCAAGTTGGGATTGTAACTTTGGATGCAAGTGTATACCGGGTTGTTCCAGAATCAAGGTTGAACCCTCTGGAGCGTAGTAGCATAGAACTAAAACTGGTAAAAATTGTGATAATCCGTAGCCCATATCTGTAAAGGCAATTTTAGGTCCATATGCTTTTTGTTGAATCCTAATTTCATAATCTTTACCATTACTCGTTTCATTTCTTTCAAGCAAGAATGTATAAGCAAGGTCCATTTCTCGAAGCCAATCTGATATCCTTTCCTCAATTGACTTTTCTTCTTCCTCGTACTGAATAGTTTTTCTATCAATACGAGCGGAGAGTAACGCATTGATTGTTTTTTCACCAAATTTACCAATATCTTTATGATGGCTACCTTCCCAATGATAATTACGTTGAGGATGTGCACGAATTGGACCAAGATAA
Organism: Candidatus Poribacteria bacterium; assembly: GCA_026710795.1. GTDB lineage: Bacteria > Poribacteria > WGA-4E > WGA-4E > WGA-3G > MSPOR6. Next base: position 2,276 of record JAPOQK010000077.1, read on the forward strand.
AAAACATGTGAAAACATATCCTCAAAGGCTGTGATATATTTCTGTAACAGATTTATTGATTCAACTTCACCCGAAGAACACATTCCATAACAGTTTTTTAGTTGTATACTTCTTTCTACTGAATTTCTACGAGGAAAGGAGATTTTCCCTTCATTACATACAATTTCAGCGACACCCCCTAAGGAAGGTCCATAACTGAGTTTTTCTACAATTAATTGTCCTTTATCATGACGAAATATACCTTCATAAGCAAATTGAACAATTTTCTGTTCCCATCCAGAACCATCTTCAGGAATTTTGAAGAGAGATTGAGAATGTGTTTGTTTGCACTCAAATTCAAAACAAAGTGGGTCAACTAATTTATGCCCATGTATAACTTCACGAAAATTACCGAGATTCACATATGATGTATTATCACCGAAAAAGATAATCTCCTCATTATCTGAATATTCTGTTGTCTGCTTAAGTAATAGTAGCATCTGGAATAAACTACTTTTTCCGGAATTGTTGGCACCAAAAAAGCCAGAAAGCGAACCAAGCTTGATATATTTGCTATCTTCCCAGGACTTGAAGTTTTTCATTCGGATATGAGTAATCATACCAATCACCAATCTTTAATATACTACAGTGATTCAACAGAATTAATCCGCAGCAGGGGCGAAGGTTTCAGGATTCTCTGCGGCTGCATCGTAATCGTCATACAGTTTTGTGATACTCGGATTTTTACCACATATCGGGCAATTTTCATCTCGCGGAACTTTCAACTCGTGATACTTCATACCGAGTGCATCATAGATAATAAGTCTACCAATAAGTGGTTCCCCAATACCGATGATATACTTGATTGCTTCAGTTGCCATCATCACACCAATTACGCCTGGGAGCACGCCCAGGACACCTGCCTCATTTCAGCTTGGTACCATGCCGGGTGGTGGCGGGGTTGGAAACATGCATCGGTAGCAAGGTCCTTCATTCGGTTTAAATAGGGATACTTGTCCTTCAAACTGAATAATACTGCCATGAACTATCGGCTTATTCATAAGTACGGCGGCATCGTTGACGAGGAAACGGGTAGCGAAATTATCGCATCCATCAACGATTAAGTCGTATTCTGAAAAGATTTCTTCAACATTGTCGGCTGTCAAACGGAGATTATAAGGTGTAATCTCAACATCCGGATTAAGCGATTTGATAGTGGTTGTCGCTGACTGAACTTTCGGTGTGCCGACCGATTCTGTTCGGTGCAATATCTGACGTTGTAGGTTACTCAACTCAACAACATCCGAGTCAATTATACCTATATGACCGATACCAGCTGCACCAAGATAAACACCTGCAGGTGAACCTAATCCGCCAGCACCCACCATCAGCACTTTTGCATCAAGCAGTTTCGCTTGACCACGTTCTCCTACCTCTGTGAGCATGAAGTGACGACTATATCTATCAAGCTGATCATGTGACATCTCTTTGTCTTGCGCAATTGGAAAACCTGCTGCTGACCAATCTCTATATCCACCAGCCATGGATACGGTATCTGTATATCCCATTTCTCGGAGTGATTTTGCAGCAAGCAGTGAACGGAGTCCAGCAGCGCAATAAACGACAACCTTTTGGTCACGGTCGGGAATAAAATCCTCAACAGAGAATTCGAGCATACCTCGCGTGACGTGTATAGCATCGGGGATATACCCAGCGCGAAATTCATCTTCATCGCGCACATCCAAAAGTACAAAGTCATTTCCGTCTTCTTTATCTTCTTTCACTTCAGCAACCGTCACTTCTGGGATTTCTGTCTTAGCTTCCTCTACGATTTGTCTATACGATTTCATATATCCATCTCCAAGTATATATTTCTGTCAAACAATTTTAATCAATCCATACTTCTTCAAAGATAAATCACTATATTATAGGTGTGAAAGTGCAATTAATACCTGAGTAATCCTAATACGATTATAGCATAATATCGGTAGCATGTCAAATATTGGGTGTGTAAAGCAGGGATATTTAGTTTTCGGTTTTTCGGATATATTTTTCACAATTCAATATAATCTTTGTAGATCGGGTAGAGAGAAGCGAAACCTATCTGTTATTTTATCCCTACATTGTTTATCCGTATGTGCTAAAAAATTGTGACGTTTTACACGTCACCTGTGACTTAAAGAATTCAGTCAGGATAAGGAATGTGACGCGAATTTTGCTTTTTTTAATTTGCTCCTTTTTGCTCTTTTTCTTCTCTTGACCTACCTTCACAATTTGTAAGACATGAAACTTAGAAAACCCATATACAGTCCCTTAGTCACAAAAACCACGCATTACACAATAGGTGAGTTTGTGTTTATACTTCCTGCTAACGTATCTCAATTCGTGTCACCGATTTAATACTACATTCTAAACAACTGTTAATTATATACTATCTTTTTGTGGATGTCAAATTAAAAAGTGAAATGTTTTATTGGATATATATTGGTATATGTAAATTGTAGAAAAACTGAAAACTATATAACCGTGCAAATTGATAAACTAACAATGTTATATTTTGATATAATGTAGATATTGATTTTATATATTTCGATGTGTCTATTGGAGGGATACCAGTATGAGTAAGTATAGAACAGCAATCGTAGGTGGTAGACGTGGGGTGCACCATGCACGGTGTTATGAGGGGATTGATAATATGCAGGTCATTGCTCTCTGTGAAATAGATGAAAATCGACTCAGAGGTGCAGTGAATGAGTTGAATGTGAACGGTTACACAGATTACGAAGAGATGTTAAAAACGGAAAAACCTGATATTGTACATGCAGTAACCGCTCCGACGGTGCCACGGCATATATGGGTAGAACCTGCTGCAGATGCTGGTGTTAAAGCACTTGTAATAGAAAAACCGATTGCACTCAGACCGAGTGAAGCAGAGAACCTTGCGACTGCACATGAGAAAACTGGACTAAAAATCATTGTTAATCATCAACGTAGGTATCTACATTTCGCAGAAAAAATGCTTGAATTTTTTGCAGACGGCAGTCTGGGTGATATTCACTTTATCCGGGCATGTACTCAGGGTGAAATAACAGATATGGATACGCACCTGATGGATGTAGTCCTTCTGGCACTTAAGGATATATCAATTACACATGTTTGGGGAACGGTGGAAGGTGGTGATTTATATGATACGCCGATTCTACAGTGTCCTGAAAATTTGATGGCAATATATACTTTTGAAAACGGTACACGTGTGTTTTTTGAATCTGCAAGAAAGGCATTTGGTACTATTGACTTTCCGGGCAGCAACCCAAGATGTAATCTTGATTTCTGGGCAACAAAAGGTCGAATGTGGTGGCGTGAAAACGGTTCTTGGGGGTACCATCTTGATGGTATGGAACATCCGATTGTTGAAGAAACTCACTTTGGTAATGACGATAAGTATGGACAACGTGCGTTCACACAAGCAATCGCGACATGGTTAGATGATGAAAATCAACCGCATCGAAATCGTTTAGAATTTGCACTGCATGGATTTGATCTGATTATGGCAGCATATCGTTCAGCATTGATAGGGGACCGTATTGCATATCCTCCCAAACTTACAGATGAGGAATGGGTAGCACTTAAGAATGATGTTCTTAATAATCGATAGGTTTCCATCATATACTTGTACGGACATCTCCTATTCGCGACCAAAAACACTCATAATCAATTGTCGGAGTTCCTTCCTACAAGTGATCATATCAACTGTACAAATTCTTTCATTATTTTAAGCATTATCACATAAAACATGGTATAATACTTTTATATTCAGAATACAAATCCATAACATTAATTCAAAGGAGTAACCGATGCGAATAGTATTTATTATTTTCTTAGTGTTTTCACTCATGGTAGTGTCAATTATAAGTAGTGGCAATGTTGCTGAAGATGGACTTATTGGCTACTGGGCATTTGATGAGGGAGCAGGAAAAACAGCTGCTGATGTTTCAGGTAACGGTCATAACGGGGAGTTTGCTGGTGCTCCAAAATGGGTTGATGGCAAGTTCAACTCAGCACTCGAATTTGACGGTGTAGATGATCATGTTAAAGTTAAAGATAACGACTCATTAGACTTAACTGACAAAATCACGTTGATGGCATGGTTTAACCCAAGTGATGCACTTACAAGTCGTCGTATGATGGTGAAAAACGATTCTATTTTTGTCATTTTCGATTTTGGTGATTCAAATAGTATAGATTTTCTTGTCAAACCTGACAATCTGTTTGCTCAATCTAAAACTACAGATTGGAAAATAGGTGAATGGTATCACTTCGCTGGAACGTTTGATGGAAAAACATTAAGAGTTTATGTCAATGGAGTCTTAGAAGGTGAAGTTCTGAACGGTAAACCAATTACCCCATCCAATTTGGATTTTTGGATCGGTGGTGATGACTTCGGTCGTCCAACTGATAGTTTTCCCGGAAAGATTGATGAAGTGCGACTTTATGATAAGGTTTTAAGCGAAGGGGACATCCAAAAGGTTATGGATACACCACAGGATGTTGAACCGCAGGGAAAGCTGACTACCACTTGGGGAAAACTAAAAGATCTATAAAGGAAATATATGGCGAGTCCACAAAAACGCCCTATCGTTCTCATTATTCGAGATGGATGGGGCAATAATCCGTTTCCTGAATATCGGGAAGCAAACGCAATCCATCTCGCAAAAACGCCTGTAGATGATTGGTTACGTCAAAACTATCCGCACGTCCTTATTCACACATCTGGAGAAGATGTCGGTTTACCTGCGGGGGTAATAGGTAATAGTGAAGTTGGACATCAGAATATCGGTGCAGGACGTATTGTAAATCAAGAGCTGCTTCGTATAAGTACAATGATTCGTTCCGGTGAATTTTTTCGAAACGATGTGCTTTTAAATACTATAGCACACGTAAAGAACAAAGGTACCAACCTGCATCTTATGGGTTTAGCAAGTGATGCTGGTGTTCACAGTTCTCTTGAACACCTTTATGGACTACTCTCACTTGCGAAAACCAATGGACTCAAAACAGATCAGGTTTATATACACAATTTCAGCGATGGACGTGATTGTCAACCTGACCTCGGTATAAAAAACTGTGAAGAAATAGAAGCAAAAATTAAAGAAATAGGTATCGGAAAAATTGCCTCGGTAATCGGACGTTTTTATGCGATGGATCGTGATGATCGGTGGGAACGGGTACAGGTTGCATACCGTCTATTGACTGAAGGTATTGGATCATACGTCACTTCTGCTACACAAGCATATAGTGATTACTACAAAAATCCAGAAGATGAAAATCGCCGTGGAGACGAGTTTATCAGACCAAGTGTAGTTGTTGATAGGGAAGGAAAACCACTACCCCGAATCTGTGATGGTGATGCAGTAATATTTTATAATTATCGTGGAGACCGTCCACGAGAACTTACGAAAGCATTCTGTTTAGACACCTTTCCTTATCAAGCTGAGGGAAAAGATGGTGTCACAAGACAAATGGGTTTTAAACGGAATTCAAAATTAAGCGTTAAATTTGTTACAATGACTGAATATGAACAGGGAATGCCTGTTGAAGCGGCTGTCACGAAACCACCGAAAATGCCCAATACACTCGGGGCATACATCAGTGATGTTGGTTTAACGCAATTCCGATGTGCAGAAACAGAAAAATTTCCACACGTTACCTTCTTTTTTAATGACTACCGTGATGAACCGTATACAGGTGAAGATCGCCAAATTATTGCTTCTCCACGGGATGTCACGACCTACGACCAGAAACCAGAGATGTCAGCACCTGGTGTTACGGTTGAGATGTTACGAAGAATCAATTCAGAAAAATATGACCTGATGGTTCTAAACTATGCTAATGGAGATATGGTAGGACATACTGGATCTCTTGATGCAGCAATCAAGGCTGTGGAAGCAGTTGATGAAGGTGTTGGTAAAATTGTAGATGCTGTCCTTGAAAAAGATGGTGCCCTAATTGTCACCGCTGATCATGGAAACTGTGAACAGATGATTGATCCAGAAACTGGTGGTATTCATACAGCACATACAACATATAATGTGGATCTTATTGTTGTTGATGACCGATACAAAGGACATCAACTACGGACAGGAGGTAGACTGGCGGATATTGCTCCGACAGTTCTTCGTTTACTCGGTTTAAAACAACCTTCTGAAATGACAGGTGAAACCCTATTATAATTTGTTCTAACCTATAATTGTCCTGATACGACACAAGATGTCGTTAGTTAATACAAACTAAGGAGATAATGGCATGTCCTCATTGATGACCGAGCAAGTTCGCCACGATTTCAGGTTGTTTGCCGGACGCGCAAACCCGGCTTTAGCAAAAGAGATCGCTGCGATTTTGGGCGTAGAAATGGGAAAGGTCTCAATCGGTCCATTTCCCAATAGTGAGACACGAGTTCAAATTGAAGAAAGTATCCGCGGCACCGACATTTATCTCATTCAACCAACAAGTGAACCTGCTAACGAAAACCTGATGGAATTACTCATCACAATTGATGCGATGAAACGTGCATCGGCGCGGCAGATTACTGCAATTATTCCATATTTCGGGTATGCACGCCAAGACCACAAAACAACTGGTCGTGAACCGATTAGCGCGAAACTTGTTGCCAACCTCTTGACTACTGCTGGTGCCAGTCGCGTTATGGCAATCGATTTACACGTTCCACAGATACAAGGGTTTTTCGATATTCCAATGGACCATCTAACCGCCTTAACAACTTTGGCAAACTATTTTACGGATAAACAGATTGAGAACGGAGTAGTTGTTGCACCTGATGCTGGTCGGGCAAAGTTAGCAGAAAAATATGCTCAGATTCTTCGCCTCCCAATGGCAATCATGCACAAGCGACGGAACGGTCCTGATGGACAAGAGGTTAAATTTGTGGAACTTGTTGGAGATGTTAAGGGTAAAACACCAATTGTTATCGATGATGAAATAGCAACAGGTGGTAGTATCTTCCAACAAGCACAAGCATTAGCAGAGGCTGGTGCCAAACCTGCTTATGTTAGTACTACACATCCTGTATTAGTCGGACCTGCATTGGAACGGCTGAACCACCCATCCATACGTGAAGTGGTCACAACTAATACAATACCTGTTCCTGCTGAAAAACAACTTGATGGAAAAATCCATGTTATTTCCATTGCTCCACTTATCGCTGAAGCCATTCTGAGAGTTCACCAACACAGATCCGTGAGTCAAGTTTTCAGAGATCAACACCTTGATTTTGCGGTATAAAGAATGATTTCGCTCCTTCTGATATACAGATGATTCCTATACTATACTTAAGTCATTGTGGATCAAATATCGGCGGGGGCGAAAAACAATTATATTATCTTGTTACCAACCTGGATCAAAACATATACAAACCTTTTGTAATATGTCCAGACGAAGGTGTATTTGCTGAACTATTAAGAGATGCGAATATTCCTACATCAATACTCAATCTTCCTCCTTGGCGTAAGACGAGATACCGCTTTTCTCGTCATAAGGCTGTCGCAACGTTAACCAAATTTTGCGTAAAAAATAATATACGGCTTATTCATACATCCGATTCGTGGTTGAATCCTTACCTGGTTGCTGTGAAACAAAGTCTAAACATTCCTGTTATATCACATGTTCGCACTCTTCTTACATCTGATCAGATTAAAAAATATGCATTTGATAAAATGGACTACACCATCTCAATTTCTCATCAGAGTAAGATTCCTCTCATTGAATCAGGTATTGCTCACGAAAAAATTGATGTTGTCTTAAACTGTGTTGATCTTTCAAAGTTTAAACCTGCTCCAAAAAATCAGGACAAAAAACATAGTTCATTTATCGTTGGTATAGTCGGAAGAATAGAACCTTTCAAAGATCAAAAGACTTTCGTTGAAATAGCATCACTTGTTGTCAAACAGTGTCAAAACATCAGGTTTCACATCATAGGTTCAGCACTCAATACTCCTAAACATCGTGTTTATGAAAGCGTAGTTCGTCAACAGGTATCAAAATTGAAGTTGGACAATGTAATTCATTTTACTGGACACCGAGATGACATTCATATTGCAATGCAGGAACTTGATGTATTGGTTACGTTATCTGCAGGGAGTGTCATAGCAGAGGCAATGGCATCAGGTAAACCTGTCATCGGTACACCAATCGGAAGTACTTCTGAGATGATTATTGATGGGGTAACAGGATGGGTTATTCCCATAGAACAAATTGAGGGTATTGTTGAAAAGATAATCCAACTATATAATGACCGAAACCTTTGGAAACAAATGGGTGTGGCTGCCGAAAAACATGCTGAGAACACATTTAGTATAACTGAACATGTCCATAAGGTTCAAGATGTATATAATCGATTACTTAGTGATTCTATATGAATACTATATAGATTAACTTTGAATATCAGGTTTATTGTAAGAAACCTGATACCAAGCAATTAGAACAAAATAAATTGACAGATTCCAGTTTTTCAGTGTATAATATCATATATGGCACAATACTATGACAATGTAACAAAATATGTAACATCAGAGTATTCTGAACCGTTTTCAATATTCATACTTGGGTATAACAATGTAACTGTTCTGGAGAATCTGGAAAATAAACAAATTACCCTCAAGACACACGAAACTGATACAACATTAAAAGTTCAATTCCCTGACGAAATTGCAATTATCCATAATGAGATACAAACGTATGACAGTCAAGAACCGATGCCTTTTCGTATTGCTGGGTATAACGGATTCCTTATCAGGGAACATAAATTGAATGTATACTCAAGTGTTCTTTATCTACATCCGCAGGCAGGCAGAAATGATCCTGGTTACTATGAGTATGTAGGATATGGTTGTGAATATAAAATAAAATATAGAGTGATTCGACTGATTGAGATTGATGGTCAGTCAATTATTAATGCAGGTGTACCAGGTTTATTACCACTTACCCCGTTGATGAAGCCGCCTGTAGGTGTGAATTCTATAGATTGGTTAGATAAATGTGTTGACTCAACATTCAATGCAAAAGTAGATACGGATAACAAGAATTTATTACTGGCAGCTTTAGGTATCTTTGGTAGCGTAGTTTATGATATGGAAATAATAAGACAACTATTACCGGAGGGTATAATGCAAGATTTTCCTTTAATCCAAGAATTTATAAAAGAAGCAAGAGAGAACGCGATGGCACAAGGATTAGAACGCGGGATGGAACGCGGGTTAGAACGCGGGATGGAACGCGGGTTAGAACGCGGACAAAAAAAGTTTGCTATAGATTCTATCCTAATGTTACTAAATGATAAATTCCACATAAATAAAATACAAGAAATAAAACCTATTCTTGAGGAAATTGATGACTTAGCACAACTTAGAGATTTACTTCGCGCTATACCTGAAATACAGGACGTTGATGAATTCACGACTTTGTTGGAATATAAAAATAGTTAAAAAAAAATTCAGAATATGTGGGCAGCAAAATAGGAGTAAATACTGTTAGAATTCTGAGTTTGAGGAGATTGTTTATGCTCTCACAAGAACAACTTGATTTCTATGATGAAAACGGATATATCGGAGTTTCAGGTGTATTATCTGAAACGGAGATTGCTGCACTGCGTAGGGTTACTGATGAGTTCGTTGAAAAGTCAAGAGAGGTCACTGAACACAACGATATTTTCGATTTAGAACCGGGACATTCCCCTACTAACCCGCGCGTACGTCGTATTAAAAGTCCCTGCTTATACCATACTGTATATGACCAGACACTACGTCATCCTAATATACTTGGCACTGTATCTCAACTCATTGGAGATGCAATACGTTACAATGGACATAAACTCAATATGAAGTATCCGGAATATGGTAGTCCTGTTGAATGGCATCAAGATTGGACTTTTTATCCTCATACGAATGATGATCTATTGGCTGTTGGAGTTGTCATTGATGATATGACCGTTGAAAATGGTGCATTGATGGTAATTCCTGGTTCACATAAAGGTCCGACCTTGGATCATCATCAGAACGGTGCGTTTGTTGGAGCGGTAACAGATCCTGACTTCACGCCAGATGGAGCTGTTCCAATAGAGTTGAAAGCAGGTGGAATAACGATTCACCACGTCCGAGCATTGCATGGTTCTAAACCAAATACATCTGACAAACCACGTAGACTACTTTTATTTCAATATGGTGCTGTAGATGCGTGGCCCCTAAAAGGAATACCGGATTGGGATACTTTCAATGATTTCATCATTCAGGGTGAACCGACTAACCAACCACGTATTGTGTCTACTCCAGTTCGAATGCCGGAACCGTATTCTGAAAAGAAAGGTTCAATTTATGAAGTTCAATCTCTGCTTGAGAACCCAATGTTAAAATAGAAATCGTGATTTGTATATGTGGAGATTGGATAGAAGTTGAATCACTGTTTACAAGAATTCGGTTAGGAAAGTAGGAACTAAATGGGAGATGTCCTTACCGTCTAAAATCAGTTCACGGACATGCGTTGAGGACACATTTGCATAGAAATCGGGAAGAATCAGAAATTTGACAGAAGAACTATATGATTTAAGTGAAGGATCTTTAAGGAATTGTTTGATTGTGTCTATATCAACATTTCCACGATTTGATGCAATGAATCTGCATTGTGAAAACAGATGATGAAGATCGGAATGGATATCAGAATAGTATTTTGGATCAAAAATCCGTATTAATGTATCATAACCAACTATGAAGTGGAATTCAGTCTTATCGGGAAAAATCTCATTTAATGCCTCGACTTTGTCAATGTACCTACCGTGACTCGAAACACCGACTGAGACATACTTTCGTTCCTCAGCGTAACGATTAAGCGTAAGTATCCTCCCTGCTAATGGTAAGCCGAACACATCTTTATCCACATTTACCTTTGCAAGAAGTAGTAGCATCTCATCAAGTTGAAATTTCCTTTGAGCATCCTCAATCATCTTGATATGTGCTATTGTGATGGGATTGAAAGAACCTGAAAAGATGCCAAGTTTTTTGCCAGGGTGACAAATCGGCTGTGAAGATCGAGATGTAATTACAATTCTGGGGTGGGCATTGGAATCCAATTGTGAAATAAGTTGATTTAGCTTTTGATATTCAGGATAGGATTCAAACTTGTCAGAAGTTTTCATTTTTCATCTTTTTTCACTTCTTCCCAAATTTTATCAAGTTCTGCCAAAGTTTGGTCTGTAAGAGATTTTCCCTGTTTTTCTAATTCATTTTCCATCCGTTTGAAACGTGCAATGAATTTCCTGTTAGATTTTCGCAATGTTTCCTCTGCTTGAAGATCAACAAAACGACACAAATTGACAACTGAAAATAGAAGATCACCAATTTCCATTTCAATAGTATCAGGATCATTGGTTTGTAGACTCTCCTTTACCTCAATTAATTCTTCATCGACCTTTGCAATGACATCGGAGATATTATCCCAATCAAAACCTACTCGTGCTACCCGTTTCTGTATTTTCTGTCCGCGAAGCAATGCTGGTAATGCATTCGGTATACCATCAAGTACTGATTTACGATCTTCATATCCAGATTCTTGACTCTTTATTGCTTCCCAGTTATTGACGACATCCTCTGCGTTTTCAACATTAACATCTCCAAACACATGCGGATGTCTACGAATTAACTTTTCGTTTAAAGTGTCAATTACATCATAGATGTCAAAATTATTGCTTTCTGCAGCAATCTGTGCTTGAAGCATAATATTCAGTAATAGGTCTCCCAGTTCCTCTTTTAATTTATCTGGTTTCCCAGAATCAATTGCTTCAACCGTCTCATAGGTTTCTTCAATGAGAGTAGATTTTAACGAGGTATGTGTCTGTTCACGATCCCAAGGACAACCGTTTTCACCTCTTAATGTTGCTATAATTTCAATAAGTGTTTCAAACAGATCTTTTTGCATACAAAACCTTTACACCCAGGAATTACTTGTTCTAATTTGTGTCGTTTTCTTGTAAGTTTTCTAACTTTATTATCAACTGACCGAGTTGGAATCTAAGCAACATAGTATATATTTGCATAAGTAGCGTTACTTGTGCTTCAGTAGTAAATTCACTGACTTGTATGAGTTGTATAAACTTATCTGCTCGTTCTCGAATTTGTTCTGCTTGTTCCAGATCAAGTGATTCTGACTGCATATTACTTTCTTTTATATATTGCCAAATTCTGTCCTGAATTTCAATCATATAATTTTTTGTCATTGCTGTCCGAGCTTTCTTTGCGGAGTCAACCCATATAGTATTTGCTTTCCAATTCAACATAAAGGCAATAGAGTTTATTATTACATCACGGAGTGTATCCTCACCTGATAAAAGTTCCTCTAAGTTCGTTATTCCTTCTGCTTCTGCTGAAAAAGTGCGAACACGCGTAAAATCTTTTAAGTTTGACATCAATAATTCGTTATCAGAAATTAAGTGCCAAAAACTTGCACTTGTTGTTAGCAACACTTCTATTTGATGACAAATTTCATCTGGAAGTTGACCACGAATACACAAGTTGTGGATGCTATGCAAACGGCTGCGAAATTTCTCTAATCCGTTGGCAGTCTGATTCTCAGTCCGATTTGCTACCTGTGGAAGAAGATGTTGCCGTATTTGAGTGAGTAATTCAGCAATTGTGGTTGGTGCAGCATTCATAAGAGGATAACCATTGGGTAGATACTTTAGACAATATAATATCAAATAATCAAGCAAATTTCAATGCAATTATGGGATAATATCAGCGTCATTCAGTTATTAAGTATTTCTTGGATATAATCATATAGTCACGAGCGACAGGTCGTTCCTACATAGACGGATGATTAATTATCTATAGTAAACATTAAAATTAAAGAGACACATTTCTGTAGGAGGGATCTCCGAATCGCGACAAAACTCACTGATAGTCGGGAATCAGAGTTCCCTCCTACAACTCAAAATGTCCTGTTAATTCTAAAGTTCACTAGACATTATATAAATTTAAATTACAGTTGATTTCTGGCATAATAAAGAAAATTATGCTTTGGAGATTAACTCATGAACAAATATGATGAAATCAAGGATGATCCGGGTAAGTTCCAAAAACTAACGGGTTTTACGACTG
>JAPOQK010000104.1 GCA_026710795.1 Candidatus Poribacteria bacterium
AAGGATCATAACTTGCAGTCTCATACAACCGAATGTGGTATTGAATGATTTTATCACCCATCATTCCAACTCAAGCATTTGAGTGGATAGGACACCTACAGGAAGTAGGTGAATGCTTTCCTATCCGAATGATAGGAATATGATACCACATTTATTGAACAAAATCAAGCGTTTTTTGATAAATGGAGACGTTAGCGGTGTTTCATCACTAACCTAAAGGATAGGGCTTTCACACCGAACGTTTGGTAATAGATGTATTGATCTGCATACGATTCAACCCAGCAGCCTATCAAACAAGGTTTAACATACACGATTACATTTCCAGTTAGCAAAACGTTGGTCTGCAAAAGACAGCAAACTGCCCTAATAATATAGAATAAAATGAGAATACTTTTAACAGGTCATAAAGGTTTCCTTGGTAGACATATATATAAGGCACTCGATTTAAATGACACACATGAGGTACACGGATTTGATTGTGATTCCGATTACGATGTGTTTGATGACTTGTATCGCAAGTTGGTGTCTGATGGTAATAGATATGATTTGGTTATCCACAACGGTGCTTTAAGCAATTCTCAAGTAACAGATAACTTACTATGGCAACTCAACTACAAAGCAAGCACAAAAATTGCGGATTATTGCAAACAGACACAAAAAAAATTAATCTTTATTTCATCGGCAGCAGCGATTGATCCTGATATTCCTTACGGATGGAGCAAACATTGTGCGGAGTATTACTTGTCTCAGGTAATTGCAAGCAGTAATTTATGTATCTTAAGACCCTTTAACATCTGGGATTATGATGAGGAAGGCAAAGAAAGTCCAAGTATCGTCTACAAAATTTTGGCAGGTAAACTTGAGAAGGCTTATGAAGGATGCCTTCGTGATTTTGTTCATGTAACAAATGTTGCTACCGCTATTCAACATGTAGTGAATGAATGGGAACCTGGAGTTTTCAGTATTGGAACAGCACAACCGACTAATATTGCAACATTAGTTAATCAGTTGTACCAAAACGGCAACAAATCCAAGCATCCAAAACCCCTGATTGTAAATGAATGTCCTATCAAAGAAAGACTGGTAGCCAGTCCCGAAGATCTACTTCCAAACTGGAAAGCCACACCATTAGAGAACTATTTTGAAGAATTACAACACTATCTTATAGAAGACGATGAAGGTTGAACATGTAGAGATAGAGTTATATTACTTATAGTGTGGAAGACCAAATGTCTAGATTAATATGGAGTGACAATTATGAACGGAAAATGTCTTGATCACCTATTATCAGAAGAGGAGCGAAAACATTTTAAGGAACAGGGATACCTTTATGTACCAAACGCGTTGTCTTTAGACATGATAGAACATTTGACAAATGCTGTAGATACACTTTACGATAATGCCCTTTCCACAGGTAGAGCGAAACCTAATAACCATTGGGGTTTCTCCAATTTCTTAGGAGAAGATGACGCTTTTTTAGATCTTGTTGATCTACCAACAACACTACCCAAAGTGTGGGGGATTTTGGGATGGAATATCTACCTTTACCATGCACACATGCACGTCAAACCTCCTGCCCTACCAGATGCACAGGATGGAGATGGTTGGTTGGAATGGCATCAAGATAGTGGTCGCGTCAATATTGAGATGGAGACACATCCACGTCCGCGTCTATCGTTGAAGGTGGCGTTTTTCCTCACGGATGTCTCGGAACCTGGTCGTGGCAATTTTTACATTCGTCCCGGTAGCCATTTTTCAGATGTACCGTTACTTGAATCGGAAATAAGTCGTGACCCACGCGAAAAAACAGCATCGGGGATTCCAGATGACGCGATACCTGTGTGTGTTGAACCAGGAACTGCTGTTCTCTTTGATAGACGTCTCTGGCACTCACGAAGTCCTAACACCTCACAGATGACTCGCAAGGCTCTGTTTTACGGCTATGGGTATCGGTGGATTCGTCAGAAAGACGATATGACGGTTGAACATCTTTATGAACGGTGTGATCCCATTCGCCGCCAATTGCTTGGTGCTGCTGTCCGAAATAATGGTCGCTACGTTCCGTCCGATGAGGATGTGCCTTTACGAGGATGGCTTATTGAGCAATTTGGAAAAGAATCTGTTTATTCACAGGCACCAGTTGGAGCATAACTACAATATCCTCCATCTGTTTCCATACTTCATGGCAACAGACATACCTTTCCAAAGTTCTTGCGAGACTCCAGTAATTGATGTGCCTCAGCAGCTTTATCTAAAGGAAGTGTCCGATCAATGATAGGGATTAACCGACGCTGTTCTGCAAGACGAACAAGGGTTCGCAGTTCGGTAGGAGTGCCTAACGCAGAACCCATGATGGTGAGTTGTTTTTGATACATTTTGCGGATATTAATCTCTCCGATGTTTCCCGTTGTTACCCCACAAGAAACAAGTCTACCGTTTTTTGCAAGACTGTTGATGCTTTGTTCCCACGTCACAGTACCAATATGCTCAAGTACAACATCAACACCTCTACCATTTGTCTTTTCAAGAATAACCTCTGAGAAATCAATATCTTTGTAGTTAATTGTAATATCTGCACCGAATTGTTTGGCACGCGCTAATTTTTCATCTGTACTCGCTGTTGCAAAGATGCGTGCTCCGATAAGTTTTGCGATTTGTAATCCAGCACTTCCAACACTCCCACCCGCACCAAGTATCAGTACATCATCTCTTGCTTGTAACTGTGCGCGTGTGATAAGCATATGCCATGCTGTTAGGTAGGCAATTGGCAATGCTGCTGCCTCAACAAAAGGCAACGTATCGGCTATGCTAATAGCATTTTTCACAGGTGCTTTAACAAATTCTGCATAACCGCCATCAGTTTGAAATCCAAGCAACTGCTGTGTATCACATAGATTTTCGTAACCGTTGATACAGTCGCTACAGATATCGCACGGAATACATGGCGCGAGGAGTATACGGTCACCTATAGCAAATTCGGGATGTTCGCCAGAAATTTCGACTATTTCACCTGCGATGTCAGAGCCTAAAATGTGGGGTGCGCCTGTTTCTTCTAATTTCTGTTTTATCTCAGGTCGGTTGCGCCGCGCGTGGATATCAAGATAGTTGACAGCACACGCATTAACTTTGACCAGAATTTCACCATCACGTAGTTTAGGTTCGGCAACATCTTGATACTGTAGAACATTAATCTCACCTTGTTCAGTGAACGCAATTGCTCTCATGCAAATTCCAATTTATTGTAAAGATTAAGTCGATGTGATTCTAACCGTACGCGCCATGGTTCAGGAATCCAAGCAACCTACGTAATCTTGGGTTTGCGTCACGGTATACAGATTCAGGCATATTGTAATTCATGAACGGATAGAATTTATGACCAACCAGTCGACGAGCGTAAGTTACCTGTGTAATGTATCGAGTGCGTTGGCTCTGATTTGGACCACCACGATGCCATACTTGATTGTTGAACATCGCTACGCTTCCCGCTTTGCCGAGATTGTAACGGATTTTTTCTTCCCACTTGGATCCTTCTATAGGATTCGGAGGGGAGGCACCGAAAAGATGTGATCCGGGTATAACCTCTGTTCCACCATGTTCAATCTCTGTGACATCTGTGAGGTAGTAGTTAGCAGTAAATAGGAGCACAGGGAGTTTGACGTTCGTAGGCGGTTCACCATCTGTGACAAGGTAGTGCGGTGAATCATCTTGGTGCCATGACGTTATACCGCCGCCAGGACGTGTTTGAAAGGAGTTGTTGTGGATAACATGGCAGTTTCCAGCAACAAGAGCTTCAGCAAAGGAAACAATTGGTTCAAGGTCAAATAACCGAAGGTTTGCCTTGCTGTGTTCAAACATGCGATGACTCAAGTGCATCGTTGATTGGTAATTTCCACCATTCAAACCGTTGGGATTGTTTTCAAGTGCCCATTCCAAGTCTTGCCGTAGTTCAGCACAGTGTTCGAGAGTCAACACATTCTGTAGAAATAGACATCCATCTCGGTGGAATGTTTCCACCCATTCCTGTATTTGTTCTTGACTTATATTTTGTTCAGATAAATAAGGAGAATGTTTCATATAGTTACCATCTGTTGCTTGGATGATGATTAATATCCTTTACTAATAGATACTCTCGGTAACAGAACCATTTGTTGTATTCTGTATGTCATTCAGAATGCTTACCACCAATAATAATGAGAAATACACTGTCCTCATTGGCATGTACCGAATGATTGATATCAGATGTGAAGGCAACCGATTCAGTCTGTGTGAGTGTGATATTTTTTGTCTTTGTAGAAAATAAGATATTTCCACTAAGTGTAACAACAGTCGCTGCACCTGGTGCTGAGTGTTCCTCAAGTGTCATACCAGATTTCATCGCCACTAAGACGACAGTCATTTCATCACCGCGTGCTAATGTCAACGAAGCACGTCCAGAAGTTGCAGACTCCGCTTCTACCATCAACTGATCACCCATTGAATTAAGTGGAAATCCCTCTATCTGAGATATGTTGAGATCAATTGGTCTATATGGTCGGTTATATACTATTTTCATTAGGTTTCTTTATGCGATGATTGTAATTCAGGAATACATAGGTAATCAATAAATTGATCCTAACTGATGGAGGTATCTCCGTATAACGACGTATCGCGTAGTAAATGAGGAATTGGAAATACATCCTTCATTAGCAATATAACCTACAACAAATTGTGCTGTTACCCCATAGCAGCAGCAACAATTATACCGAGTGAGACGAGAACACCCGCAACTGCAATACCAGCGGCGACATTGTTATCTTCCGCAATTTGTCGGTTGAGATCATACGGAGTTGCCATATCAAAGACTTTGTAACCCACCATTAAAATGATTAGACCTACAATACTAAAGATTGCTACTAAGATAATATCTCGTGCTATAACTTTCCAAGGAAACATTGAGAGTTCTTCTGACGCAGCACCTTCATCCTGTGCAGACGCAACTGTGACAAATACTGTAAAGACACAGAGAGCTACCATAACTAAGCAGAGGGTTGTTGATACGATTCTTTTCGCGTTCATTGTTTCTCCTATTGGGACATAGAAGTCCATTATACAATAAGTTAGATGTGTTCAAGAGTATATAATTACGTTAAAATGGTTATCCTTATACGACTATAAACACTTTACCGAAAATTTGAAATTAATTCAACTTATTTCGTCAGTTGATATTGCATTTCATTTGTGATATGAATCTGTTTGATCAAAATAGCATCTTTTTCTGGGATGTAACGCCATCCGGATGTAACTTCTTCAAGAGATTCTACTTGAGGTATGTCAATGGTGGAATTATCTTTGTCATCATCCATTTGCTCTCCCTGGACACGGATGAGTGATGGGACTTGTCCATAACCGGTAATCAATGTATGACTTGTTTCGTTTTCTGCATAATTAAGTCCCCATTTCAACTCACCTGAACGGGATGCTGTAAAGTCAACGGGTATTGCACCAGAACTTAGGTGAATTGATCCTGCGATAGCGGATTTTACCCCAGGGTCAAGTCCGCTGAGTGTGTAAACATTGACCATAATATCTTCAGGATTGATATGCGGTCCTTTGCCTTCTGTACAAAAGCCGTAGAATCCATCTGGATATGTCCCTTTCAACTCGCCATCATCCCACTGTTGATACAAGGCACTGACGGTAATTCCCTCTGCAACCTGTCTCCATCTTTCATCTCGTGAATATTCATTTAGGCGTTGTAGGTAATATGCATACACCAATCCGTTCCATTGAACCGGCACCCCGAACCAAGGATGTGTATAGAACGTTGTTCCGAATACAGGTATGGAGGCAAATTGCATGCCGGGACGGTCAGGAAGATGCCAATGATAAAGGAAAGGCAGCCCTGTTTCTGCCCAATACTCCGCCCGTTTCAAATATGTCTTATTACCGCTGACTTCATGTGCTTCAACATAGGCACCGATTGCATGTGCGGCAGCGAGGATATCCGGTTCATAAATCGGACATTCCCATGGTTGCGCACCACGTGGTACTACAAAACGATCCATGTAGGAGAGTGCCTTTTTACCAGCATTGAGTGATTTCTTGTCACCTGTTATACGAGCATGCTTTAGAAGTTTGAGGGCATTCAAAGCACACGTCCCAAGAACTACATCACCTGCAGTCCCAAGGTTTTGTGTTTTTTCCGATGTAGGTTGAAACCCCCAACTACCGTCATCAGACTGGGACTCAATTATGGGTTGGACTTCTGTCTCATAAAGACCTAATGCAGCATCCAAGTGTCCATAATAAAATGGTAACTCACCACCCAAAATATGGCATGACCCACGATATGCTAATCCTTCAGCACCGTCATCTGCTATAGTTTTCTCCGCTATTTCCATAACCCTTGACTTTACTTCCTCAGATTTCGTTGCCAGGTAATCATACCAAAGTAGAGTCGCAAATCCTGGTTCGTTTCGAGATGCCCAATCCACGCAGTGTCTGGATTGTCTTTCCTCAGCATCCCATACAGTGTGCATAAATCCATGACGTGAAAGGAGTACCTCCTCTTCATCGTTACGAGGTCGTGTCAACGGTTTAGGCGTTCCAAAAGCAGATGTCCAGTGCGATATAGCTGCTAAAATTGAAGCATTCCCATCAGCAATTATTTCACAATCCAAAGTAATTTCCTTACCAGATTTTAGTTGATATGCAGTTTCAGCAATCAGGTTATTCTCTTTTACCAAATCTGGCACTGTAGGCAAGAAGAGTCCCATCAAGTGGTTTCTCTCTTGGTTATGCATATTAGGAGATGAAAATACAGCGGATACATTTTGCATTTGACCATCCCAACACTGCAACGGATTCCAGGCAATTCCAACTATAGACTTTTGTATCTCAACTGCCATCACAGGAATAGTTATCTTATATGGGTGTGGGACCAACCGATTATTATGCGGTGGTGCAGCATCCCGTGTATTCGAAGAAGGTTCATCACCTTCAAGATACTCCAAACCTGGAAACAGAGCAGCAGTTTTCTTTTCACGCGTGCTTTTGTGACCTGCATAAATTTCTGTCCCACGAAAAGCGAGAAGTTCACGTTTCTTATCAACTGATAATTTGTAAGCAGTCTTAATACGTTTAGAATCTTCAGTTAGAATCAACTCCAACTGTAGCGACCAAGTAACGCCATCCGAATCTTTGTTTTCACCTGATATACGAAGAATTGATTGTCCAAGACTATCTCCAGCTAACTGCACATCGTTCGGAACAAACTTTATGGTGTGAACAGTATCTTTGGAAAGGTAGGTTACCTCAGCAATCACCTTGGAGGTAGCTACCTGCTGATAATTACTCCCTTTCGCTACATATATTGCGTAATATTCATATCCCTGTGGGGATTTGTCAAACGATTTTGATTTGGATTTGCTAACATTTTCCTGTGAAGGTGAATTGTTATGAACAAAAATCATGCGAAGATGTTTATTTCCAAATACCAAATGCTTACCTTCCATAAAGGTGTAGAGTTCTGGGATTACCTTCGTATCAAGTTTTGGTAATGCTGGTCGGATGTTTACAGATCCCTTCATTTTACCTTCACCTTGAAGATAACGAGACTTGAGAGTTACTGCGTAATTAATATCAGATGGACGTGAGACACCACGTGCATACCAAACATAAGTTAATGTATCACCAGGACCGAGTGTCTTTACATTATGTGCTGTTCTTCCGCGTCGTAACTTTATATCACTTATGCTTAATCGCGTTTTACTATCTTTTGAAAGAGGTCCCGCACCAACATTTTTGATAGTGCACTGCACCTCAAACGCTTCACCCATTCCAATGACTGCTGCCGTTGTACCAACACTTACGATTTCTAATTTCGGTTGTGATGCGAAGAGTGTCAAGTCAATCGGAGAGGTATCTAATTGGCTGTAGATCTCGTTAGCAATTTCTGTCGCTGGAGTAAAACCATCTCTATTAAAATCAAATAGCACGTTATGATTTTCAGCAACTTGTGCAATTGCAATTCCACATTGTATATCTATGGGAGGCAACTTTTCGTCTGTAACAATTACATCATTCCGAGTAAGTTTGAGTAGTTTTGGCTGCCCCCATAGTGCCCAGGCGTAGCTGCTATTTCCCTCAACATTACATTGCGTGATGAAAACAAGTTCTACCTTTTCGCCTGCATAACGGGTTAGATTTAATCCGTGTTGTATCCAATGACATTCAGTTGAAACAGATTCAAAACACTGTTCGCCTGAGATTTCAATAGAATATTTGACACCACCCGGTTGTCTATCAGGATCATCAAATACGACACCATCTCGGAGTCCAATACTGAAATATAAGAATAGGGTATCATTGTCGTCAACAGAAGGCAGATCAAGTTGGTAGGCAATTCGGGAAGGTTCGGTTGGAGACGGATGTTCAAAAAGTGCAGGTTTTGTTACTCCACCGGATGAATCCATTATGTTTACGGATATATGTTCACCACCAGAACATACACTCTCTTTAAAATTTGTAATGAAATCATACAATTCCTCGTTCTCTCCGAGAGAATATGGTTTAATCTCCTCATCAGAGGAAGGAATTTTTTCTACATTAGTTTCCTCTTCTTCTGGTGTATCATCAGTTTCTTCTGGTGTATCATCAGTATCGGAGGGATGATCAGTCTCGTGAGTATCCACGGTATCAGGTAATGGCTCTGCTTCCGATACCTCTGGTTCCGGTGGTGTGTCTTGGGATTCAGACGGGGGTTCTGTTTCAGACTGATCTTGGGTATCAGACTGTACAGCAACTTCAGTTGCCTCTTCTTCTGGTATATCTTTGGATTCAGATGGTGCCTGTTCCTCTGATGATATATTAGAATCTGGGGTGATATCCTCTTCAACGGTCTCTCGTTCCTCAGACTCAGGTGTTTCGTCAGTTTCAGATGCATTTACTTCTTCTGTGTCGTCTGATTGTGGTGTTTGTTCAGGTTGAGACACTACTTCTGGATCGACTGTTTTTGAAGAAGAGTCAGATTCATTTTCGTTTTCAGGTTGACCTTCATTTGGGGTTTCATCGTCCTCTATTTCCTCAACATTTTTAAGCGAATCACTATTAGAAGTTGGGTCTTGATGTTCAGACTCCGGTTGTTCTGGATCAACTCCTTCTTCGTCATTATGTGTTTCTTCTTCCATTTTCCCGATGAGAAAATGTTGGAAAAACGTCAGCATATTATTTCTCCTCTGGTCATTATACAATGTAAGACTATGGAATCTATTGCTTTTTTTGCCATTGCTGTTTCTTAAGTTTCATTTCGTCATTCAGTACGATCTTGGATGATGGTGTTTGGTTCGACTCGTCAATAATCCAATTTCCATCTTCATCCTTCAGTACAGGTTTGCGTTGTTGAACGGATAGCACACCAAACGGTTTATGCGGTTCTATCTGATACCAATATGCAACAGAGGATGTCTCGTTGCTCAGGTGGTTACCATGTCCATGCTCAATCGTAACCCGTATTTCCTTCTCAAAACGGATAGGGTTTTCCAAATGATATACATACGAAGTTTGGTAACCGTTAGTATTTCTCTCGTGAATTGATGATCCGTTATGTGCGAATGCATTTTGTTGCATACCCCACGCCTGATTGAGATAGTCCTCTGAACCTGTGCCGTGTAAATCGGGAGGCCATTTGTACCCATCAATCCATATCATATCATCACCTTCACCCCACCATGTGCCTTGAAAGTTGCTCACAGAAAGGTTGCATCCGATATAGTGTCCTTTACCCTCAGCAGATAGAATCAGATAGTTATTATCCCAAGCGAGTCGTTCAGCGTTTATGATATTGGCTTCTGCGGTGTTGACTGTGATTTCGTGTCCCCACCCATCACATGGATTTTCACGATGGAATTGCGCGTGAAAGTATGCCACATCTTCACCGTGTTCTGTTGGATATAACTCATAATCAACATAAAAGTATTGACGGTGCGAAGTTTCACCATCGTTGACAAGTTCAATACGAGCAGAACGGTTAAACGGCATTTGTAAGTAACAGTTGAGCGCACACCCTGAATTAAATTGATTGTTGCTGTGCGTAGACGCTGAAAACGGAATGGAATCGTAAGAGTTAACGATTTCGTTTCCAAGACCAAAAAAATCACCTAACGGACACAAAACACTCGGATGCTCTTCATCGTCCCAGAACATCTGAATCAGCACGTTACGATATCCGTTTGGCTGAGTCATCCAGATATGATTGATACATCCCGGTCCTTTTATATCAGCGAGAACACGCGTTTCACCGGGGGCAATATCCCATGCATCGTTATTGCGTCCTGTCGTATCCCACGATGATGCACGTAAAGATCTGGCATCTTTCACACGTGTCAACGACGACAATAATCCATCAACATAGTTCATTCACTATTTCCTTTACTATACGAATTCATTCATTTATTATATCATGTGAATAAGGACACAGACACTATTACAATCCCACAATAGCACGCATCTTCTCCAACCCAATCTTCGCAGCTTCCTCAGGATCTTCCTCCCAGTAACTCGGGTTAAACAACTCCAATGAGATAACTCCCGAATAATCAGCATCAGTTTGTTCCACACTTGCTGGTTCAATTTCAAGAAAACTCAGTATCAAACCTAAATTGACTATGGTGTAAAACTAAAAATCGTAGATGGAATTGGTTCAGTGTTAATGATATGCTTTGAATAACTAATACTAATGTCAAAGCAAGATAAGAAATTTGCACCTAATAAACCGTGTGCATAAGTCTCAATAGGCAAATAACTCGCTGCTATTTCCATTCCTTCAAAAGTTTGACCAATTACCGAGAGTCTACTGACTTTGATAATGTCAACCTTAGTAATACCACTTGCAGTAACAAAGTCAATCTTAGATAAGTTTGTATCAGAAAGATCATACCCTAAATCTGACAAGATGTCTGGATTAATAGTCGTAAACGATGCACCCGTATCTAATATTAAATCTATTGTAACATGTTTGCTATAGTTCAAAGCATGTATTTTTGCTTGAACCATAATTAAGCCGTCAGGTCTTAACTGAAAACGCGTCTGACTCATTATAACAGGCACAATCTCCCTTCTGGGATCTCACCAGTATAATGTATCACAGCACCACCTTTCAGGTTTCTTAGTTCACTATAAACATCATCCCTTAAATCGCTATGGGCAGTAACTATTCCCGATATAAGTTCTGAAGTTTCATCGTTAATTATAGGTTCAACAATAAACAGCCACTGGTCAGGATACTTCTCTATCATATCATCCAGTGTCAAACGTTCACCCATTTCTACATGCATTCCACATCTCCTTATTATTACGAACGCTGGAAGTAGACTTGTATGCAAAGCGGATAATAATGGTGAATATTCGAGAATTAATATCAGGACTGCAGAACAGATTGCATCTTCTCTAATCCAATCTTTGCTACTTCCTCAGGATCATCCTCCCAATAACTCGGATTGAAGAGTTCCAATGATATAACACCCGAAAAATCTGCATCTTTCAAAATAGAGATCATCTTTTTCAGATCAAGGATGCCATCTCCTGGATAAACACGATCCGCATCTGTTTGTTCGGCACGTGTAGGTTCAGCAGGGGCATCGTTGAAATGGAACACAGCGATTTTTTCACCAGGGATACCTTCCATATCCTCTATTTCGCCACCACCACGATAGATATGGAAAGGATCAAGTACAATCGTGCTATCAGGATGGTCAGCAACTTCTATGACTTCCCATGCATGTTTTACCTGATTGACACCATCGACAAATCCGAGGAATTCCATTGCAGGTTTAACTCCAAACTCACGACCCAGTTCAAGTAGTTTACGATAATTCTCACCACCTAACTGAAGATCAGCCACTTCACGCGGAGGACTTGAGATAATATAGGTTGACCCAACAGCTGCAGCTTGTGCCATCCGTTTTTTAGCATCTTCCATTGCATTCTCAAATTCCACACCAGTTGCATTTAGCCATCCGTGCAATGCGATGACAGTCGGCACAGATAGTCCGTGATCGTCCAGAGCTTTTTTCACATCAACGAGGGAACCACCATTGTCCTCATATTCCGATAAATCGTTATTCCACAACTCAATTGCAGTATAGCCGGTTTCCCCTGCAATCCGTATTTTATCCATCAAATCGGCAGGACGAATTGTGCTTGTATTCAACCCTAACTGAAATTGTCCCATTATATCTCCTTATTTGTCCATCAAAGCGCGGATGAAGCGTACATCTACACGAGCAAGATCAATCACACTGTCCACGGGTTCACCACCATATTCACTGTGAAAACTAACAGGTCCTGAATATTCCATCGCCTTCAGCGTATCAAGAGTTGTCTCCCAGTCAACAAATCCTTTTCCCATACGGACTACCTTACCTCCACGCATTCCAGGGGAACGCGCAAGGTCTTTGAAGGCTATAACTGCCAGATGTGACTTGACAATATCAAGTGCCATATTGATAGGTTCACCAACGATTGACAAATGACCCGTATCCGAAAACACACCTACATGTTGTGGGTCGAATCCCTTCACAAGGTTCATCACTGCACATGAGTTTAGTCCCATAGATGTACCAGAGTGATTGTGAATACATGTCCTTGGTCCATATTTTTCTGAGAGTTTTGCGAATCCATCAAGTTGTTTGTGAATAGAATCAACCTGGGACCAGTATCCTCCATCAGCATGCCAATGCCAATATCCCAGTTTGATGTTTTCAACACCTGCTTCACCTGCAGCAGCATAAACGCGGACTGTCTCTTCTTTGGATGGGTCTAAAAAATCACCGGGTGTCGTAACAAGAGGAATAGACAAACCTGCTTCATCAAACTGTTTCGCTGCAGCGGGTAATTCCTTCTCTGCATTTTCAGGATTCACAGGATAGCCGGGACGAACACAAAGGTCAGCACCTTCCACGCCAACCGACTGTAATGAGGTGATAATATCTGGAATTTCTAAACCTTCCAGATGTTTCGTGAACATTATAAATTTCATATTATGCTTTCTTTAGTTTGTGAGTGCTATTTCCGAATCGCGTACTTTTCCCTTACCAATCCACAACAGAACCGTCATCTGGATGGTAGGATTCAGGATTTCTCCAATCGTGGTCTATTTTATCTTCAAGTGCATCTTCATCCAATTCAATACCTAAACCTGGACCTGTGGGTAATTCAACAAAACCATCTTTGAAAACAAACGGATTCTTGAGATAACCTTCACCAAGTGTTGTATGTTCTTGCATCACGAAGTTTGGAATTGAAGCATCTAATTGGATACAGGCTGCCAACGAAATAGGACCCAGTGGGTTGTGTGGCGCGATACCTCCATAATACGCTTCTGCCATTCCAGCAATGATACGTACTTCATTGATACCCCCAGCATGGCATAGGTCTGGCTGTAGAATGGATGCCGCCTGTTTCTCCAATATCTCACGGAATCCCCACTTCGTGAAAATCCTTTCACCAGTCGCTATCGGTAAGTGAGTGCTACGAGCGATTTCTGCAAGCGTATCAACATTCTGACACTGTATCGGTTCTTCAACAAACATCGGTTGATAAGGTTCTAATGCCTTAATTAACACCTTTGCTGTTTGTGGACTGACAGCACCGTGAAAGTCAATTGCTAAATCTACCTCTGTACCTGCCGCTTCTCGTAGCGCAGCAAAGTGATTAACGGCTTTATCAATAAAAGCTTTATTCTCAATAATACGTGCAGGTCTACCTCCAGCAACACCTGTTTTAAATGCAGTGAACCCTTTGTCAATCCATTCTTTAATTCCGTCTGGATCGCCGCCCCCTTTATACAATCTTATACGATCGCGAGTCGGTCCTCCAAAAAGTTGATATACAGGCACACCCAGGGATTTACCCGCTAAATCCCAAAGTGCTTGCTCAACTCCGCTAAGTGCACTCGTGAGAATAGGACCTCCACGGTAAAATGCATGACGGTACATTGCTTGCCAATGATGTACTACACGTCTTGGGTCTTCTCCGATAAGATAAGGTGCGAGTTCATCAACTGCTTGCGCACACGTTTTTGCGCGTCCTTCTAAGATCGGTTCACCGAGACCAACTAATCCTTCGTCTGTATGAATTTTCAGGAATAACCAACGAGGCTGTACAAGAAAAGTTTCTAACTTTGTTATTTTCATGAAGGGTTCACCTTTTAGAATTTCTGCACTTCAAGAATACTTTAATTTCTATTCTATGGTAACACCTTGAATAGAAATTGTCAATATATTTTTATGTATATTGCAGATGCAACCAATTGTAGTATTTCTCAATGATGTATAGATACAAAGTAAGAAGATTATATTCGTAGAACTGAGAAATTACACCTCAGTCTTTCTCGTCCTATAGAAATGTAAAAAAACAGATTTGAGATCCGTTGTTTATGTATATTTTAGTGAAAATTGAATGGTTTAAAATGTCATACTTTAGAGTTTTTAGAGTCAATAGCAATTTGGTGCATTTTACAAAAAAGCTATAAACCTATATCATAACTGGATTTACGCCTTATATATGACAAGTTTAGTCAGGATTGACTCTAAAGTTTTACATTTTTATAATAGGTCGGATAATTTGTGAGATTATTCCTTGAAATAACAATTATTGTGTGTGAATTGAGTTTGGAACTCTTTCAATAAATACTGTACGCGACAATGAATGGTAATGAGGTATTTTGGCACTACATTCTTAACCTAATATTTGATATACTTCTACCATCAACACACATCATTTACATAGATATATCCTGCGACTTACATTATTTTAATCCAAGTTGCTACCTACAAGATTTTAGACAGTCTAACACCGTTGTTAATTGGTAATAATCCATGTTTCGCAAGTATTTGTAGCGCAATCTGTTAGTTTGCGCGTCCATAGGCACAATCTAACAGATTGTGCTACATAGGTAGCAACTTAGGTTATTTTACTTATATTTTGAATTAAACACTTCATTTTATGCAACCTTTCCATATTCTTTTGAGTCTTTGCCTTATGAAGTAATCATGGTTGGAGAACAGTCGTGGAACACACAGACGTTGAACTGATAAAACGGACATTGTCAGGTGATCAAGATGCATTTACCGTCTTGGTTCGGAGATATGATAAGCGGGTGCACGCGCTTGCATGGCGTAAAACTGGTGATTTTCATATTGCCGAAGATATAACACAAGATACCTTCCTGAGAGCATACAGGAATCTTGGAACACTGAAAAATCCTAATCTGTTCGCTGGATGGCTATATGTCATAGCGAATCGTTTGTGTGATACATGGTTTAAAAGAAGTAGACCACAGTTACAATCATTGGAAGCACTTCCTACGGCTGAACTTGAGGAGACTCTTTATTCAGATTTTACTATGAAACAACGTGAAAAGCGTGCATCGGAACAGCGAATTGACCTTGTAAAACGGCTCCTTCAAAGATTGCCTGAGAGTGAACGAATCGTGATTACACTCCATTACCTTGCTGAAAGTACAATTAAAGAAATAAGTGAATTTTTAGGAGTGTCTCAAAATACCGTGAAAAGTCGTCTCTATCGAGCCAGACAACGTTTACAAAAGGAGGATAACATGCTACGAGAAACCTTGGGTAGTTTCCAACCCACAACGAGCTTAACAGAGAATATAGTCAGAGTTCTTAAAGAAACTGGAATCCCGATTGACTCTACTGCCCCATCTGGTAACAAACCGCTTGTGCCGTGGGTAATTGCAACTTCAACCTTTATCATAATCGCTCTGATGCTTGGACTTGGAGCAAATATACTTGCACGGTTTCAACAACCGTATAGTCTTGATGCTACATCTGAAATGACTGTAGACATAGTTGATGCATCCGTAATGTTGAACTTGCCATCTAATCCAGAGGTGCAAAATCAAGTTGGCAATATCAATGCTCCAGATAAAAGCCAAGGGACAAGTCAGAATCCTGATGCGAAGTTGTCCTCCTCTGCATCAGGTAAAATCGTTGATGAGGTAGGTAATCCGGTGAATGATGTCAGAATTGCAGTAATGCCTGTCGAATATATCAAAGGAGGATGGTATCCAAAAGATGTAGATGAAGATAGTCGTTGGCCTGATGACCCGTTGGCATTCCCAGCACATGCCAATAAAGACGGTAATTTCGTCATTAATTCTTTTGACCAAGGCACTGTCTTATTAGGAGTCCTCCCTTATTATAAACCAGAATATCAAATTGTAAAAGTTAAAATAGGGGGTATGAACTTTTATTCCGTAAAAGAAATTTGGGGTGGTATTCTTTTAGCACCAGAACCGGGTAAAGAGATAAAAAACGTTGAGGTTACTGTGCGACATTTTCTGAAAGTTCACGGGAAAGTTCAAGAAGTAAACGGAACCGCAGTATCCAACGTACGCTTAGAATTCGAGGTAACACAACTAAGTTTGGATAGAGAAGGACCTATATTAGAAAGTAGTCGGGGGTTCGGAGTCAGGACAGATGTCAAAGGCAATTTCGAAAAATTTGTACCAAACTATACCAATGGAACCGCATTTTACATTATGTCTATAAAATATCAAGAACGTATAGCGATGTCAAAACCAGTAGTAATTAAACATGGAGATCGAACACACGAAGCAGTCTTCACATTCAATGAACCATTAATACCATCTCCACCCGAAGATGTTAAACGCGAAAATCAAACAAGTGCATCAGGCAATAGCGGTGTTGATGCAGTTGGTGTTTGGGTAGTCAATCCTGAAAATGGACATGCCTACAAAAAAATCCGATGTGATAGTCCTGAGGATGCAATGGTACAAGCCACAGATGAAGGTACACATCTCGTCACCATTAATAATGAAGCAGAAGAGAAATGGTTAAGAAAAGTTTTCAACACGAATGGTATCTTAATAGGACTTAATGATATTGAGGTAGAAGGACAGTGGCAGTGGCGCAACGGTGAACCTGTGGAATATACCAACTGGGATAAGTTTGAACCAAAGGATACTGATAACGGTGATGAAGATTATGTTGTCCTTACTTCGCAAGGATGGAAAGACATTGGTGAGGAAAGTATTGGATGGCGCTGGATTCGCACTGCTCTCCTTGAAAAAGATAATTGGAGCATTGACAAGTAAGTCTACAAATTTCTTCTTTAATTCTGTTTTCAAATACTTACTGTAAGGAGTAAATCAATGATACGTTTGTTACATAAGTACAAGATTTTCGTGTTTCTTATAATGATTTTGACGCTTTTCGCTCAATTGACTTTACAATCTAATGCTCAAGAAAAGACTGGTACTGTTAGTGGACGGGTAGTTGATATAGACGGACACCCCGTTCCAAAGTTGCCAATTTATATTGCCCCCTTGGGAATTGGTGGTGGGTTTACAGATACCGTATATTTCCCAAATCAATATTCTCTATTACATCAAACTCAGACCGATGGCGTAGGTCGATTTACAATATCCGGAATACCTACGGGTTCTTTTTACTTCGGAGTACTTCCTTACAACATTAACAAGCAATTACCACATGACTTTGAAAAAGATCTTGAACATTTTCTTCATGTATGGAATTCTCCAGGGTATACCTCAGAATATATTGATGCCCTTATCTATAACAACTTCGGTTTAGCAGCAAGTGATTATGAACCTGATGTCAAAATTCAATCTCTACGTGTACAAGGTATAAATTTCTACACTACACCAGGTACGGAAGAGATTGCTTTCGGTATTGACACAGGAACTCACATTGAAAATGTTGAAGTTATAATCAAACCTCGAATGAGAGTTCAAGGACGTGTTCTATTTAATGATGGAACACCACTTGCTAATGCGCGATTGAAGATACGTGCTGATTATCGTAGTGAAAGTAGTAGTGGAGGAACACGTGCCCGACCTTGGACAGATGAAGAAGGATACTTCGTTACATATCTAAATGAAAATTACGGGGCACCAATCTATACGTATACAATTTCTGTGGAATATCAGGACCTCGAAGAAACGGCAGAACCTATCCAACTTGCACCAGGAGATAGGCTTGATAACTTAACATTTACACTTGACAGTCCCCCAATTGCTCCCAAACCAATACCCCCAATAACAAAACCTGAAAACAATGAACTTGAACCTTCAACAAAACCTAAATCATCAAAGAAACCGGTGTCTAATGAGGTTTGGATTGTAAATCCTGCGAACCGACACGCCTATAAGAGGATTCTATGCGAAACTGTTGATGATGCTATTGTGCAAGCAACTGATGAAAAAGCACATCTCGTTACCATAAACGACGAGAAAGAGCAAAAATGGTTAGGAGCAGTATTCGGACATGAATTGTATTGGATAGGACTCAGTGATACCAAGAAAGAAGGTGAATGGCAGTGGCAAAACGGTGAACCTGTTAAATATCAAAACTGGTTACCGGACGATTATTTTTCTGAAACTTGGGATGCTGATGAAAGAGACAATGTGGTCATTACATTTGAGGATGGAAAATGGTATGCTGTTAGTCAGAATAGTGTAATCGTGAAGATGACTAAGATGGCAATCATTGAAAAAGCAGATTTGAAGATAAATCTGCCTGAGAAAAAGAAGCGACCGTAAGTATATCAATTTGATGGTGCTTTATTTTATGGGGATTCCGTTTTTCTATACACCTTTCGCACCTCTGGTGCTGAAGGACGATTGTAAACAACATAAAATTTAGGACATATACCTTTCGCATCTCTGGTGCTGAAGGACGAATGTTAAAGCCTCAAATACTAAGACTTTCTATTAAACTTAGAATATGCTATTCTCAACACACCAGAAACATATCTTATATCAATAAAATCTTCTGATATAAGTTAATTTACTCAAACACTTTTCAATTTCTGCTTATTTTATGCAACCTTTTCGTCCTAAATAGGTGTCTTTGCGACATGAGGTAATTTGCTTGGAGAAAACGCGTGAAAAACAGTGACAGTGAACTAATTCATAGAATATTATCTGGTAACCAAGAGGCATTTACTAGCTTAGTAAGTAAATACCAAAAACGTGTGCATGCGCTAATATGGAAAAAAACGGGTGACTTCCACGTTGCTGAAGAGATAACTCAAGACACCTTCCTAAGAGCATATAGAAAACTTGGATCACTTAAAAATCCAAATCTGTTTGCTGGATGGCTTTATGTAATTGCAGATCGCTTGACTAACACCTGGTTTCAGAAGAAGAGACCAAGGATGCGGTCCTTAGATGCAATGACACAAGGTCAAATAGACGAATTATTTTACTCTAAATATGTGGAAAAACATAATGAAGAACTTGCATCGGAAAGACGCGTTGACCTTGTTAAGCGGCTACTAAGTAAATTGCCTGAAAGTGAACGGATTGTTATAACACTGCACTACCTTGCAGGAAGTTCAGTTAAAGAAATTAGTGAATTTTTAGGTGTTTCGTTGAACACGGTAAAGAGTCGTCTACATCGAGCACGAAAACGATTACAGAAGGAGGATAACATGGTACGCGAAACCTTGGGTATTTTACAACCTATAACCAACTTAACCGAAGATATAATGAGAACAATTAAGGATACCGGAGCACACATTGATTCTGCAGTGCCTTCAGGCAGCAGACCGCTTGTGCCGTGGGTAATTGCCACGTCAATGGTTCTTTTTGTTGTATTAATGCTTGGAATCGGAGCAAATAATTTTGTGCAATTTCAGCAACCGTATAGTCTTGATTCTACATCTGAAATGACTGTAGACATAGTTGACGCATCCGTAATGTTGAACTTACCATCTAATCCAGAGGTGCGAAATCAAGTTGGCAACATCAATGCTCCAGATAATAACGATGAAACAAATCAGAACATTGAAACCAACGTATCCTCTTCTGCCTCTGGTAAGATAGTTGATAATAATGGAAAACCTGTCAATGATGTCCAGGTAGCACTTTTTCCTCTCAAAGATGGCGATGGAGCTTGGTTTCCAATTACCATCGGAGACCAAAGCAGTATTCACGAGGGTCTGCAAGCGTTTCCTGCGAAAATCAACCGCAAAGGCAATTTTACGATCAAAGACTTCAATGATAAGGTGATGAAGTTAGGATTACTCCCATACTATAGACCAGTGGAGAGGATAGTAAAGATACAAATAGGTGATCTCTATCTATTTCCTAATAAATTGGGTAGTTATAATGGAGTGGTGCTTCAAACAAAACAACAAGAAATCAAAAATGTCGAAATTACTGTCCAAGACGAAAAACATAACATAGCAAGAACCAGACAGAAATTAACTCATAGAAATTCGTCAAGTATAAGCGGACGTGTTGTTGATACAGATGGAAATCCAGTTGTTGATTTGCCTATATTCATTTCACCACATTTAATCCCAGAAGAAGCAGAAGAAGGTATTTATTTGACTGCTATTCCACCAGAGGGTTTGCTAAATTTTTGTCGTGGTCAAACTGATGTTGATGGTCAGTTTACTATAACAGGTGTTACTTCAGTACCACAATATCTCAGTGCTCTTCCATACAACATCGATCAGCGTCTACCTGAAGATTTTGAGACGATCTTAAAAAAGTTTATTTCACGTACTTATCAACTCCCATTTCACAGATCAAAGCCCTATATAAAAGAATTTGAGGAATACGGTTTCGGTACAGATCATTATGATTATGAACCGGATGTTGAAATTGTTTCTCTCACAATTGACGGAATAACCTATTATCCACATGCTGATTTTGATGAAATTCCTTTTGGGATAGTACCAGGTAAACATATTAAAAATGTGGTAGTTACCGTGCAGCCGAGAGGATATGTTAAGGGACGAGTCATTTTTAAGGATGGAACACCGCTTACCAATGATCGTATATTACTCAGTTATAACTACAGCGGAAATAATAGGCGTGGAAGTTCTACAGAGAATAAACTTTGGGTAGATGCCGATGGTTATTTTATTCATTATCTTGATGAGAAAGATTCTCATTTCTCATACCAGTTTACGATTGAGTATCAAGGACATAAAGCAACTTCTACTCCAATCACACTTAAACCCGGACAACGGTATGACGATCTAATATTTAGGCTGAAATAGTTCTTCGACTTTTCCAAAATAACTATTAACACTACATCATACAATGAAGTTTGGGTTAAAGAACATATTCTATTCCTATATTTTTAGTATTTTGTGTAAAAACTGTTAAGGAATTCGTATTCATCCTGCGATTGCCCGATAGTGTGCATAGTGGTGTCGTATTAATAGCAATTGCTTATCTTGAATGGTTGCACATTTGGCACAAAAATTGCTGATTCTTTTTGAAAGGATTTATCCTAATGATATAATCCTGTGTCTTAATTCATAATAGGAGGAATTATCTTATGTTCCATTCATACTATACTCATATATTGATATTCCTAACAAGTATTGTATTATTAAGTACTATATCTTCTCAATCTCTTGCTGAGACCTTTTCTGGTCGTGTTGTTGACGAAGAAGGAAATCCTGTTGCAAATGTTTCAGTAGCACTTCATGATAATAATCTCAATGCAACTGCACTATCAGAAACGGATGAATCAGGCACTTTCTCTATATCTGCTACAAGTTCTCCAGTTGCACTCATGTTACATCCTGAGAAAAAAGTAGAATATTTTATTCGTAAGGTTAATATTTCTGGACTAATCTTATATCCAGACCAACATGCAAATTCTGATGGTGATATTATATTTACAATGGCAGAAGATGCAGAGATAAAAGATGTGGAAATTACAGTACGTAAACGAATATCAATCAGAGGGAGAGTACTTGACACTGACGGGACACCATTGAAAAACGTAGAGATAGTTCTAAGATTTAGTGGAGAAAATATAAATGAAAAGCGTATTATTGAGTGGAGTACAAAAACAAATCTTGATGCTAAGGGATATTTCGATGTATATATCAATCACACAGGTTTATATACAGTATCCGTTAAATATCAAGCACAGTTAGCTACTGCAGATAATGTGCAAATTATGGAAGAAAACAAAAATCTAAATCTTGTGTTGATGCTTGGTGGTACAACTAATATAAAGAACAATAATATCAGTGTCCTTCCAGTACCAATTGTAGTTACTCAACCTGAACTTCCTGAACCACCTCCTGCAATTCCTCCTGATACCGCAACAGAATCAAAGGAAAAATCAATATTCTCTGGACAAGTCGTGGACACAGAGGGGAAAGTTATTTCAGGATTCCAATTAGGAATGGTCCCTGTACGTTACATACATGGTAGGGCAATACCTGAGACTGAATCGTTTAATGCAGGTAATGTATCTGAAACCCAGATACCTCGTTCTACATTACTATCACAAATCAATTCATCGGGGAATTTCTCTTTCAACAATATTGAGTCTGGACTTTTTCAACTATTCATAGCACCTGAGAATACCTCCATTGATGCTGACAATATCACATCAAGAATTCAGTACTTATCCCATTTAGATTCCGAATATGAATTGCAATTGATTAAAATTGGACAAATGATCTTTACAAACCAAGCAGTTTTACCCCGGTTTTCCCTAAAACAATTTGTGTTTGCTATTACACCTGGTGCATCCGTAGAGAATGTGGAAATCATCGTGAAAAAGAAATCTCAAATACGCGGTAGAATTATCTACGCTGATGGATCACCCGTGAAAAACAAAAGCGTAAAGTTAAGAGTAAAAGAACCGCAAAATAGAGAACTTGGACCAATTCGGTTAGGGGATGCGGATGGCTATACATTAAGGAGAGACATACGGACAGATAATTACGGTGATTTTTCAATATTTGTTGATAAACCTGGTGAATATTTTTTCCACGTAAAGCTCATAGTACTTTCAGCAGAAGCTGGACCAATTACTATGAAAGACAAGGCACAACAGAATGAACTACTATTGAAGTTAAATGGCACTATGATTTTTCCTAATACCTCTACCGATGAAATACAACCAAACCAGCAGGGATTTTCCGCAGATGAGCAATTACCCGATGTATGGATTGTAAACCCTACAAATGGACATTCATACAAACTGGTAGCGTGTGAAGATTGGTTTGACGCACATCGTCAAGCGACACAGAACGGTGCACATTTACTCTCAATAAACGATGAAGCAGAACATAAATGGATTATGGAACTGTATGGTAGTGGTTTCTTTTGGATTGGACTCAATGATATAAATGAGGAAGGTGAATGGCAGTGGGATGGTGGAGAACCTGTTACTTATGAACATTGGGAATCTAATGAACTCTTTCCAGATGATTCACTGACTGATGAAGAAAAGGATTACGGAGTCATGAACCTTAACGGTGCGTGGCAAAAAACTGCACAACAAGCAACAATCTGGATTATGACACGTCAAGCAATAATTGAAAATGACGGACGACTTTCAAATATACAAATTAATACCCTACCTGAATAAAGTCCAAACACAGAGAATGTAGTCCATAGGTTGACAGATACCGATGCTCTTGCGGTTCTATCAAACCTACGATGTAGTCCTACCTTCCCCTTGTTAACTGGAAAGACTAATACATTATAGTCTTGATATATCTTAAAAACAGTTGACATCTATAAATTCATCATGATATACTTTTTTCAATATAGTCCACAGGAGGAATCATAAAATGCAAAAACAGATTCTTTTGATGAGTGTGCTGTTGTTAATGGTTGTGTCCTTTGCTTCAGGACATCTAATAGATGAAAAACTTGAGAACTTTCAATATAACGCGGAACTTGTTTCTGTTGCTCCAATCGTTGATGGATATCTGGATGACCCTGTATGGGAAGATGTTTTACCAGCAAAACTAAAACAAGAGATCATTACAGGACAGGAGTGGCATGATTCATACGATTTCACCGGATCATTCAAAGCGGTCTGGCGTAGCGGGTTCCTTTATATCGCAATAAAAATACAAGACGATCAATTTGAAAAACATCAATCTAAACTCTTTAGAGAAGATCAGTTAATCCTCCACGTTGACGAATATCATTATCAAGGTAAGGATGATATGTTACGCTATGAAATTCCAGTTGGCGTAGAAGAAAGTGCCTTAAAATCATCTTTAACGTCTGTGGCTTGGGCAAATGATGGACAAACATGTGAATTGAGATTTAGACTCGGTGATGTTGCATCAAAAGGAAATACAATCGGTTTTGGTATTGCCTATGACGACATAGATAATGGACAACTACAAAATAGAATCGCATGGGCACCGTATGACTACATGCAAGAAAACCAAAATCTCCCTGACCTCGTTTTCACAGCGAGGATTAATCCAAATGCACAGCAAAAACTGATCAGATGGGGGCAAATTAAAAGACTTTACTAATAACAAATCAGGGCAATTCCAACATATACATGATTTTGAATATGGTGGGGTTGCCCTTAAACATTGGGTGTCATGTGTATTATATTGGAAAGACATTAGAACTTATGGGTATAGCCTGTTTAGGTGCAGCTTTATATTTAGGATTATTTAATCCTTACGGTTATAGTGAAGCTAAAGCAATGGGTGTTGAGATGGGTTTCTTAGCACTCGGCGTTATAGTCTTTTTCGTCGGAAGACTAATTGAAAAACAATAATAGACTGATAGAATCCGTATTCATACAGACAAATATCACCCCTCCTGTGTGTTGAAATTCCATATCAATAGATAATTTAGATACATATCAATTAATTCTCCGAATCACTGGTACGCGTTGGTGTTGGGTTTCTGGGTTGATTTGTGTTAATATAACCATAAACGGGAATGCGGATTGGAATAATAGAGGTATTAATATAAAGTTCTTCACGCAACAACGTTGGGGATTGTGATACATGCCAAGAAACTTTGAAATGTCTCACATAGTTTAGTGAATCCGTCTTTGACTTGTTATCCTGATTTATCGCAACCACCTCTATATAGTCTGACACCTCAATGTTTATTATTTCAAATTTTGAATTTGCGTTAAGTGTGAATATTAATGATGGTGTAGAATCTGCATTTACTATGCCGAAGCTAAGGCTATTAGGTTTTGCAATTATTGGTTCTACAAATCTCCCTACAATAGGTAATGTTAATGTCCTATCATTAGGAAAAGCAACAGTTAACAATGTTGAAAAGAGTTTGTCTTGTTCTCTACCAGATTGAGTTGCCCGCATTTGTATCGTGAGTATATAGTTACCTATATCTTCATCTATTGACATATTCCAAGTCAACGTTGGATGATCTGATGGAATAAGACGAATTTCTTGCTGGTTCAGCGGTTCGTTCACATACAGTTTCACCCGCTTTTCATACGATGTATTTTGAAGTATCTCACCAAAATCACACACCTCTGCACTGAGTGATGCAAATCGTATTGCTGTTGCATCTATTGTTAGATAGACTTGTGGTGTCTTAATACTATCTGTGAAAAGAATTGCTGTTGCAGAAGTTGGTTCATTGGGTATGAATTGGGGGTTCAGTATCACTTTGAATGTGGCATTTGACTCTGGTGGAATTACCGTAGGACCTTCAATCTCAACATAATTACATCCAGTTTGAATATTGACTATTTTAACCGGACTTTTGCCACTGTTTTGTGCCAAGACCGTTTTTGTTATTTGTCCATTCCATTCAGGAACAGTCCCAAAGTCAATTCTCGTCTGAGTCAGCGTTAATTCACCGGATTGAACTTGTTGATTATTAATGAGAATGAATATTAACCCAGAGACCAACAAACTTGGAATTATGATTGTCGTAAGAATTGCACGTCTTGACATGGGTTTAGTCGGTAATGTGGATATAGAGAAAAATAGTATATCTTACAAACTTCGTTTTGACTACTGAATTTGGTTGAACACAGATAGAATGTTGGTTTGACTAAACTTAACCTATCCTAAAGTCCCACTCACAAAAACTGAGAACTTGACTCCTGATTT
Source organism: Candidatus Poribacteria bacterium (assembly GCA_026710795.1). Taxonomy (GTDB): domain Bacteria; phylum Poribacteria; class WGA-4E; order WGA-4E; family WGA-3G; genus MSPOR6. The sequence continues at coordinate 25,888 of JAPOQK010000104.1, forward strand.
GGTATACAATATACTATTAAAGATAAGGAATAAACATGCAAACGCAACGAATCTGTCTCTGGTCGGGACCACGGAATATATCAACAGCATTAATGTATGCCTTCGGACAACGAAGCGATACCGAAATCATTGATGAACCATTGTATGCACATTATTTACATGTCTCTGGTGCGATGCATCCTGGACATGAAGAGGTAATGGCATCTATGCAGACTGACTGGACAGAAGTAATTCGTGATGTTATCCTCGGTCCTTGTGCTAAACCTGTTCTATTTATGAAACAGATGGCACATCATTTAGTGGATGTTGACAGAACATTCATGCGTAAAACAGTAAACATTTTGCTCATACGAGATCCAAAAGAGATGTTACCTTCATTAACGAAGGTCATCGGGATTCCTTCCTTGAAAGATACAGGTTTGAAAACCCAAGCCCAACTGTATACCGAATTACAAGAGATAGGACAATCACCACCTATTTTGGATGCACGCGAATTGTTGTTATCACCGAAAGATGTTCTGTCTAAACTGTGTGTAAGATTAGGACTACCTTTTGAGGAGTCAATGTTGTCATGGGAACAAGGAGGACACCGATCGGATGGTGTGTGGGCACCGTATTGGTATGAGAATGTGCATCGGAGTGAGGGTTTTGTACCGTATCAACCCAAAAAGGAACCGTTTCCGAAGGTATTAGAAGGTGTTTTATCTGAGTGTTTACCATATTACGAAATATTACGCGCCGATGCGATTTGTAGCGATTCGTAGATTTTGTTGTGATAATTTTAATACTATATTATCTTTCTAAACCGTCGTATCAGATCTTCCCATATTTCCAATAAGTGATTCTAATCCATATCCTTGTTGTTTCGAAATACCAACTCCTATACTTGCTAACGCCAATACAATATCTACAAATACCATCTTCCAATTAGGTGTTGTAGATATTGAAAATCCAAAATAATCTAATAGACTAAAAAGAATATTATTACATCCACATTCATTTACGGGTAGTTTTTTCAACAACACAATTACCAATGCAACCGAAAATATCAGAAAAAGCAACGCAGACAAGATACCTGCTCCTCGTGAAAAATACCCGATGCATAGTGCAATTCCAACCGTTATTTCAGCGGAAATAAATAGATAACTCGTCGGTTTGACAAGTCCAGGTGATAAGATTTGATATGCAGCTACATCAGCAATAAATATACTAAAACTCGTCAGTTTTGCAATTCCAGCAAAAAGAAGAATTGTCCCAACCACTATTCTTAGAACCGTTATCAACAGACTATGTAAAGTCATTCTGTTTCCAGTGTGTAACCTAATGACTGCCAACCTTTGATTCCACGCGTAAATAATCTGACGTTTCGGTAACCTCGTCCCAACAACACCTCCATCAACTGATATGCATTGGGACAATATATGCTCCCACAATACGTAATCAATGGTGTATCGCTATCAGTAGGTAACAAATATATATGTGGTAATATACGGTTAATAGGAACATTTACAGCCCCTGGAATGTGTCCTCGTCTAAAGTTGGCAGTCGAACGTGCATCAACGAAGATTGCTTCTTTACGTTTCCAAATATCATACACTTCAGGGAATTCAACTTGTAGAGATGGATTACTTAAGGTGTGTGATGTTGATGGAAACAGTCCAAATCCATCAGCACACCAAAGTGTTATCGCACCAAAGCCAATCCAAACACAGACAATGAGTAATTCTTTTGCTATATGACGAAGAGTAATGTGTTTAGAATTGTTTTGTAATTCGACTTTCGATTGTTGTGTGTTGCTACGCATTAGTTTCTCTTTAGTTGTGCCCAAGAGGATGTTACTTTGACCTTGGGGGTTACGTTTAACCCAGAAATAGAGAATGAGTCAACCCATCCTTTACCAATCCATTGGTTTGCTATATTAATGCCTTCAACAACAAATCCAAGGATGTCAACTTTATTGAAGTTTTGGTCATGGAATTTTGCGCGGAATTCACCATCTGCAAACAAAAGAAAGAGCCCAGAGTTAAAGTGTATCTCCATCTCTGATAATTCGTCTGTATTCCAACGTGTACGAGGTTCCCGTGATAATCTGCTATGAAAGGGATGGCTACTGCCCCGACCGTCAAAACGCCGAGGTGTAATTTCATCTGTGAAGAACACATAAAAAAACGGATCTTCCGCTTGTGTTTCTGGAAAACGTCGTCCGACACAGAATCCGAGCCGTATCTTATCACCACCAATATCATTAATCCGGATGCTAAAGTCTCGGTATGGAGAAGGAAATGCAATCAATTGATAGAGCTCAAATTGAACTGCCCAATCTCTGTTAACATCAACTCGTAAGAATCCATCAGCGACTTTCCAAACATCATCATTTCCTATTATTTTCCATGCGTCAGGATTTTCAGCGTCAAAATCTTCATGCCAAGTTTCCGCGGATACATGCAATATATCAACAAGTGAAGTAAATATAAGTATGATAATCACAAAAATGGTTTTACTGAATCTTTTTTTCTGCATTGTTCTCAATTGAGTTTGATACAATCAAACCAACGGTTTGTTCGCTTACCTTTCCGACTTATCACACCGGGTTTTCGCTCGACGGGAGTCCCAAAATGACCATATTTCTGAGCCAAGACGTTCCAGTCAGGGGGAAACCATGTTCGTAGAGTTTTACAGTGCACCTCAAGACTTTCCCCTTGCCATCCTCCGATTTTGTAATACATTGGGCAAATCCACCGTTCTCTTCCGCGAGAATACTGACGCCACCCCATTACAGATGCATGTGCACGTATGATGTTACCATCGCGCCAATGTCGTTCAATTCCACTCCAAGGATAACCTGTTGTACCGCCTCTCCCTGTGTGAATTTCACTCCATCCAAGGTCGTCGCTTAACGTAATGTAAAAGTAGTTTGTCCCCCAAGGTGTGTCGTCATTAGCAAATTTCCACTCTTGTCTGCGGTACCAGTGTAATGCTCCATTAATCCTTGATTTTGATACAACTGCATTTTCAATTGTCTCAATAATATCAAAGAACCCTCTATTGTTATATGGGTTATGGACACCCTTACAAAGTGTTAAGGAGTTTATCTCCGGACCGAACCACCTCCCATTTTTCCCGGGGGTTCTATAATATGCCCCAGAATCACCTGGTTCAGCCCGTTCACTTGGATTTAATTTTGCCTTTGCGTAGGTGCTCCAAAACGCAATACCTAACACCGCGATTAATAAGAATGCATCTATAATCAGATCTATATTTTTTCGTAACATTATGTATTTTATTTTTAGATTTGTTCCTGTTTTAGTTGTCCCCAGATAGTCGTTACTTTCCGTATAGGTGTGACGGGCAGTCCAGTAATCGTTATCTTTTCCGCCCATCCAGAACCAGTGCTTGTGTCATTTGTGACATACCCAACCAGCACAAAACCGATAATATCAAGCTGCTTAATGTTGGCATCCATAAAGTCCAAGCGAGATTCGCCATCTCCAAATAATTGAAACCTTCCGTCATCAAATTGTAACAACATGTGGTTCAAGGCATCTGTATGCCAGCGTTTACCAGGACCGAGAAATAACTTGCCATTACGAGATGCTTGCATATCGTTTGTAAAGAATAGATAATAACCAATTTCCTCAACTTCTTCATCGTCATTTAAGAAATGTTTTCCGAGTGCAATTCCGAATCGGACATCCGTTCCACCGATATTTTCAATGTTAATCGTTATGTTGTTATAGGGTCCAGGGATTGCTTTGAATTGATATATTTGAAATATAGTTTGCCACTGTTTCTGTGTCTGAATTTTCCCTCTTAAGTATCCTTCCTCAATACTCCATATAGAATCGTTACCTTGTTGATACCAACTATCTTCTAACATTTGATTGAAGTCATCCTGCCATGTAACAGCACCAGCGATTCCTTGTAAAACGAATAAGGTTATTAAGGCGATGTGTATTCCCAAAGAGTTTCTCAAGGTTTTAGTTTTATAATTAAAGATGTGGGTAGGTTTCATTTTTTTACAAATGGTGTGCCATCCGACCTCCCAAGATAGATATGTTGTATATTATCAGGACAGATGGGTATTGTTACTTGCTTTTGAAGATACTTTCGCATAAATTTTTGTGTTTCCTTATTATAGACTGAGTTGACAGCACGAATATGTAAATTATAACCTGTTTGTGTCAAATTTGAAAATACAAATTTACCTTCACGGTCAGTTTCCGTTTCAAAACGATCTAAAGTAATTGACATATCGTATTGACTCAATTCCCATGGATACCAAGAGCGCGACACCAAGACGTTCTGAGCAGGTTCTCCAGTATCCGACCACAACACTTGTCCATATAACACTACCGTCGGTTCGTCTGCAACAATTAGTGCTTCTTCGTCATTCATAGATGCTTTCACAACAATAGAAGTTGCTGCGATACCATCACCTACGATATAGAGTGTATAGGTTTCTTCAAACAGACCGTCCAACACAAAAGTCGTTTCTGTTACAGGAAATCGTTTTGATTTTACTGGTTTGTACAACGACATAGGATTCAGCGTGTGTTCCATTTCGGTATTTTCGGGGAATACTTTTACTTCATAAAATCCTTCGGATGCTACATCAGGTGGAAGTATAACTCGTCCCTTAATGGCAAATCCTTGTTGAAGAGAAATTTGCAACGGTTCATTTCCAATCTCTACTTTTGGATATACACTTGTTAGATAACCTGATTTAGTTACTTCAATGGACAGCAGATGTGGTTTTGTTTCCAATAGTTGCATTTGGAATAAGCCGTTTGTATCGCTTTGTGTCTGAGAAAGGATTGCACCGTGACCGTAAGGATTTTCACTACGTCGTACAGCATAAATATTAGCATCTGCAATAGGATGGTGTCGTGTATCAACAACCTTGCCATGTAATATTTTCAATTTCGGCAAACGGATTTTAAGCGGTTTTATCCTTTGTGGGTTGACCGAATCCAAGAATGCTATGATAACATCGTTTTGGAGTATTGTCAAACTGTAGTCAATCGGATGTAGCTCGGAGAAGAGGAAATTACCATTAGTGTCTGTGTAAACAGTGTGTTCAGGTTGTGCCCCTGCACGGAAGAAGTTACTTGGTTTGTTATGCATCTTTAGATACACATGGAGTCCATCTGTTGATTTAGAAACACTCCCTTGTAGAGAGAAGAATGGTTTCAATTCAAGATGACCTAATTCATAGTCATTTTTATCTGGAGACATATCCCATCTCCATTGTTGTGTTTGATACCTTGGATGTGATGCAATCAACGTGAAAGCGGAATAGGTTTCAGGATCATTTGGTATTGAGAGATGGAAATTTCCGTTATTGTTAGTTTTTGTATGGTATGTATGTGTGCTCTGGACATAAATGGTATCTTTCTTTTCAGATGTAACATTAAGTGCAACATCAGAGATAGTGGATCCGTTTTCAGCATCAACATAAACTCCAGAGAGAGATGCACCCGTTTTCAATAATAAATCAACACCTCCGATGTGACTTCCCGGATAGACCATCACTACAGGAGAATCGGATTCTGCAAAAACATAGCCATCAAAAGAATCGATAATCACGTAGCGACCAGACAGCAGGTTTTTGACTTCAAAATATCCGTTGGTTACATTTCCACTATATACATCACCTATAGTATCCTCACTATCTACAAGAATCCCAACTTTTATCTCACCTGAAATTGGGAGGGGAAGATTGTTAGCAGTATCAAGCAAGAATCCAGAAATAACACCTCTACCGTTAATCACAAAATCTGCTTCAACTATGGTGTTTTCAGTTATGGTAACTTCACGTTGTGCAAGTAATGTGCTGAAGTGTCTGATTTCTAATTCGCAAGTTCCAATAGGAAGGTTCGTAAGTGAAAAACGTCCACCTGAATTCGTTTTGACTGCGTAGGTAATGTTGTCTGTTTGTGATACTGCAGAGATGGTGTAATCACTGAGGGGGTTGTTCTGTTTATCTGTGACTTGTCCGTTAATCGTGGCGGATACAGATTGTGAATGGCAGATTTCTATCGGTGTGCAGATACAAACCAAAAACAGTAAGACATAAGTAAGGATCATGCGGTACATACAGATTGCGTTTTCTCACTAAGTATAGAGCTGGTATTGTAAAATTACTAATGGTGTTTGAGTTGTCCCCATGTTGTTGCTAATTTGCTCTGCGGTGTTACGGATAATCCTTTTCCAGAGATCTTAAATGAATCTACCCATGCATGCCCAACATGAAGGTCGCTCCCAATCACAACAATCCCAAGTGTTTAATAAGAGAATAAAGTAGGACGAAATTAATATTTGATATGGATAAACCGATACAACCATTTCAATATTCTACATAATTAATGACACAGTATATGGTTGGATTGGGTGCATATATTGAAGAAAATTGATACACATTCCTATTGTGAAAACTTATACTATAGTGAACTTTAGAATTAACAGGACATTTTGAGTTGTAGGAGGGAACTCCGATTCCCGACTATCAGTGAGTTTTGTCGCGATTCGGAGATCGCTCCTACAGAAATGTGTCTCTTTAATTCCAATGTTTACTATAGTTCTTCCAGATGAACTTTACTCGTATGGTAATTTACTATTAATGGTATTTTATGCT
>JAPOQK010000084.1 GCA_026710795.1 Candidatus Poribacteria bacterium
AGGTGGGGGTCGGAACAATATGTTTCATGTATGTTTCGGTTTTTAGTTTATTTTTCAGTTTTTAGTTGTCAGAATTGCGGGATTGTCTGAATCGCTGAAGGCACAGAGGACGCAGAAGACGCTGAAGGTAGAGGGATTTTCTGTGTTTTCTGTGCCTTCTGGGATTCTGACAATCCCGTTGGACACCTGTCGCCTCGCTGGGGCTTGTTCATTCTATGCATTGGGTACTATACACCTGTCGCCCCGCTGGGGCTAAACGGCACAAACTATAATGAAAAAGATGCGGTTCTGACCGCACCTACAAAATGAAGTGATCAAAAAATAGCGTTATCCAATATCAGTACCGATACAGGACAACGCTATATATAGAAATGTTTAGAACTTATAGGTAAGTTTCGCGTAGTACAGTCCACCGTTGAAACCAAACGGTGCAGATCTCCTTGAATAGGTGAACACACCTGGAGAGTTAACAATGACGGTACCAGAACTGTCTTCCAGTTTACCACCACGAGATTGACCTATCTCATTTTCATCAGGGAGTTGATCCAACAGGTTGTTTGCACCGATGGTGAGTGAAAGCCCTTCATTCAACTGATAATTTGTTTGAATATCAGTTACCCATTTTCCACCATACTCTTGACGTGCAGGATCATCACCGCTACCTTCTTGCACAGTATAAGTTCCGAAGTAACGTAATGCTCCGCCTATTGTGAGATCACCAATAATATAATCTGCATTAAGATTTATACGTGTATTTGGTTGCCACTCTTCAATCATTGAACGTTCTTGAGATGGAAAAAGCGTATCTTCAAGACCGATGAGGATTTCAGGTGCTTCCACATCTCCGATTACTTCTGTATCTGCAAAAGTAAAAGCAGCTTTCAAATTCAGAAGAGATTCGTTATCAAATGCATGTAAATAGCCAGCTGCTACATCAAACCCGGTTGTACGTGTCTGTGCAACATTCGTGAAGACCTGTGCGCTGTTTGCCCCGGCTTCTACAAGGTCTGGGACACTTTCTGCCCTGAAACTTCCACTCAGGACAATACGGTCGTCAATCTGAATTAGAAAACCATCGACACTAACCCATAATTTATCTATTGGTTTCAACACGACACCGCCGGATACATTAAACGCTGTTTCCTCTTTTAGTTCCGGAATACCGAGTGCACGTGCAGCATCGCTGTCATTGCGGAATGTTCCAACTTCAAGCGGAATCAGTTCATCCGTATCACCGTCACCATCAATATCATCAGCATCAATCTTGAATTGCGTACTGATATTATTGAAGTAGAGTTGTTGTAATGATGGGGCACGGAAACCTGTACTACCTGCTGCTCGTATAGCAAACTGTGACGTGAGGTCATATCTTGCAGTTGCTTTTCCAGTTACTGTTGTGCCAAAGTCGCTATACTGTTCACCGCGGACAGCTGCACCGACAAGAAGTCCACTTCCGGGTTCACCGCTCAGATATGATTCAAAGTCTGCGTATCCTGCAATATTTGTGCGATTTTCGTCTGTCTCTTGATTTGGACGGAAGCCTGGAAAGACCTGTATCCCTGAAGCTGCACCTTCTTCACCAAGTCCAGCGTTAATCCAAGAAACAGGTTCACCAGCGTGGATTCCGTATCCTTCCCGACGGAATTCAACGCCACCAGCTAAATTGATGAGTGAAGATTGATATTCAAGCGGGTAGGTAACATCTAAATTAAACGCAGTTTGTGAGAGTTCAAATCCGCCAGCATCTGCAGAGGTTGGACTTGCTGCTCCATAGGTCGCGTTCATTGAGTTGGAAATGAAAAAATCAAACGTATTCAATCCGTGATTGACGCTTACATCAACATTCAGATCCGTTGATTCGTGTGTCCAATCCACACCCAAAGCGAGAGAAACATCTTCTATACCAGTATTGATTTCTGGTAAGAAACCATCAGGATATATACTTGTATCAGTACGTTCTGGTTGGTTGGCTCTACGATAGAATCCTGCGCTGTTGTTCTGTCGTGTTGAATATCCACCAAATGAATATAACTCCATGTTCCCAAAAATTGGTAATCCGAAGTTGTAAAAACCGACTTTTTGTGTTGAATCAGCATCACCGATGCGGAAGTTCTGACGGTCAAAAGTGTATTCGCGTGAGTCAAACTTCATACCCTCTTGTTTCTCATCATTGATAATCGCCATCGGTTCGTTAGGACCTGCTTCTTGTAAGCCATACTGCAGATTACCTGATTGACCGGCACGATTGGTACGGTATCTATCACGCCATTCAGCAGTCAGATTAATATAACCTTCTTCACCTACCTTCATGCCGTAATTGGCATTTCCGATCCAGGTGTCCCCATCACCTTCATAAGTTTGTCCCCAATAAAAGTTAGCGTCACCAGTGTCGACATCATCTTTCAACACAATGTTGATAACACCAGCAATAGCATCGGAACCGTATTGTGCGGCGGCACCATCACGTAGCACTTCAATCCTTTTTATTGCAGATGATGGAATCGCATTGAAGTCAGTTCCTGCTGTTCCACGACCTACTGATGTATTGATGTGTAGTAGTGCACTTTTATGACGACGTTTCCCATTGACGAGAACTAATGTTTGGTCAGGACCCAATCCGCGTAATGTGGCTGGACGTAATGCATCCGTTCCATCACTGATTGATGAACTGGAAAAATTGAAGGATGGCACTAACATTTGAAGTATCCGACCCGTTTCTGATTGTCCAGTGAGACTAAGTTGTTGTCTTTCTACAACCTCAATCGGTACAGGTGCTTCTAATGCGCGACGACCGATACTCCGTGTTCCTACCACAACCACTGTATCAACGGTTTGTATGGGTGCAAGCATAATCGTTAGTTCTGTCTGTCCGGCAGATACATTTAAACGACTACTTGCATATCCGAGTGCATTAATCTCAACAGATTGTGCTCCAGTTACATCACTGAATGTTGCTTCCCCATTATCGTCTGTTGTCATTTCCTCACCACCAATCAGTACTTTTGCTGAGGAAATAGCATTTCCATTTTGATCCTGAACGGTCACTTTTAGCGAATCAGCATTTGCTGTAAACGGTATAACTGAAACGATGCCAATAAATAGAATGACAACAATCCAGAAATACCCACTATTCTCCGAAATTTGCATTTAATTGCTCCTTAGGCTTTACCTATATATTGAAATATTTAATAACAGATAATCACGAATGAATCATTGAAATTCATCGTTCTATCAATATAAATATATGTAATAATTATGCCTCATTATTACTTAGAATGCAAATAAATGTACATAAACAGTTTAAGACAAAAAATAAAAGTTATTGTATCGTACATGTCCACGACAGATAAAGTTTTTATGACATCAAACTACGTTTTTATGTTAAACTAAAAAGTATTAAAATGATCAACATTGTTGGAATTCGGTGATATACTTTTCTACTACAATTGTATCACTAATAGAGATAATATGATTGGTTTAATGATGAACACTCCTTTAACAATTGGACAGATATTAGAACATGCAGTTAACATTCATGGAGATAAACATGTTCATACCATATTACCAAATGGAAAGATACACAGATACAATTACGCTACTTTACACAAACGCGTAAATCAGCTATCGAACGCAACCGTATCATTAGGCATAAATCAAGGTGATAGAATAGCTACTTTCGTTTCTAATACATTTCAACACTTAGAACTCTATTTTGCAATTCCAAATACCAGTACAATTTTACACCCTCTTAATGTTCGTCTAAGTGCCATTCAGTTAGAAATGATTGTAAAGGAAGCTGGGAACGATATTATATTTGTTGACAATGTATATGCAGATCAGTTTGCTAATCTGCAAGATAAAATTCAATTTAACCATACTATCCTTATAAATAATACAAACCAAGATATAAACAATAAAGACTCGTCTCTTGAGTATGAACAGTTTATTTCTGAGGAAGATTGTAATTTTTCCCACGACATTCAGGATGAAAACTGTGCTATGGCATTATGCTACACAAGTGGGACGGATGGTGAACCGAAGGGGGTTCTTTACACTCACCGTGCTATGTATCTACATACATTAGCAGTAAATCATGTGGATGTGTTTGGATTAACAGAGTCAGATGTTGTGATGCCACTTGTTCCAATGTACCATGCAATGGCATGGGGTATACCTTTTGCAGCAATGTTATCTGGTGCAGAATTGGTATTACACGGATCAAAACAAGAACAGATAGTTGATTTAATCTGTGAAACTGGTGTTACTGTTGCTGCTGGTGTACCTACTGTATGGAAAAAGCATCTACCTGAAATGATAAGAAGGAAACAGGAAATCAACACATTGACCCAAATAATAGTAGGTGGAGAGGCAATGCCTATTTCTCTTATCAGAGACTTTGAAAAGGAACTTGGTATTGAAGTGCGACATGCCTGGGGTATGACAGAGATGTCTCCTACAGGCACGTTATGTACACCCCGAAAAGCACATGAAAAACATTCTTATGAAAAAAAGTTAGAGATAAAAGCAATGCAAGGCAGACCTATACCGGGAGTTCAAATACGTTTGATGAATGGAACTGACAACATTCTCCCCTGGGATGGAATATCTGTTGGTGAGTTACAAGTAAGAAGTCCTTGGACAGTAAGCAGCTACTACAATACTGAACCGACTTTGGAACATTTTACAGAGGACGGATGGTTGAGAACAGGAGATCTCGCAACAATCAACTCCGAAGGATATATACAGATCGTTGACCGAATGAAATCCGTTATACGCAGTGGAGGCGAATCTATTTCATCTGTCGCATTAGAGACCTATCTAATGACACATCCACAAGTTAAAGATAGTGTAGTTATTGGTATACCAGATGAACAGTGGGGTGAACGTCCACTTGGTGTCGTTGTCTTGGCAACTAAGAATAATGGAGATATAACTGAAATACTGAGACAATATCTTTCTAACGAATTTCCAAAATTCTGGTTGCCAGATAAATTTGTTGTTGTTGATGAATTACCGAAAACTGGTGTGGGAAAAACTGATAAACAGAAAATTTTGCGGATGATAGCATCGCGAAAACACAACACTAATGGTAACGATGAATTGAATAACACGTATGATTAACTACGATTTTGGAGAAACTTCACAATGAAAAACAGTGGTTATAAGTTGGATATAGAAGAGATGAATCAATTTCGGAAGCAGGGATACCTTGGTCCGTACACACTCTGTAGTCCGGAAGAAATGCTTGATATTCAACCTGAAATTGAAAAGATACTGGAAACTGACGCACCTGAGCGTAAAAGTAATAGCAGAGTTCATAATAGGCATCTTGATTTTCCGTTAGTTTATAACTTGGCAACACATCCGAGTATTCTGGAACGTATGACATCACTATACGGTCCTGATTTACTTTTATGGCGAACCCGCTTTTTCGTCAAAGAACCTGGTGCAAAAGAGATTCCGTGGCATCAGGATTTCAACACTTTGCCCATTGAACCACCCATTATCATTTCAGCGTGGATAGCTGTAGACTCAGTGACACAGGAAAATAGTTGTCTACAGATAGTGCCGGGGTCACATAGGAAAGTTATCCCCCATGTGAAAGCTACACCCGAAATGGCATTTGGTCATATGTGTGATCCGAATTTTATTGATCCGAATAATTATGTTAATCTGGAAATGCAACCCGGTGAATTTGTGCTCTTTAATGAACGTACACTCCACCATTCAGAAGCAAACCGGTCAAATAAAAGACGAATTGGTTTGGCTGTTCGTGTTATCCTGCCTATTGTTAAGATTTTTAGATGGGATTCACCTGAACATAAGACAATTGTTATTCACGGTGAAGATCGTGTCAATTTTAATGCAAGGAGTTAGCATGAATCGTCAAATTACTTTAGCTTCGCGCAGGGATATTTAGTTTTCGATTTTCTTCTGTTATTTTTACAGGTTCTATTAAAACAATTAAAATATAACTAAAATACAGAAACAATACATGACTAACGAATTCCCAAACTTCTGGATTCCAGATAGATTTATATATGTTGACGCAATACTGAAAACAAGTGTTTGAAGTGCCATCGATTTTTCAGACCTAATTATAGAAAGGAACAAAAATGCATAACACAGAATATCAATTGAGTTCAGAAGAGACTGATCAATTTCGTAATCAAGGTTACCTCGGTCCATACACACTCTGTAGTCCGGAAGAAATGCTTAACATGCAGTCTGAGATTGAAAAGATACTGGAAACTGATGCGCCTGATCATAAGAACAGAGTACACAATAGACATATTGATTTTCCGTTGATTCATAACCTTGCCACACATCCGAGTATTGTGGAACGGATGGCATCTCTATATGGACCTGATTTGCTCCTGTGGCGAACTAACTTTTTTGTTAAGGAACCTGGGGCAAAAGAGATTCCTTGGCATCAGGATTTCAACTATTGGCCTCTTGAACCGCCTATTATCATTTCAGCATGGATTGCAGTAGACTCAGCGACACTGGAAAATAGTTGTCTACAGATAGTGCCGGGGTCACATAAGAAAGTTATCCCCCATGTGAAAGCTACATCCGACATGGCATTTGGTCAGATGGGTGATCTGAATTATATAGATACGAATAATTTTGTCAGTCTGGAGATGCAACCCGGTGAATTTGTGCTCTTTAATGAACGTACGCTCCATCATTCAGAAGCGAATAGTTCAAATAAGAGACGTATTGGTTTGGCTGTTCGTGTCATCCTGCCTATTGTAAAAGTATTTAATTGGGATTCACCAGAACATAAATTGATTGTTATTCACGGTGAAGATCGTGTCAATTTTAATGAAAGGAGTTAGTATGAATCGTCAAATTACTTTAGCTTCCCGTCCAGTTGGTTATCCAAAAGAGTCTAATTTCAAGTTGATAGAAACTCCCATACCTACACCTGAAGATGGTCAAGTTCTTTTAAAAACCATCTATCTCTCAGTCGACCCTTATATGCGTGGTAGAATGAATCAAGCTCGTTCTTATGCTGCCAATGTTGAATTCAACGAAGTAATGATTGGTGGTGTTGTCGCACAGGTTGTAGAATCAAAACATTCCGACTTTCAAGTTGGAGATATAGTCAACGCACATATCGGTTGGCAGGAATACGGTGTTTCAAGTGGAGATGGGTTACGGAAAATAGATCCCTCAATCGCACCAATTTCAACGGGTGTTGGTATTCTTGGTATGCCAGGACTGACTGCCTATTTTGGTCTTCTGGAGGTAGGAAATCTACAAGAGGGTGAGACAGTGTTTGTCTCTGGTGCTGCAGGTGCTGTTGGTTCTGTCGTTGGTCAGATTGCAAAGATAAAAGGGTGTAGAGTTGTCGGTTCGGCAGGTACGGATGAAAAGATTTCGTATATACTTGATGAACTCGGTTTTGATGCAGCGTTTAACTACAAGGATACCTCTGATTATTATGCTAAGTTAGGTGAACTATTTCCTGATGGAATTGATGTGTATTTTGATAACGTTGGAGGAAAAATCACAGATGCCGTATTCCCGAATTTACGACTAAAAGGACGTGTTGTCATTTGTGGACAGATTTCACAATATAACTTGGAAAATCTTGAAACTGGTCCTCGTTTTCTTTGGCATCTTATCACTAAAAGAGCGCGAATTGAAGGATTCCTCGTCTCAGATTTTGGAGACAAACAGGCAAATGCGCTCAAACAGATGGCAGAATGGGTTCAAGAAGGCAAACTGAAATACCGTGAAACAATTGCAGAAGGCGGTATTGAACAGGCACCATCGGCATTCATTAGTATGTTAAAGGGTGGTAATATTGGAAAACAACTGGTAAAGATAGCAGATGTGGATTGAACCATAGAATATAAGTATACGTACAATTGTGGTTGTCTTTGATACTGTCCATATTGCAGGGTTATTTATAGTAAACATTGAAATTAAAAAGACACATTCCTGTAGGAGCGATCTCCGAATCGCGACAAAACTCACTGATAGTTAGGAATCGGAGTTCCCTCCTACAACTCAAAATGTTCTGTTAATTCTAAAGTTTACTATAGCATGGTTATCCGATCACCTATCGCAAGGTATGTGAATATAACTTGGCAAAATTGACGTGTAATCGTTTCAAAATTATGGTTAACTATTATAACTTTAGGACAGACGTCATCAAAATTGACGTGTAATCGTTTCAAAATTATGGTTAACTATTATAACTTTAGGACAGACATCCTATATTTTTTATTTAAGTATTTTGTCGAATGTATTGAAATTAACACAACTATATAGGAGATTAGAATGTTAATAATAGACATTATATAAATTTAAATTACAGTTGATTTCTGGCATAATAAAGAAAATTATGCTTTGGAGATTAACTCATGAACAAATATGATGAAATCAAGGATGATCCGGGTAAGTTCCAAAAACTAACGGGTTTTACGAC
>JAPOQK010000085.1 GCA_026710795.1 Candidatus Poribacteria bacterium
ATCGCGGATTATGCGGATTTCGCGATTTTTTTTTCAATGTGTTAACCTTTTTCTTTTTGCTTCACGTTCTCGTATTTTTTTCATTATATTTCATTATAACCGAGTCATACGATGGCATTCCCAAATATAGTTGCTGTGTGAGATCAGCCAACACCCTCAGATTCTCAGTTCTTAGCCATCCTGAACCTATCAAGTTTTTGTGCCTCCCTCCCTTTTCCTTCCATGATTCTTTCAAAAACATTTCCGTGAACAATTCTGTACCTGTAAGCACTATAACCGGGGCACGCGTCTGCTTTCTATCTTTATCATATCCTCGTCCCCATTGTGCTAATCTTCTGATACGGTTAATTTCCTTCTGGGAAAGCCTATCTTTCATCGTAGCAAACACCAATGTGGAACCCGGAAATGCTTTTGCCAATAATTTCATTTTATTAACATCATCTGGTGTAAAGGCTTCCTTGCCGAAACTCTTGGCTTCGCCAAACACTATCTCAGTAGGATAATTAATTGCCAGAGTCTCTTCGCGCTGATACCATAACATAAAATCCACCTCTACTTTGTCACCTATGGGTAACGTCAATTCTTGACCAGACGACCAAGTTACTGCCGCCCTATTCCGTCTGCTTATAATGTCTGTAAAAAAACGAATTCCTAAAGCTGCTGCATACCCTCCTCCAGCGTAATCAGGTAGAGCAAAGGGACCTATAAGGCGATAAGCCCATCTGGAATGTTTGCGGCTTATCGGATTGGTGGTAGGAAAATCAAACTGCGTAAAACAAAAGTTACAGGTTAATATGTAATCAAGCTGCGTAATCGAATACCAACTCCACTTGCTGCACTTGTTACATTTAAGTTCTAATCCGAGCTCAACAACCTTTCGTTCCACCAAATTCTCAAAAATACTCTTTTTCCAGTTCTTGTTATTGATTGCGTTACCAACTTTGTCCTCAAATTCTTTATACTTGGCGGTTTTGTTAACGGGGTTTCTTGACAATTCATTAAGCAACTCAATAATCCCCTTATGGACTATGCAGCTGACTCCCAAACAACCGCCCAATGTTTCAATTATCTGTTGTGTTGTTCTACCTGCATCAGAAAGAGTAGCAGGCACTTGCTTTTCATTAAGCCATTGATTAAATGCTAATGTTCCATCAACTAAATCCCACTGCTCAGAAAAATCCTTATATTTAGGAAAAATAATCAATCCTTCCGTAGTCGGTAAAAGTGGTTCCATTCTGAATCTGAATTTGGGGAAAGTGGGGTTTCTATAATTGCACGGAAAAACTGTAGTTATCTGATCTGCATAACCCCAATCTTGTAACCTGACAACATTTGTCACACGATATTGATTGCCATATTCATTGGCAAAGTCTGGAAAGAGAGGATCAAATCGGATTTCAGGATTATCTCCACTGATCTGTATATCTATGCTTTTCTTGCCAGATTCCAAAATTGGGCGAGTAGTTCTGGGTACCTTATCCGATGGTTTATCCCAAATAGAAGGATACCATGTTGGAAATACATCCGCACCTCTCTTATCAAGAAAAAGATAATTCCTATATATATTTTTTTTCTCCTTCTCAGGTATAGAACGTGAAAACATTAAGGTGAGACTGAACCTCATTTTGCTTGGATCACCGCGTCGAGAGTGATAATTATCCAGAATAAGTTTCTTACAATAGGGTGAAAGTTCTTCAATCCATTGAATAGGAACTGGAACAACATGTTCGTGTATTGCCCGTAAATTCCAGAAATCAATAAGGTCTCTTGACTTTTTTGCGTCTAACACGAGTAGTTTAAGGTCTCCACGATCATGGTAATCAATTCGAAGTTTTGCACAACTTATTCCTACAGCAGAACCGTATCCGGATTGATACAATTCTGATAGCACAGCAGCATCCAACGTTTTGTGTTCTGGATTGAATACATCTTTGTAATTATGTTCAAAATACCCAAGGTCTTCTTGAGTTGGGAAACTGCCGAAATTAGCAGCAACGAAACCCGCAAAAGCACCCTCTTTTGGTTCGACATGTACCATATTGGGTTGATGACGAAGTTCAAAGCGAAATTCTTCCTGATACAACTCCGAATATAAGTCATGGACGCTCAAACCGAATTTATTCCAACGTTCTTCTCCTGATTTTTCCAGAATATCTGTAAGTTGTAGCACCCTCTCTGAATCATAACCGAATCCATTCGCTAATCCTTCCTCCGCCTCAACAAGGAAATCGGGCTCAAAGAAATCAAGATAACCGTTGATAATTTGCTTAGCATTTTCAAAACGAAAATCGTGTCTTTCCCACCAAGATGGTACGCGCTTGAAAAAAGGGATAATAGGATTGAATATGCCGCCCCACAAACATGTATTGATACGAAAAATCTCAATTACCTTTTTCTTGTCATCTGGACGAACCAAAAACCCAAACCGAATGGGTCGAAGGCGTATATCAACACGAATATTGTTCATTTTATATTTTCCCCATCGTTTTTATACTGAAACCTCTCATAACGCCAACGCCGCATTCAGCAAGCTTTCACTTTTCCGCTCCAATGCCCCCATGCAATTGTTGAATATCATCCTCGTAACTGACGTTCTCACCAAGCTAAAGCGTGGTAGCTCTGTTAATCTGGTGAGCGATTGCGAATATTCGCAATTATTTTAACCATTTATCTCACTTATATTGCGGGTACGGTTTTCTAAGTCCGAGACGCATTGGTAAAAAGCGTGACTGTCACCAACATGCGTTTGTTTAGACAAAACACAGGTGTGTTCCCGTAAGAGAGACACACACCCGACAATTAACTTGACTGTTACGCCATTGAACCAAGCGTTTGCTGCGATTTGGCTGCTTTCTTACCTATTTAGATTCATCTGTATCACTATCATCTTTATCACTATGTGGAATCCTAAAAATATCCCTAATTACATCTAGAGCTTTAGAGATAAGCATAACTTTTCCGTCATCCAAATCAACCTCACCGTCTATCTCTACTTCTCTGTATTTGAGTGTTCTCCCGTCTGATTCTTTAAATTCTGCAGTTCTAACACAGAATTTCAACTTTGCTTTTGCAAAGCGAAGGATTCTTGGATCATCAACAATGACGGAATTAGCCGACAAGCATTGTCCTATTTTCATTAATTCATCCATCATAGTATCTAAATATGTTCTGCTAATTATTTCACCATTTTTGAGAAGTATATGTAAATCAAACCCGAACATTCTATCAGCCAATAGGGATTCAAATCTTTTGTATTGTGTTTCATCAATTACACTTTCTGGCTGATTTAGATCTATGCCTACCAAACTGTGTGTTACTGGCCCGATGATAACGGACTGTTGTACATCCTCTATATTAATAAATCGCACATTAGCCTTTAGCATTCTATTATCTGAAGGATCCATACTAATTTGCAAAAAACGTTTCTCATCTTCAGAAGTTCCAACAATTTTATCTTCCACTGAAAATACTCCTTTGTATATTTATTTTCTATAGTTTGGACAATTTTAAGACGATACACATTTCGCCCCTACGGGGCTTAGGACTTGATAGGTATACCGTTTCTATAGACATTTCGTCCCTACGGGACTGATTTTTGATACAGTTGCGTTTATTTTTCACGGATCGAAGATACTGCGGACAAGCCCCTGCCCGCGCAGGTTTTCGCGGTGTTCCGCAAACAGCAGCGAGACCAATAACCGCACGACATCCCGCGGCGTGTAGTGTTCGCCACTGGTTTCGTTGGACATCTCCGAGAATCGGCGAAGCAGCTCTTCAAAGACCTGTCCCATTGTGTGGTTATCTACCTTATCGGGATGCAAATCGACTTCGGTGAACTTATCGCAGAACATGAACAGCCGGTTGTTTTTGTGTAACCGTTCGATAAAGCCATCAAGATTGAAGTTTTCGATGATGTCGCGGACATCTTCGCTGAATCCATTGATGTAGTTCTCAAAATTGAGGCGGATGTTGGTCGGATCCTCTTTCAGTCGAGAGAGGTCGTATTGGGAAGTGTTGTAGAAGCTGGCGTTTATCTCTCTCAGGATAATCTACGGTAGTGCTTCTTCGGATACTTGATCTTTGAATTGATTGTAACTTTGGACCGCTTTATCTTTTCGATCGTCTTCATCCAAGATGCAGTCCAATCGGCGCAGCACCAGAAATGGGAGGGTGATGTCGCCGTATTCGTGTGGTTTGAACAGCCCTCTGAGCACATCATCCGCTACAGTCCAAACCAAATTTGCCAATTCTTGATAATTTGCCATGCGTCTCCTTCGCTTTGTAATACTATCAATGGGTTAAAATGGTAACAGATTTGAATGAAAAAATCAAGTCAAAACATC
>JAPOQK010000087.1 GCA_026710795.1 Candidatus Poribacteria bacterium
GGTGGAACAATATGTGTAATGTATGTTTCAGATGATGGGGTTATTTTTCAGTTTTTAGTTGTATGAACCAGGATTTACGCGGAGGGCGCGGATTTTTGTCTGAACCAGGATTTTCAGGATTATAGGATTAGCAGGATAAGATAAGAGGTTTTTGGTGGGTTGTATGTTTTTGTCAGAATCGCTGAAGGCGCAGAGGACGCTGAAGACACTGAAGGTAGAGGGGATTGTCAGAATCACAGCATGCGCGGAGGGCGCGGATTTTTGTCTGAACCAGGATTTTCAGGATTATAGGATTTTCAGGATAAGAGAAGAGGGTTTTTGGTGGGTTGACTGATAGTCGGGAATCGGAGTTCCCTCCTACATATCAAAATGTCCCATTAATTCAAAAGTTTACTATAAATGCGGTAGAAATATAAAAAACTAAATATACTTGATATTCATGAGAAACATTTGAATTCATGAAGATAATTTGCTATACTGTCTTAAACAAATACACAGTATTATGTATATTCAACCATATCAAGTTAGTGTTTTTTGTGTATAAAAAATATGAATTTGTGGTATTTTTTCACACTTTCTATATCAACAAACTAATCCCATACAGGAAATAGAGAATTGTTTG
Organism: Candidatus Poribacteria bacterium; assembly: GCA_026710795.1. Lineage (GTDB taxonomy): Bacteria > Poribacteria > WGA-4E > WGA-4E > WGA-3G > MSPOR6. The sequence continues at coordinate 623 of JAPOQK010000087.1, forward strand.
ATACTATAACTCAGACCGAATTACCATCCAGTCTTAAGGATAGAATAAACAGAAAACAGATAAACGTTGTAACATTTTCTCCTAATGGAAAACAACTTGCAGCTGGTGGTGAGGAACGAATATGGGTCTACGATTTAGATAGTGGAAAACAGACTGCTGTTTTATCAGGACATTCTGACCGCATTAGAGTATTAGCATACGCTCCCGACTGTCGGACTCTTGCAAGTTCAAGTGAAGATAGTACACTCCGCCTATGGGATATTAATTCATCTAACGAAATCGCTACTATTTTGGGTGAATCTTCGAATCTTGTCAACGTTTTAGCTTCCTCTCCTGACGGTGTCCCGTTAACAGCATGGAATGAAGAAACCGCACGATTATTAAGTAATACAACTGCTGACCCAAGCAGAATTAGATCGTTAACCTTTTCTAATGATGGGAAAACCGTTGTGAGTGGAAGTGTTGATGGTAAGATTAGAATATGGGAAATTGAAACTGGTCGGCAGCTTTCATCCTTTTCTGCGCATGATGGATTGGTTTTAGCATTGTCATTCTCTCCTAATGGCAAATTGCTTGCAAGTGGTGGATCGGACACAGCAGTCCGTTTGTGGGAATTGGAAAGTAAACATCTACTTGCAACCTTCACTGCCCATTCAGATTCGGTATATATATTAGCATTCTCACCAGATGGAGAAATCCTTGTCAGCGGCGGTAGGGATCCTGAAATACGACTATGGAATGTTGCCGCGAGAGGACTCATGTCAACTATTCCTATCCAAGAAGGATTTATCTGGGAAATGGCATTCATAGAGAATTCAGAAAATGAGGAACAAAGACTTGTAAGTGTTAGCAGGGATGGTACGTTTTATAACAGAATATAAATAAAAAAATCAGACACATAAAACTACATCCATTAGATTGGAAATACATAAGGAATATCAGGATTGTAGATTAATTTGAACATAATTATCTGTGTGAAAATAATTATTTTGTTCAACTGTTGTTCGAAAGGTGAACCGTATAATTTATATTCCGCCCTCTATATCCTTAGATTATACTGATCTACAATCAACCGAAACAGATAATTCGTGTGTCCCACTCCCATAAACAACCCCTTTAAGCGGGGTTACATCTGAGTAATCTCTCCCCCACGCAACCGTGATGTGTCTGTCTGTCGGCATGACGTTGTTGGTCGGATCAAAATCAATCCATCCAATCTCAGGGAAATAGACTGAAAACCATGCATGGGATGCACCAGACCCTACCAACTGTTCTTGATCAGAATCAGTTACAGTTTCAATATAACCACTGACGTAACGAGCTGCTAACCCCATAGATCGCACACAACCAATACCCAGATGTGCAAAATCTTGACACACGCCGCGACGGTGTTCCATCACTTCTTTCAATGGTGTAGCAACAGAAGTAAAATTTGTATCATATTCGAATTCGGAGTATAGACGTTCTGTTAATTCTGCTACTGATTCAAGTAATGAACGATCAGGTGTGAAAGATGTCTTTGCATAAGTTCGTAGTTCAGGTAGTTCCGGAATCATGGGTGATTCAAGTATATATTGTCGCATTTCCAATATCTCTTCATTTACATCTATGTGCAATTGATCATGGACATCTTCCCACTCGAATCCATTCACCAAATCCAATTGAAAATTAGAAGCGTATACTTCCACCTCACTTGTTACAATGACGGATAATTCTTGATGTGGACGTTGAATCGAAAAAAAGCAGACAGTATTCCCGAAGAAATCCTTCCGTTCACGGTATCCTGATGGATCTGGTTCAACAATTAATTTACTATGATTACATACTTGTCGTGTAAAACTACGTGGAGTCAGTCGTGCTTCATTGTAACATAGATTGACAAAGTTATTATAACTGTAATGTGTGTTGTGAGTGATTTTATAGTTCATGGTTTTAATTTGCTATGAGAGATCAGTGGTTACCAACTGTTCTTGTCCTTGAACATGACTGAAATATGTTTGTGTAAGGACATCAGATATTTCAATCAATATTTGTGCAAGACGAACTAAAAGTTTTTCTAATCCATGACGTTCTAACGTTTGTTCTGACATTTCAGCGAGTTGAGAAGTATTCGACAGTTGTAGTTGTGTCAATGCTTCTAAGATCAATTGTTCCTCCTCACTGAGTCCATAACCAAAATTTTCACGTGGCAGGTCCCGAATCTGTTCCTGTAGGCGTTTTAGTTGATAGACTAATGAACGTGGATTGCTTTCGTCCAATAGTAGCATTTCAAGCACTGTTGGTAGATGTAATGCAGAACGATAACGTCCACGATATGTAATCAAACTTTCAGATGTAATAAGGATTGATTCAAGAAGTAGATGTTCAATCATTTCATCTTGCCCCGTAACGAAACATGATCGACATAGCATAATCAGAATCAATGAGCGTTCAATACGACGACCCATATCAAGACTTACCCAAGCTATAGTTTGTGTCATACTCTCAGCGTTTAAACCACTCAAGGCAGAAAGAAAAATCATCAGTTGATCTAATTCTGTTTGTATGTGTTGTAAAGTACGTTCATCAGATTCACTTGTGATATGTTGAGATTGTGATTGCTCGTAGTTTGACATATTGTTATTAAGCAATTCACAAAGATTTTCAATGTTATTCATCACACGCCATGTGTCTGTTGACCAACGATCCCGAACGGCAAATGCAGCACTAATCAAAGAGTGAAGTGTTGATACCAAACTACCGTTGTGCTTTGGATCCAGCATAATTGACATCAGTTCACTAACTATTTCTTGTTCTCTTTTTATAATATTACCCGGATGAGATGAGGTAAGTCCTGTCAATGTCCGAAGCATGCTTTGGAGGTAAGCAAGTTCTGTTCCGCTAATTAAATCTTCATCTTGTATTTCAGTTAATTCTTTTGTAGAGAATGGTTTGCCTATAAATGTACTCTCCATACCCATCTGTATTTTTTCCAATGTAATTCGTAGAAGTCTGGCATGCCCTTCAGCACGTTCTGCATATCTCCCCACCCAAAACAGATTTTCAGCTGATCGACTTGACAATCCCTGAGTATATTCTGATATGTTTGGTCCGACTTTGGGTTGTGTCCATAAACTAATATGTGGTTCCTGTTCTGAGACAAGTATCCACGTATCTTTGCTTACACCACCGTCATGAATTGACACCGTTAAGTCACTTTGTTCACCTTCACATCGGGCAAGTCCACCGGGCATCAAGGAATATCCACCTTTTTCTTCAAATAGAAAATTGCGCAGAATTGACCGTCGAGGTAGTAATTTACCATCAATCAAAGAAGGAGTTGTGGAGAGGTGTATATAATCCTGACCAACATATTGATGTGGTTTTGTGTTAATCCTATCACGTAGAGAATTGAGTTCGTTGTCACTCAGTTCTGATCCAAATGTAGGTTTAGAACCGATTGGACGATGTATTGGTTTGATTACCAATTTATCAATGTTTTCCAAGACATATTTCCGATGTTGTGTTTTACCACACCACCATGTCTTAACTGATGGTAATTGTAATTCTTCACCAATTAGTCTTTTGGAAATATTTGGTAAAAAAGGTAGCAATGCAGGATTTTCTAAGATACTGCTGCCTGGAGGGTTAAGGACAACTACATTACCTTGACGTATTACCTCTAATAAACCTGCTACACCAAGATGTGAATCCTGACGTAGTTCCAGCGGATCACAAAATATATCGTCGACTCTACGCAGAATGACATCAACTTGTTGTAGTCCATCCAAAGATTTCAACCACACACGTCCATCCCAAACTGTCAGGTCATCTCCTTGAACAAGTCTGTATCCGAGATAGTTCGCCAAGTAAGCATGTTCAAAGTAAGTTTCATTATAGGGTCCTGGAGTCAAGACAACAACATGTGGATTATCTTTTTGCTTTGGGGCTAAACTGGCTATTCTGTTCTGCATTGCTCGGAAATAGAATGAAAGTCGATGAACACCAACTTCACCAAATAGGTTTGGTAAAATGCGAGCAAGTACAGTTCGATTTTCAAGAGCGAATCCAGCACCGGACGGTGCTTGGCTACGGTCACTTAATACCCAAAATTGACCACAAGAGTCTCGTCCTAAATCCGCAGCATACATGAACAATGGATTATCAATTTGTGTGGTCAGATCATTACAAGGACGAAGGAATCCTGCGTGTGCATATATAACTTCTGGAGGAATCAACCCATCTTTGATTAACCTTTGCTCTCCATACAGATCCTTCAAAATCAGATTTAAGAGACTTGCACGTTGTAGTAGTCCTGAAGAAATCAAATTCCAATCTGGCTCTGATATAATATAGGGAATTATATCTAATTCCCAAGGACGATGACCTTGCTGTTCACCATGAACGACATAAGTAACGCCATTCTCACGAAGCAACCGCGCTGCATCTTGGTGACGAGTTACCATTTCCTGCAGACCAAGTCTGTTCAGGACTTTAATAAATGGGAACCAATGCGAATTAATATCACCCGACTTATCCAACATCTCATCAAAAATTCTTGAGTCAGACAACACTTGATTGGCATAACCATCTTTGATTATTTCCATTGTGTTTTCTAATATTTGCAAAATTCCGAATACATCAAACTACAAAGATCTACGTAAATCCAATGTGTATGGGTATTCAGGATTAGTCTCCTCAGGAGGAATATCTACTTGTTCTGCTGGTGAACCTTCAGGTACAAAAGTAGTTGTTGCTGTTCCTGACGGCTGTGAATGTATAACAGGAGATGAATGTCCTTCTGTGGCAAATCTACTAACACGTCTTGTCTCTGCCTCATAAGCATTGACTGGAAAAGTTTCGTAGGATAGACCACCAGGATGTGACACACGATAGGTACAACCACCAATAGCACGTCCATTCCATGTATCTATGATATCAATTACAAGTGGAGAATGTACACCTATTGTTGGGTGTAACGCAGATGGAGGTTGCCACGCACGATACCGTACCCCTCCAACATACTCACCATGTGAACCGGTACTATGCAGAATTAACCGACGACCATTGCATGTTACTACATAACGAGTGTCTGTTATACCACTAAGTTTTACTTGAAGTCGCTCAACAGAGGAGTCAACGAAGCGAGATGTCCCCGTCCGAGTCACCTCTTCACCGAGGACGTGCCACGGTTCAATTGCCATACGCAATTCAAGCTCAATGTCTTTGATGTTCAATTTACCGAGAACTGGAAAACGAAACTCAAAAAATGGATCAAGCCATGCCATATCAAACGGGTAACCTGAGGATTGGAGATCCGATATGACTTCTTGGATGTCAGATTGTACATAATGGTGTAGCATGAATCTATCATGTAATTCCGTTCCCCAACGTACCAATTTGCCTTTGTAAGGTGTCCGCCAAAATTTAGCAATCAATGCCCGTATCAACAGCATCTGTACAACACTCATCTGTGCATGTGGTGGCATTTCAAATGCTCGCATTTCAAGTAACCCCTGTCGTCCACTTGCTGAATCCGGTGAATAAAGTTTATCTATGCAGAATTCTGATCTATGTGTGTTACCTGTCAAATCTACCAATAGGTGACGCAACAAGCGGTCAATTAGCCAATACGGTGATTTCTCGTCTTCGGATTTTAAATCAACAGATACGGTGTCAGGTATCTGCTGAAATGCTACCTCAAGTTCATAGAGTTGTTCGTCTCGACCTTCATCTACACGTGGAGCTTGACTTGTGGGACCGATGAAGGCACTTGAGAAGAGATATGAAAGACCGGGATGATGTTGCCAATAGGTGATAAGGCTACGTAATAGATTGGGTTGTCGTAACAACGGACTATCGGCAGGCGTTGGACCACCGAGGATGATGTGATTTCCTCCACCGGTTCCTGTGTGTCGTCCATCTAACATGAACTTTTCTGCACTTAATCCAGATAATCTTGCTTGTTCATAGAGCGTGGTGATATTATTGACTAATTCATCCCAATTTTCCGCAGGATGTATGTTAACCTCTATAACACCTGGGTCTGGTGTTACATTCAGTGATTGAATTCGCCAATCATGTGGGACTTCATATCCTTCCAGAACAACCGGTATTTCCAATTCCTCTGAGGTAGATTCAATCTCTTTAAGGAGCGATAGATAATGTTCAAGGTGTGATAATGGTGGCATAAAGATATGCAACCGTCCATCACGTGGTTCAATACACAGCGCAGTACGGATAGTTGAATTCTGGTTTTTTGCCTGTGTCTTTCCATCTTTTATATTATTTAGTGTGATGTCAGAATCACGTGGTTCCAAAGGGTCGCGTTCAAATATTGGTTCTTCTTTGTCCGGATCAACCCAAGGCAATGATTCAAGCGGAAGACGGTATCCTAACGGAGAATCACCTGGGATTAATAACATGTTACCGTTTCTGAAATTCCACGCAGAACTTTCCCAAGAGTCGTTTTCTAAATTACAACGGAGTGGTAGTACGTAACCGATCGGTTCACCAAGTTTATTCTCCTGCAGTAACTGTAATAACTTCTGTCGTTCTGATACCTCCTTAAAGTCAAAATCGCGTGGATCAATGTTTATAGGCAGTTTGCCTTCTGTCCAAAGAAAAAAGACAATATCCTCGTAGGCGGGTTTAATGTATTCCGAGGAGAGGTGCAACTTTTCTGCCAAATGAGAAATAAAACTTTCAGCATGGTCAATACCAAAACCATAGTCCTTATATGGTTCTGCAAAGAGACTCTCGTTTTTCCAAACTGGTTGACCGTCTTTTCTCCAGAAACACCCGAACTTCCAACGTGGCAATGGTTCGCCAGGATACCATTTTCCTTGTCCATGGTATAGTACACCTCCAGGACCAAAACTGTCGCGTAATCGTTTCAATAATCCTGCTGCCAGTCTGCGTTTTTCTTGACTATCCGCTTCCGTATCCCATTCTGGACTATCGGGTTTATCAATAGAGACAAAAGTGGGTTCCCCACCCATTGTCAATCGTATGTCGTCGCGCTTTATATGTTTGTCTACTTGATGACCAAGGGTATTGATAGCCGTCCACTGTTTCTCAGTATAAGGTTTGGTAACACGTGGATCTTCGTGAATACGTCGTACTGTATTGCTGTATGAAAATTCTGTATTACATTTATCCGTATAACCTGTGACAGGAGCAGCACTCACAGGATCAGGTACACATGCCAACGGAATATGTCCTTCACCTGCGAATAAACCTGAAGTAGGGTCAAGTCCTATCCATCCTGCTCCCGGAGCATATACCTCACACCACGCATGTAAGTCGGTGAAATCCTGTAATGGACCTGCAGGACCATCTACCGGTTTTTGATCTGCAACGAGCTGCACAAGATAGCCAGAGACAAAACGTGCCGCTAACCCAAGATGCCTTAGAATCTGAACGAGTACCCACCCACTATCACGACATGAACCGGTCTGTTTTTCCAATGTCTTATCACAAGGCTGTACACCAGGTTCCATACGAATAGTGTACTTTATATCTTCCCACAAACGATGATTGATACTAACAAGAAAATCAATTAATTTCTGTTGTGATCTATCAATTCCTGTTATCCACTCTAATAGTTTAGGACCATTTTCTTTCACTTCCATATATGGCATTAGATCTTTTTGTAGCTGCTCATCGTAGTTGAATGGAAAGTATTCAGCACTTTCCTCAAGAAAAAAATCAAACGGATTGATAACTGTCATTTTTGCAATCAGATCTACTTCGAGTGTTAGGACTCTGGAAGGTTCTGAAAATACTACTCTGGCTTGGTAATTACCGAAAGGATCTTGTTGCCAATTGATAAAGTGGTTTTCAGGTTCAATTTTGAGTGAATATGCTTCAATTGGCGTGCGGCAATGTAGCGCAGGTTTCAACCTGATGATATGAGGTGATAGTGAAACCAATCGGTCATATTGATATTGAGATTTGTGATTGATTGCTACACGAATTGGCATATCCTTATCCTCAATTGGTATAATTACTATGTGGATCTACCTATGTAGGCATGAACCACCATTTTATTATTGTGATTGCGATTGTGTAGATCCACCATTGATAGGACGTAACGCGAAAAACGTCTTATAAATGTCTTCGCCAACATCGTTGAGTTTTGTTTGAAACCCATCGAGAAACTCATGCAATCCACTATGTAGTATCTGATCTACCTGTGCATAAGCGAACTCTGAACGAAGTTGTCCTAATCCCTGTTCGGCAGGATTTGAAAATGTTTCTAAGGGTGTGCCAGATATAGCATGCAATGATTCTTCTGCTTTTGATAGACAATACAGAACAGAACGGGGAAATTCGCGGTCAATTAGAAGAAATGCAACAACATTGTTAGGAGCAATGAGTCCATAAGTTTTGCGATACATTTCAAATGCACTTGCAGAATGAAGTAATGCACCCCATTGAATGTCATCAAACGATGTATTTACATCCGACACAGAGGGAAGCAGTATGAAGTATTTTACATCAACGATCCGAGATGTTTTGTCGGCGCGTTCTATTAACCGACCCAATTGACAGAAGTGCCACCCTTCAGTGTGCGACATGATATTATCGGTTTGTCCCATAAACAGATGTGACGCAACTTTTATATCTGTAAAGAATTGATGGGGTTCCGCCATTGCCCATTCTTCTGATGTTTCTGTTACCATCAGATAGGCATCATTTATTTGTTCCCACATCTCTGATGAAATATTCTCGCGAATTGAACGTGCGTTTTCACGGGCTGCACGCAAACAGGATATGATGGAGTTTGGATTCTCTGTATCAAAGGTCAAAAATTTCAAAACTGCTTCACGGGATGTTTCACCATAGCGTTCCTCAAAATTTTCATCATCTCCAGTCGTTGCTACCAAAGGTTCCCATTGTGCCTGCATACCTGCCGGTTGATCAAGTATTAGCTGCAAATTCACATCAACAAATCGCGCGACATTCTCTGCACGTTCAATATACCGACTCATCCAATAAATTGATTCTGCTACTCGACTGAGCATATCATTCACCTATACTTCACCAGATAATACCCAAGTGTCTTTACTACCGCCACCTTGAGAGGAATTTACAACTAATGACCCTTTTTTTAATGCAACTCGGGTCAATCCTCCCGGAAGGACATATATCTCTTCACCATATAGAATAAATGGACGTAAATCAACATGCCTTCCTTCAAAATGGTCATCAATTAATACAGGAACACGTGAAAGGGCAAGGGTGGGTTGAGCAATATAATTGCGAGGATTTTCTTTTATCCTATTAGCAAAATTTTCATGTTCTTTACGCGTCGCATGAGGTCCGATCAACATCCCATAACCACCAGATTGATTCGCTTCCTTCACAACAAGTTTGTCTAAATTCTCTAAAACATATTTACGATCATCATCTTCCCAACACATATATGTTGGCACATTTGGTACAATTATTTCTTCATCGAGGTAGTATTTGATTATTTCTGGTACATACGCACATATAACCTTATCATCAGCAACACAAGTACCGGGAGCATTGATTAAAGCAAGTCGTCCGGATTTGTAGACATCCATTAGACCCGGAACACCTAAAACTGAATCTGGTATAAATACTTCTGGATCAAGGAAATCATCGTTTATGCGTCTATAGATTACATCAACCCGTTCAAAACCTTTGGTCGTACGCATGTGTACATACCCATCCATCACGACAAGATCACGACCTTCTACTAATGATACACCCATCTGTTGTGCAAGGAAGGAATGTTCAAAATATGCTGAGTTATAAATACCGGGTGTTAGCAATGCTACAATAGGAGAAGGGACTCTGTCACTAACAAGATATCGTAGCATATCCAGTAAATGGCTTGGATAATCTTCAACTGGTTGTATTTGAGACATTCCAAACAACTGTGGAAATGTTCGTTTCATCAGTTGCCGATTTTCCATCACATAGGATACACCTGATGGACACCCCAGATTATCTTCTAATACATAGAACTGTCCATCACCATCACGGACAAGATCTGTTCCAGTGATATGACACCAGATACCACGCGGAGGGTCTAATCCGACACACTGTTCAAGGTAACGATCTGATGAAAGCACTACTTCTGCTGGGACGACTCCATCTTTAATGATTTTTTGATCGTGGTAAACATCATCTATAAACAGATTAAGTGCATGAATCCTCTGTTTGAGTCCGCATTCTATCCATTCCCATTCTTTTGCATCAATGATACGTGGTATAAGGTCAAATGGAAATATCCTTTCTACTCCCTGTTCATCCGCGTATACATTGAAAGTAATCCCCATTCTGAGCAAAGCATGTTCTGCAGTAATTTGACGGCGAATAAATTCTCCATTCTCAAAGCTGCTAATTCTTTCCACGAGCATCTGAACAGCAGGACGGGCATTTCCATCATCAAAAAACATCTCATCATAAAAACCTTCAGTGTTGTATCCATCGAATCTTGTCATTGTGAATTGCCTCCCTCCTTGTGATGCTATCAAGAATTGAGTGTGTCGACACCGAAAATAAAAATCGGTTGAACTAACAGTTTACACATCATTAAGCAGTAAGGAGAGTTTCTGTCAAATTATATAATACAAACATGTATCTATGTCCTATTTCTATACAATTAGACCACTTAGTCTATCATACCATAATACAAGTATTTCTGTCAAAAATTAAGTTGATAGTAGCAAATTAATTGACTAAATGTATCTTCAGTTGATGTTTGTTATGAAGGACAAAAATTTTGGGGAAGTCACATATACGTTAAAAAAAATGGCGAGGTATATTTTCCTCGCCATAAAGTCGGTTGATGAGATATGGTATGAGAAGAATTAACTTCCCACACCAAACCCTACTCATGAAACTCAACAACCATCTTCAATAAATAGGCAATCTATTTTCTGGAGAATACATCCACGGAGAAGTCCTAACTTTTCTTGAGTACTTATCTCATAATGTCTAAAATGTATTTCAAGATAATATTTCCACAGATTGAACATTGTGTCCCTTATAATACAATATTCTTCTACATTGACATTTGGATTATATTCTGCTATAGCCTGAAGTAACGCACGATTCAGTTCCTTCTCAAAAGAGAAAGAATATCCGGTGAAATATTTAACGAAATATTCAAATTTTTCTTCAAGTTTAGATTCTGGTATGTAACCTTCATTGACACTATATAGTGCATTATCAAATCCATTCTGCACTTTTTCATATAACCATGAAGACATATCACTCGCAACATCAGATGACATGTCAACATCTTTAGTAATGACACATCTGAAACCGAGTGTTGCCATACCATCATAAACCGGATGCTGACTAATCAGTGAAATCTCTAATTCTTCTGCAGTATCAAACCATGAACCCCCGCGCATAATATGATATCTTCCATGGATATCATCTACATCTAACCTATCCAAACACCATTCATCAACGTTACCAGTAATTGCATATACTCCATATTCGTTAGGAGGATAACTTCCAACTTCCATTGTTGGTGGTTTGCGGTAACTAACTGTCTCGGTGTAACGGTTATAATTCGCTTTATTCTGTGGACTTTCGTCACCCCATGCGTATTTTTTGTCCTTCATTGACCCGCGCGCTGCTTTTTCCCATTGAGCTTGTGTTGGAAGTTCTTTTCCAACCCATTCTGCATAGGCTTTTGCTGCAAACCAACTAATATTTACAACTGGATGTTTTTCCCTACCCTTAGGGTACATATTACCTTTCCATCCCCACAAATAGGTATCTCCAACAATGGATGGTAACGCATTATTCTTTTGCCAAAGTGGGTTTGCATCTATAAATTTCTTATATTCTGCATTGGTGACTTCATATTTGTCTATATAGAACATATCAATATCATTTCCTGCGGGTATTATTACCATACCATCAGGAACTGCTGTAATACCAATGTTAATTAAAATATGTAAAAAGATAATGCTAAGTGAGATGATTATTTTGTTTCTGTTTTTCATTTTGATTCTCCCAAATTGTATGTTGTCTGTGGTTAATGGTATTTACTAAAGTTTTTGTTAATCGATACCAGTAGCTAATATACTATCAAGAGGATTAACCATGTGTATTGATTGTGTTTATTTTTCTAAATTTTGTGAAATTAACTACATGTTCTATCTTCTATTATCTATTTATGAAACATCAGAGAAATCAATGCTGATCTATATTCACATGCCTTACATTCATACTTCTATACTTTTACTATTTATACAGACATATTTCATAGTTAGCAATAAATATGCCAATAATGTATAATTTCAAGCATTTGTATATTTCTTTCATACAAACAATAACAATTTGAATTGATTTTTATATCCAATTTAATTTGGTTTTTGACCTGTTATGTAGTATAATTTTTAGAAAGAATTGTTATCATTTATTTAAATATTTTTGGAGGTATTTTATGGCAGATATAGGAAAGGCAGCCCCAGATTTTAGTCTATCAGGATCATTAAATCAGGATGATACAGAAGTTAAGTTGGCAGATTATGAAGGGAAAAATCTTGTAATACTTTTTTATCCACTTGATTTTTCACCGGTCTGTTCGGAACAGGTTCCAGATTTCAACGATAATTTAGATGCAATACGTGCTAAAGGAGCAGATGTAATCGCTATCAACCGTGACTCAGGTTTTGCACATAAAGCCTGGAGTGAATCACTCGGTGGTATCGGATTTCCACTCCTCTCAGATATGAATCTTGAAGTATCAAAACAGTACGGTATGGCACTTGAGGAAGTTGGAATAACAACACGCGGTGTCTTTATTATTGACTCATCAGGTAAAATCGCTTTCAAACATGTTGAGGATGCTCCACCTGACAACACCTTGACAGCAGAACAAGTATTGAGTGAACTGGATAAACTATAAACATAAAGTCACAGCATACATTGTGAAGACGGGTATATATTACCTGTCTTCCGTTTTCTATGTCACAGGAACTAACACCACAAAATTTATTAAGATACCATATCCCGAAAATCCAATTTGTTGGTGTAAGAAACTGTATTTTCTTTATCTTGACAACATCTATAGTATATGGTATAATAGACTATTAAGGGCGCGGGTGTAGCTCAGCGGTAGAGCGTCAGCTTCCCAAGCTGAGGGTCGCGGGTTCAATTCCCGTCACCCGCTTGTAAGGTAACATTAATCAGAGGAAATCATGACTCAGAACAATCGACTGACACAAGAGGTAAAACAGGAAGATAAATTTATTACTTTAGTTCTGGACTGTTATACCTTTCTAAAGGATAATGCCAGAACAATCAGCATCGTAGTAGCTGTTTCCGTTGTAGGGGTAGTAGGTTATTTAGCATATACTCAAAATCAGGAAAAAAAACACGCTGAGGCATCTACTAACTTCTCTTTGGCAGCAGAAACATATAGAGATGCAGAAACCAATTACTTCACTGTATCTGCACCAAGTGAGAATGAAGATGATACTGAAGACGAAACAAGTGAAGAAAAAACTTCTTTTGAAGATGCTGAGGAAAAACTCCAAATCATTTTTGATAAATATGCGAATACCGCATTAGCTGACAAAGCACGATATAAATATGCAAAAAGTTTGTATTTTCAAGGAAAGTATCCTGAAGCAAGAACCGAATTCACAAAGGTTATTGAAACCCACCAACCTGAAAATCAAATTTATGCGTTATATGCACAAAAAGCACTTGGTAACTGTCTTGAACAGGAAAGCGATTATGTTGGTGCTATAGCAGCTTATGATGGAAATGCATTTCCTGATACTCCGCAACTTGCACCCGAAATACGTCAATATGTTATTACAAATGCAAAATACAATCAGGCACTGTGTCAGGAGAAATTGAATAACAGTGAGGATGCAAAATCATTGTATAAAGAGATTATTGACGAATTCAAGACCACAGTAAATTACGGTATTGAACAGAGAAGTATTGAACTGATTAATGATGCAAAAGAGGTAATAGTATTAATCGAAGATTCTTTAGATATTTCAGGTGCAGAGGGTAAGGAGTCAGACCAACTTTATTTTGAAGCACTTGTAAATTATACCGATACTATTCAAGCATATAAGGTTAAGAAAGATGTTGAAGGCGGTATATCATCTGATACACGAGAACGTATACGAAAGTATGAAGACTTAGTAACTACAGTAATTAGCAATGTTAAATCTGCACAGAAATCAGAAAAATCAGGTTTTCTAAGTTCGGCTCTGAATAGTTATGATGATGTGGTAGATTTTAAGAAATACGGTTTAAGTCGTGAACTCTATGAAAACGCACTACTCCACTATAACCGTCTTTCGATATCAGAATGAGGGGAGTCAAATGAAAAAAAATAGTTGTGTCCTAAATATTTGGATTACTGAAACCGTCAAATTATTATGTTATGGAATCTTTTTCATTTTGCTTTGTTTACCTATTACTGTTAATGCTGAACTCACAGGACGAATCGCATATTCTGTTCGCGGTTTTAATGAAGAACTTGGTAAGTTTGATTACAATCTACAAATGACGACCTTCACTGAAGATGGTGATTTCAAAACGAGATCTTTGAATCATCCAGGTTATTATGCTGTATGGTCGCCAGAAGATGACATACTTTATTTCATACAACGTGTTGACACACAATCACATATATTTTCTATTAACATTAATAGTCCAAGACAAAAGACGCAACTCACAACAATTGGTGGCACTTATCGATTCCTTTCCATATCACCTAATGGAAAAAAACTTGCATATAATGGGTATACTGAAGACCAGCAACAACAAGAAAACCAGATCTGGGTTATGGACCTTGATACTGGGGTAACTGAGGTAGTGACTGCCATACCACATTTCGGTAGAACTTTCTTCTTTTTTGGAATGTCTTGGGGACCATTGAGTAAAAGGCTTGTGTTTTCACTTGAAAGACCAGGTGGATTAGAACAACTTTTCCTATTGGATATTGAAACTAAAGAGATAGAGGTACTAACTGAATTTAACATAGATTATTATCCAGTGTGGACACCTGACGGTCAGGAAATATTGTTCCGAAGGTGGGATAGAGAATTTGACACAATGCACACAATCAATGTTGATACAAGGGTAATTACTCCACTTTATGATGTTGATAAAAATGCAAGTATGTGGTCAGATTGGTCATTTGATTCAAGATCTGTTATTTATTCCTTATGGGGTTCATTCTATCTCTATAATCTTGATGTAGAAAAAACAGAAAAACTGTTTGAGGTAGATGGAGGTGTTTTTGGTATCTCTTGGTGGAAAAATGAAGTGCTGGACGTTGAACCTAAACAGAAATTAACTACAACATGGGGTGATGTTAAACGAACATTGAGATAATAGTTATATCTTGTGCAGTCGTACCACATATTCGTCGTTAATTCCTCGCTTTTACTTAATCTCATTACAATTTCGACAAAACTCCAATATATCGTAACAAGAGGTTAAATTTCTCGTAGTCTTTCTATAACAGAAATATTGTAATGTGACATATTAACAAGTTATGTGAAGGTCGGACAAATGCTGTCTAAAGTAGAAAAAGCATTAGAATACGATAAACTCAAATACCATCTAAAAAAACATACTGCTTCCGAATTGGGAAATGCACGTGTGGATAATCTCACACCATTGGAAACGATTGATGCAGTGCATTACCAACTGAAGTTAGTTTCTGAAATGAAAGCATTCCACCAAAATACAGAAGGTATGTCGTTAGACGGTTTAACAGATATCACCAAGACGCTTCTGCATGTATCTAAAACTGGTTCAATTTTAGATCCAGAAGAATTCATTAATGTTCTAAATGTCGCAAGACTTCCCACCATAATAAAAAATAAATTCAGAAACCAAGATTACGACACATTACCCAGAATACTATCTATCGTAGATGCCCTTCCTCTTTTTGATGACCTTGTTCAAACCATTTCAACCTGTATCAGTACTGAAGGCGTTGTTCTTGATAGAGCAAGTGATGAGTTGCGTTCTATACGACGCAAACTTCAGAAAATCCGTGACAAAATCCATCAAAAATTAGATGCCATCCTACGTTCACCTGATCATCAGAAATCAATACAGGAATCTGTAATCACCTCCCGAAACAACCGTTTTGTCATTCCTATAAAACAAGATGCAAAACCATTTTTCAGTGGGGTTGTTCAAGGACAATCCACCAGCGGTGCAACGTATTTTATGGAACCATTGTCAGTAGTTGAAATGAATAATTCACTACATGAAGCAGTGGAAGCAGAACAACGCGAAATTCGTAGAATTCTCTTAGATTTAACAGACCAACTCCGTGAACAACTTGTTGATTTAGAACTTACTCTTGAATTACTTGCAGAACTTGATTTTATAAATGCCAAAGCGCAATTTAGTTATGAGTTGAATGCTGTTGAACCGAAGTTAAATAATAAGGGCATTCTCAATCTCATTGAAGCACGACATCCACTCTTGGAATTCCAAACACGTTCAAATCGACAATCCAACCAACAAAAAGATACTCAACATGACAATCCTTCTCAGGTTTCAAAACAAAAGGATCCTATACATGTTATTCCTACTAATATTCGTATAGGTAAAAGCTTTAATACACTTGTCATTACGGGTCCCAATACCGGGGGCAAAACCGTTGTCCTCAAAACTGTCGGTTTGTTATGTCTTATGGCACAATCTGGACTTCATATTCCTGCACAGCGAGGAAGTAAAACTCCCATTTTCCAACACATATTTGCTGATATCGGAGATGATCAAAATATAGAACAGAATCTCAGCACCTTTTCATCGCATATTACAAAGATATCAGAAATGTTGAAGTCCATAGAAGATTCTGGATCCGAACACTCACTGGTCCTATTAGATGAAATCGGTGCAGGGACTGACCCAACTGAAGGCACAGCACTTGGTATGGCGATATTAACGTGGTTAAACGAACACAACGTTAATACAATCGTCACGACCCATTATGGAGCATTAAAGGCTTACACACATACGCAAGATAATATGCAAAACGCTTCAATGGAATTTGATTGGAGTACACTGAAGCCTACTTATCGCTTGAAAATAGGAGTTCCTGGAAGTAGCAATGCAATAAAAATAGCTGAACAATTAGGACTTCCGCACAGCATTCTAACTGACGCAGAAAAGAATTTAGGTAAAAATAATATCGCAGTTGAAGACCTGTTACTCCAACTACAGCAAACTCAAAAGGAATTAGAGACAGAACGAGAACAACTACACGAGAAGATTCGACTTACAGAAATTGAGTATCAGAAGCATAAGGATCAAAATGAAACATTAGCACAAGAAAAGAATACATTACAACAAAATGCCGAAAAAGAGGCGTTAGACATCATTTCAGATGCACGTAGGACAGTTGACAACTTAGTCGCTAATATACGAAGAGAGCAAGCATCAAAAGCCAGCATCCGTGAAGCCTTCACAAAAATAGAATCTGCAAAAAAACAACTCAAACCAAACCCACCTAAACAACAACTTAAAACAAACATAGTAAACGTCAATGTTGGCGACAAAGTCCGGATCATTAAACTAAATCGATTCGGCGAGGTAATCGCAATCGGAAGTAAACAGGATTGCAAACCAATACAAATTCGCGTAGGTAACATGCAGATGCAGATTTCCTATAACGATATTGATAAAGTGTTACCAAGGAAAGAGTCTCAAAATCTAACTACCTCTATTTTAGACATTCAATACAACAAGGCAAATTCGGTTCAGGAAGAACTCTGTATACACGGAATGCTTGTTAAAGAAGGGTTAGATATTGCTGATAAATATCTTGACGATGCTTATCTTGCCGGGTTATTGAGTGTGAGAATACTACATGGGAAAGGTACTGGAGCACTACGAAGCGCAGTCCATGAGGCACTAAAAACAAATCCTCATGTCGCAAGTTTTCAATATGCTTCACCGAGTGAAGGTGGAGAGGGTGTTACAGTTGTAAAATTCAAAGAATAGTTCTACAGTTTGTCAACTAATTTTGAGGTTACCTCATGGCAGCGAGAAACTTTATACCAAATGAAACTATTGACGAAGTCAGAAGCAATAATGACATCGTTGAAGTTATTATTGAATGTGGTGTACCTCTTAAACAGGTTGGACGTAACTACAAAGGTCTCTGTCCATTTCACCAAGAAAAGACACCCTCTTTCTCAGTTTCCCAAGAGAGGCAAGTATTCAAATGTTTTGGATGCGAAACTGGTGGAAATGTCATCCACTTCATACAGAAACATGAGGGAAAAACATTCTTAGAAGCAATTGAGTGGCTTGCTGAACGGGCAAACATTCCATTGCCAACGAAAGACACAAAGATAACAGCACGTCATAAACAAATAAATGAATTAAGTGAACTAAATAAATTCGCAGTAAAATACTATCACGAATTACTACGCACAGGACAACACAGTCAACATGCACGTGAATATCTGAAAAACCGTGGTGTTCGTTCACAAACGATCAGTTTCTTCAATATCGGGTATGCAAAAAAACAAAGACGTGATCTCGTAAAAGCAGCAACACATCAAGGATGGACTGTTCAACAATTAGTTGACGCAGGATTGATAAAGAATGAAGAACACGGACCCCAAGATCGTTTTTGGAATAGGGTTTTATTTCCGATCAACAATGCACAAGGAGTTCCCATCGGTTTTGGTGGACGGTCATTATCTAATGAACACCAACCTAAATACCTGAATTCACCCGGAACAATTCTCTATAACAAAAGCAGAATCCTTTACAATCTTGACAAAGCAAGACAATCAATCACCAAAAATCAGTCTGCTCTGCTTGTAGAAGGATATATGGACGTATTGATGCTACAACAAAACGGTATTGAAAATGTGATTGCATCGTCAGGAACATCCCTAAGTGAAGAACATGCATCACTTCTCAAACGCTTTACTCCTGAAGTAGTCATTGTTTTTGATGGTGACGCATCTGGATTGCAAGCAGCACAACGTGGACTGCAAAGACTTATTGCAGAAAATATACGCGTTCGTATAGCTTTAATGCCTAAAGGTGATGACCCAGACTCATTTGTAAAGGAAAACGGAGTTGATGGTTTCAATGAATTAATCGAAAAGGCTACAAACCTTATTGAATTTCAGATACAATCAGCGATTCAAAATAAGAATATCCGACATCCTGATGTGAAGTCAAAAGTTGTCAAAGATATTTGCCAAATACTTGTGAACATCAATAACCGTGTTGAACTAACAGAATATGTAAAATATACTATCCATGAACTTGATTTGGATGAAGGTTTGTTGTGGAGTGAATTGCGGAATTTAGGATTGAAAAACAACACACCAATACCCAAATTACCTCATCGGAAAATAGGTTCAAAGAAATTATCAGACAGAGAACGAATTGAAGAACAATTCGTCCAATCTTTAATCCAAGTACCAGAACTTATTCCAAGAATTAAAACACAATTTGATTATCGTGATCTAACAAATGCTCATTTTGTGGAAATCGCTAAATTGCTTTGGGATGCATCCAGTGATGAAAAGCCCGTAGATATTCAACAAATACTCAATACTTGTGAGGATGATCAACTAAAGAATTTCATTTCTGAGGCACTATTGTCCAGACTTGACTCCTCAAAACACAAATTACGTATTGATGGATATTTATATTTGCTAAAGGGTTTCATGATACAAGACCTTGAACGGAGTATTAAGTCAAACATGGAAGAAACGGATGACTATGAATCATTGGATAAGAGACGGTTAATATTATCAAATCAGCGAAAAGACTTAATAAAGAAACTACGTAGCGAAAAAGGAAATGAATCTCCGAAAAATTTACCAGACATGGAAATAAGTTTTACTGAAAGATGTAGCAAAATTGCAAGGAGGAATAACAAGTGACATTAGGAAACACACATCCAATTGTTTTTCAGATTAACGAAGTTGAACGACAGATATGTGAGTGGGAAGAGAAAAGTTCACTCCTTCAAAAGCAACACGCCATCCCATCTGAATGGTTAAATGTGGAGATCGACGAAAATACCCATCAATTCGTATCAGATACACAAAAAGAGGCGTATCATAACATCAATCGCTATAAAAGTAAAATCCGAATATATCTCAACAAAATCGGATTATCACGTGACATTTTGCGCACTATTTCAATGCAAATTAACACCTGTAATGAAAATAGCAATGATATTAGAGACCAATTTATTGAAGCACACCTCAATTTAGTTGTTTCCATAGCAAAGAAATATAGAAATAACGAGTATGGAATTGAGTTTCTGGAATTAATACATGAAGGTAACATCGGATTGTTAATGGCAATTGACAATTATGATTATCAGCGTGGTTATCAATTTAAAACTTATGCTACTTGGTGGATACGACAACAGGTTTCACGCGCGAAAGCAAAAAGAAAACATATCAATGAGAATATTAAGGAACGAAGTAAGCAATGAATAGTTAGCTGATAAAATGCTACCTCTATACTGACATAGATTGAAGAATAGCAAGTCAAAGATACGGAAAATCAGAATGCACCGATGACATTAGAAAGGAGATAAACAGGTGGAATTAGGAAATACACACCTGCTTGATTTCAATGAAACTGACAATACGGATCAAGCGGAATTTGATGATGTAATTGAGTTTGCCCCCGGTGAAATCAGTGAACGCGAGGATTTAATCAAGGTCTATTTGCGAGACATGGGGAAAATTCCTTTGATTGATAAAGATAAGGAAATCGAATTGTCAAAGCAGATAGAGATCGGTCTACGCCAAGCACAAGAAGCAACCTTTACAACTCGGTTAGCAATAGCCGAGGTGCGAAAATTGCTATATAAAATCATCATCGCAAAAAAACGGGCATCTGATATTATTGATATGCAGGTTACAAGTAACTCTACACGAGATAAGGAACGGAAACTACGAGATAGAGTTGAAAGGATAATGAAGGTAATTGAAAAGTTGGAACTGGAATATCTTGTTGCTGTCAAACAAGCAGCAAAGAAAAACTCCATTGTACAACTTGAAGATGTACGTTCACACAAAACCTTTGTGAAACACTTAGATCAACTTAAGATTGATCCTGAAGAAATAAGCAAGATTTCTGGTCTTGTTACAGAGGTAGAACGGAATATTAATCAACGTGAAAAAGAAATTTCGCAACTCCAAAAACGTTATAACATTCAACCAGAATGGTGTAACGGTAGGTTCAATACCAAAAAGTATAGTTTCAAATCAGGAGCAGCAAAAAATGCATATATCAATATAATTCGGTATCAACGCGAAATACAACAATATCTATATTCTATTGGGATTTCGCGTGACACTCTACATGATGTTACAAAGCAAATTTGTAAAGGTGAAGCAAATGCACAAGATGCAAAAATGGCGATAGTTGAAGCAAATCTAAGGTTAGTTGTAAGTATCGCAAAAAAATATAGACACCAAGCACCTGGAATGGAATTTCTTGATCTGATTCAGGAAGGTAACATCGGATTGATGCGAGCAGTTGACAAATTTGATTATCAGCGCGGATACAAGTTTAGCACCTATGCAACATGGTGGATCCGACAAAGCATTACACGAGCAATCGCTGACCAAGGACGTACCATCCGAATTCCTGTACACATGCATGAAAGAATCAATAAAATGAAAAGAACTGAACGATCTCTATTACAGGAATTAGGACGGAGACCCACACCAGAGGAGATCGCTGAGGATATGGGAATTCCTCCAGAAAAAGTTAGAGAAGTCCTAAGAATTGTACCAGAAACAGTCTCATTGGAAACACCAATTGGAGATGATGATGATGACAGTCAATTAGGTGATTTTATTGAAGATGTCAGTGTCTTATCACCTGCAACAGAAGCTGAACTTAGCATACTCAAAGAACGCATTCAAGATGCACTTGCTGACTTGTCAGAACGGGAACGTGAGGTAATTATCCTTCGATTCGGTATTGAGGATGATTCTGTGAACCCATTACTATCTGAGACAACACGCAAACGAATAGCAACACTCTGTATCACTACTGGATATCCAAAAACACTTGAAGAGGTAGGAGTCGTCTTTGATGTCACTCGTGAACGTATACGTCAAATTGAGGCGAAAGCTCTAAGAAAACTTCGCCATCCCGTCCGCAGCCATCGACTGCGCGGTTTCATTGAATAAACACAATTGTCATGTTTTTCATATATTTTCTATAGCATTAATACTTGATTTTTCATATTTTATAAGTTATAATTTAAGTTCATAAGGGTCCATAGCTCAGTGGTCAGAGCCGCCGGCTCATAACCGGCTGGTCCTAGGTTCGAGTCCTAGTGGGCCCATCCTCTTCATTCGGGGGCGTTAGCTCAGGGGTACGAGCGCTACCTTCACACGGTAGAAGTCACTGGTTCAAATCCAGTACGCCCCATTGAATAAAAACAGTATCCGATTCCTACCAAATATAGTGTTGACTTTATTACTAACCATGTAATATTGAAGGTGTAACACAATGCCAGAAACAAAAGAAATTCACCCAATCTTTAACCATCGTTGGTCTCCTATCATTGACTGGATAGTCTGGAGTATAATATCTGGGATTATCATTACCATTGCAAAAAGATTGGGATACGGTAATTTAATATACCGCTACGAATTTTTTGTGTTTATAGGTATCGCTATCCTTTTTGGAATTGCAACACATATCTGGCGTAGGTTGTTCTACGGAACGGTATCGGGTATGGTTGTCGTAGAAGATAGATCCATTCTACCTCAACAATTTGAGAATATTGATCTTACATTGACCACTACAAACTATAAGAAGAAACTTAAACCTGTTCTAACCAACATTAAGGGGGAATATGCTTATGCAGTTAAAGTTCCTCTTGGGAGTCGTTTTAAGCTAACAGCTAAATATGATAATGAAGACATCATTACCGAAAATATAGATAAAATTGAAGATGTCAGATGGTTATTCGGAATTCCTTATTTTGGTCTTCCAATTTCATCTGGTAATCCAAAACAGTTTGATATTGTCGTCCCAAAATTCACCTTCACTGATTTTGGTAATCAATAACCTTTACTCAAACTCACCCCTCACAGTCAGGGCACTGGCAATAGACAGATAATCCCTGCCTTCTTCGACCCGATCATTGTTGTAACTTACACCAAGATGCAGATTAGCAGTAAGATGGTCGCTAAGTTTATATCCTACGCGTAATGTCGTTTCATACCGTTCCGAACGTTCCTCTCTATTAGCACCATACTTTTCCCTACGGAATGCCAATGAGAAGGTATTGGTCAGGTCAAGATCGTGCTTCAGCGGAATTCTACCGAATATAGGTATTCGGATACCGCTTTCAGTACGATAATGGTAATCAATACTGAAATTTGGTGTTACAATAAATGCATTGCTTTCAATACCGCTGCGTAAATGATCGCGTAACGTTGTCCGTATACCAAATGATGTCCTCGTTTTTTCACTCCATTTGTGAAGCCAACTCAGAGAGGGTGTATGTGACGAACTATCTGAGATAGTAACATCAAGGTTCTCATTTTCTTGTGTCATAAAACTATAACGAAGTTGAAAACTCGATGCTTGCTGAGCGTTTAATTTAATGTCTGCCTCGTAGGTCTCAGCATGTGTTAGATAGGTAGTTGCATAACTCTTACGAAAACTGTCGGAAGTACTCAGACTTGTTCCGAAAGACATCCATTTCCACGGATCAACATTGGTTCGGAATGTATACCTACTGCTTTTTCGCGAATTCGTGCGTTCTTCAGCATCCTCTTCAAGTGTCCATATATCTATGAAATTTTGACCAGACATAAGTTGACGAAATGATTCATAAGCATTGAAATTAGCATTTGTATTAATCGTAAATGTGTTGATAATCCTTTGTAGGAAACCTTCAGGTTGAGCCTGTTGTGTAGCGGAAGTACCCTGCGTTAAAGTTTTTGGAACCTGTTTTTGATCCATTTCTGCTTTATCACGGTTTATCCAATCGCTTTGTTCTTCTGATACCTTTTGGACCTGCGTTTCATCAATGTCACTATCGCGCAACTTTTCAATTAACGGTTTTTTCGGGACCTCTGTATTCGTCACATCTACCGTTTCGACTGGACCAGTTTCATCTACTTCGATATTTGGTTCTCCTTTTATAAATAACCATCCAAACCATTTTTGTATACGCAGGTCCAAACCGAGGTTGACATTGCCATTGATTGAAGCATCCTTCTGTGTGGTGAACCAGTTCTCTCGAAAACTCGCACGACTTGTCACCCTTGGACGCAAACCAAATAGATCCCGATTGAGTCGTGGTGTAAGTGAAATGCGATGTTCTCTCTCAGCTATTGTGAAATCAGGTTCTACATCTTCATTGGATTCATCCTCAGTTGGTGAATTTGGGTTTGTTCCTCCTGCTCCAAAAAAGGTGGAACTAAAACGACTCTGATCCCGTTTCTCAAGTGTTCTACGTATCTCATAACGTGGATTTAGACTGAAAGCAGCAATTGGACTAATGTTAAATGTGAAAGAACCGCTGTCGGTCTTTTCATCTCTATTTCTACCATAACCGTAGCTATAGTAGGAAGTTGATGATGTTGACGTATCTGTAGCTGTTTCAGGTTTTGCAATGATATCCTCGTGTCGATACAACATGTTGAATCCGAGTTTAGAGCCTAAATTATAACCAAATGTACCAGTATAAAGATGGCTAACCTGTGTACCTCGTCGTTCGTTCCAAAAATCTTGATAATTGTATGCGAATCCAAGATTTGGATAAGGATTTCTGTTAAAATTCACAGATATATCACGGTTCAGTGACTCACTCTTTCCACTTTGATATGTGGAGTAACTTCCTCGTTGTGCTTCTGTTTCAGATTCCTGTTCACGTACGGAATAACGAATAGGTAACCACGAAACAAGTGTGATATCTGCGTTTATGTTGTAATCATTGTTGGTCGTACTATACCCACGAGACGACAAACGCTGCCGTCCGATTTCACCTGCACCACTCTCAAAATCTTTGTCTTGACTTGCATAACCCCCTCTCAAACGCACAATTGAACCGAGTGATACAGACATATCACCACGACGTGCCCAACCAGAACGGATAAGCGGATCACCAAGATGGATCTCATTAACCCATATCTCCCCACTTATTTCTCTGTCAGTATTATTACGAATTCCCAGTAGGATACCACCGATATTCTTTACACTTAGCTGCGTTGTACTTGAACCAACACCTCTAACAGTAAATCCATCTGGATGTCCGTCAGGTGTATTCTCTTCTGGAATTGGTTGGACGTTCTGAGTAACTGTGTTCGGATCAACATTTGGATCTTCAATCCTGTCAGGATATTCGTTTCTGGTGTTATCTCGCAAATCAATTTCAATTAACTTCCATCCATCAAAGTCTATAGGTACGGAGTATTCATAGTAATCATTTAGGTTCTCAAAGATATTCACATCTTCCTGTTCGGGTTGGTTGAGGAATGGATCAGAACTATAGAATGAACTTCTATAACCTGTCCGGACACTTGGAGCAAGTTGTAGCACGAAGGTCGTATCGCTATTGTCACCATATAACCAAAATCTTAAGGTATCGTGTTGACTAAAATCCTGTCCATCACTCTGTGTGAAACCCCTAAGTTGTTTGGATGTGATACCGTGTGAACCGGGATAAAGATAATATTCTAAACTAAGTGTCTGTTCACGTTGTTGTTGTGTTTGAAATGCCTGTGTTGTCGCAGTAAAGGGATGTAACTTCCTAAAGAGTTCATCATTCTCTATTTCAAGATATGCTGTTTGATAATCGTCAAAACTGAAATTATCTTTTGTACCTACAATAAACTTCTCCAATGTGTCCTCAACAACCTGACTATCAGCAAGTCCAGTAGTTGTTTCAGTCAAAGACCTTGTCACCAATCCTTGTTCCCATCTGTTACCGACAATTTCAATAGATGCCCATTGGAATGTCCCTTTAACATCACCGGGGCGATTTTTTATTAGCCAAAACCGGAAGTGCTGAACAAACACGAGACTTGGAACACGAGTGCCTTCTGGGACAAATTCAGTGATAGGAATGTTAAGAAAAGTCCATCCATTACTGTTCTTACTTTTTATCCATTCGTTGGGTATCTCATTTAGTGGAATAGCAACCTGAAAATATGCATTAACACTATCTAACACACCATCTCCATTTAAGTCTTCACTATCTAATATTTGATTGTCTTCTCCAAAAGACTCTGAATGTAATGCACCATCATACAGCCACCCAATGTCCTCACCTCTATTCAATTCACCGTTCCCACGATTCTGAAGGTCTTCGGGTAGATTTTCAAGGTCAAGATCAAGGGCATCAATTACACCATCTCCATTTGTATCCACTAATGATTGTGGTAAGTCTTCGCTATCCAACCTTTCATCTGCATCTGCGTCCTCACTCACAGCACCAAGATTTAGATACAACGTTATATCGTCATCACCTTGCACGCGAAGCCACATCTCAATAAATCCACGTTCTGAATAATCAACACCAGATTTTGATAGACCGTTTGAAAAACCACCCCATTCTTCAACCACATCATTAAATTCATAACCGATCTCCATAATTAGTCGTTCCTCTGTAGACAGAGACAGTGGTTGAATTGAGGATGCGGGTACATCTCGGTTTCGCATATAGTTACCCACTGCTGCTGCTTCTTCTTTATCTTTAAGTACGACATTAAAGAGTGCCCGATTTTCCAGTGTTGGGATTACATTAAAATCATCTGTAGATATATTCTCCTGTTGTTCCTCAGAAGTGAATGGGACACTACTCGGTTTCCAATTATATTTGAGTGTGGAGATTGTTGCTGTTTGCTTGACACCTTCCATACTATCAATTAACGCGACACCTATACTATTCGGGTTGTTATGTGAGTATGCCGTCTCACCACTAATATCAATAGAGAGTGGAAAATTACGCACATTCACAAATGGTAGTGGATTAACCAACCACGCAATGTTGAACTCTCTACCAAAACTGGTGTTGATATTAAATGCCTGTAGACGATTCGGGACACTGTTCACATCAGGTATTTGCGTAGGTTTCTGTCCAGTCGTTAGGATATAACCTGTGGATATGTTAAACCCTTTTTGAAAAACTGGATTGAAATAATTTGATGCTGAACCGTATCCTCCGTAAGAGCCAGATCCTATTCTTGAACGACCTCCATAGCTACTATATCCACCACTACCAAAACCTCCTCCAAAACCACTACCTCCGAATCCACTACTCCCCAACCCCATGTTACCTAAACCACTGCCTGAACGAGTACCAGAACGAGAAATTCCGCCTGAAAATGGGTCTGTCGGGAGGGTATTATCCAAACCGCCTGGTCTTGTATGTGTTCCACCTAAACGATTAAATCTGTCCTCAAGGCTCTGTTCCTTTTGGGATTTTGGTTTAGGTTTATGTGTGTATTCTACCCATAATCCTGCGACTGTCTGCTGTGTGCCACCACCGAAGGGTGTTCTCTCAAATTCCACTACAATCTCATCAAATTCATCCAGTTCAGTGAAAAACTTTATTGTGCCTACCTCATATACCATCAAATAATCTGTGTCCCGCGTCAGAAGTCTACCATTTATACGTATGGTTTCACTCTCTGGAATTACGAATAAACCAACGCTATATGTCTCAGATTGATAGGAATAATCAGCTACTATCGTGTAAATTTGGTCTGTACTTCGGATGGATTCGAGATAAATCGCTTCATTATTGAGAGAATCTTTATATTTATAAAATGGGTGTTCTGGATCTATAATTTCAAACGGACGTGTACTTGGAAAACGGAGTAATCCTCTGTCATAGTCTATGTATTCAGGATCAATGTTACCATCGCCATTTTGGTCTAATCCAAAAATTTCTATATAAGGAACAGGTCCAGCATCTGTCTGGAATGTTTCACTCTCTCCCTGACGAATAATCGTCAACTGAAAATCACGTGGATTGATGTTTCTATTTTGAAGGAAATATACATGTGCAGCTGCGGTTCCACGAAAACTTTTCTCTTTTATCGTTACATACCCAATCTCTTCTCCTTCTTCATCGATAGAACCATCATCATTTTCATCTGCGAAAACATTACCCGGATTACCTACACTACCACCACCATCACCAAGGTATTCATAAGCAACAACAATGGTATAACTTGACGATATAGGTGACAAAAATTCTATCTCACCAGTTTCATAATCGATATTGTAGTCTTGTCCAGGAAATTGCGGATTGAAATAACCACGACTCGTACGTTTACCACCTTGATTGTTCCCAACAACGCTATCATCTATATAAATCTCCACACTTCCAGATTTAATTGGCAGATATGCATCATGAAGTAGACCATCCTCATCCTGGTGAATTAAATAGTATCTATTCTTAACATAGTTCGCATCCGCTATCTGTATGCCGCGAGGTCCGTAACCGAAACTCGCACGACGGGACTGTCCTCGGAATGTCCTAACTTCACGAATACCTTTACTTCGTGATCCAAATGCTGTAAAACGTGTATTCTTATATTCAAATACACCTTCAAGTCCAAATAGATTGCGATTGATATTCAAAAAACGTGTATTCGGTAGACTCAATGTAATATCTCCAAAAGAGATTGTTTTGATGAGACTATCTGGTTTCCCTTCATACCAGATTTTTATTTTTTGTTCTTTTGTGCCACCAAGTCCATAACTGCTGGAACCACCATATCCACCATATCCACCCCCATAAGTATCTCCAGCAGTATAATCCACCGCAATGTGTGTCCGTTCTCCTACCCTTCCATGCAAACCAATCTTCTGATGCTGACGTATATTGATACCAGTTGCTCGTGGAGTACCCCTGCTTCCAAAACTACTGTATCCACTCCCATAGCTGCTATACCCCGAACCGAAACTGTCATATCCTCCACCAAACCCACTACTATAACCGAAATCTTCATAACCGTAAGAGGAACTTAAACCGAGATCAAGTCCTGAACCGTAGCCCCCATAACTACCAGACCCATATCCACCATATCTATTCAAATCTCCTTCACCGAAATAGTGCGTCTTATTTACTTCAATTGTTACAGACTGAAAACCTGTTATACGCAAATTAGAATCCATCGGGAGATCAATTCCCTTTGTATCGGATTTTTTGCGCGGTTGCCATTCGTTTAGTTCAGAAAGGTCACCCAGATCAGGAGGATATTTCCAACGACGCAGCGATTCCAAATACGGCATTAGCAATTGCCGACGCAAAGATAAGTCTGCATCAATTTCTTCTGTTTCAGGAGTATCTTCTGTTGGTTTCTTATCAGATTCATCCAGAATCCATGTGTCTTTTTTGGGTTTTGTTTCAAATGGATTCTCAACAGTCGTTTGTGATTCTGACTCTTGTTGAGGAGGAGGGGTTTGATCTTTATCTGCTGCAAGGACAGGTGCTACAATCACGAGAAAACAGAGCGCGCAGATTAACAGAATTATATTTTTATTTTTATACTGTGGGTTCAAGAGTGTGATCTCCATCATTGATTAGATTGTGATAGTATTATAACGTAGAAGCATAATGTAGGTTTACAGAGTCTGTTAATTCAATTCTGTTTTATCTGAACCATACATTTTATTTTTTCGATTCTGACAAAAAACTGAAAATCGCTTTCAAAATCTGAAAACTACATGAAACATATTGGATATATATTGTTCCAAAATCCACAACCCCTTCCAACCCTCAACATCACGTGTTATAATACTATCACTATGAAAAATACAACGAAATACAAACCCAACATAACCGTATTTGTAGGTCGGAGCGAGCAAAGCGACCTCCGACATCTTATACCAATTCTAATATTTATTGTCCCATTACTGGATTCAACCATTGTTATTGATTGGAAATCTTTCTTCTGTAGGAGCGACCTCCTGGTCGCGATTTCTTATCCTGAAAATCCTGGTTCAGTCTTCGTAGGTCGGAGCGAGCAACGCGACCTCCGACATCTTACATTCTGTAGAACAGACATACGACATCTTACATTCTGTAGAACAGACATACGACATCTTACATTCTGTAAAACAGACATACGACAAATAGCCAAAAACAAAAGATACAGTTTTTCAAGTTTTTTAAGACACAGTAAACCGGTGAAAACAACCCATAAACCCAGTCAGGTACAACAACAAGACCACAACACAGTAAAGATACAGTAATGTAAAAAAAGGCATAAAACTGTATCTTTTTAAAACGGAGGAAAATAACACGATTCGTAGGTCGGAGCAAACGAAGCGACCTCCGACAGAATATTATACCATTTCTAATATAATGTCTCTTTTTGTAGCGCA
>JAPOQK010000088.1 GCA_026710795.1 Candidatus Poribacteria bacterium
AAGAGCAAAAATAAAAAAAGCGAAATTCGCGTCACATTCCTTATCCTGACTGGATGCAAAACGTCACAGTGACGTGCAAAAAGTCACAATTTTTAGCACATACTGATGAACAATGTAACGCTAAATTAACAGATATAGATTTCGCTTCTCTCTACCCGACCGACAAGAGATTATATTGAATTGTGAAAAATATATCCGAAAAATCCGAAAACTATAGTAAACATTGAAATTAAAGAGACACATTTCTGTAGGAGCGACCCGGTGAATGCCTAAATGGCATTCATACCGTTGATTTACCGGTCGCGACCAGGAGGCCGCTCCTACAAGTAATCCTCAGCAAATGGCACTTTATTTATTAGAAATGGTATTACATACATGAATGTCTTAGATTAGGACTGTAGGTCGGAGCGAGCGTAGCGACCTCCGACAAGTATCCCTTTATCGGGTTTCCAATGTCGGAGGTCACTGCGCTCGCTTGAACCTACGGAAAACAACTGCCTAAAGTAATTGTAAAATTCACCTTAGTTTTAAAATTTGAAAATAAATTGAATTGTGCTACGATTAATTAGGAAGCAAGAATAACAAAGATCAAGAAAGGACGTTTGCATGTTGAATAAGACAGCACATACTTTCGTTATATGTATATACTTATGTATAATGTTTGCTTGGAACGGTCACACTACTGAAATCCGTTTTGTAGATGTCACCGAAGAGGCAGGTATTCACTTCAAACATGTAGGTGGTATAGATCGACGCGTTGTGCCAGCTTTAGTTGGTTCAGGAGCGGCATGGCGAGATTACGACAACAACGGCACGCTGGACCTTTATCTCGTAAACAGTTCCGATGTTAGACCCGAACCGGGCACGATCTTACCAAAAAACAGATTATTCAGTAATAACGGTGATGGCACATTTACAGATGTGACAGACATCGCTGGTGTCGGAGATACAGGCTGGGGAATGGGGTGTGCTTTTGCTGATTATGATAATGATGGGGATGCCGATCTATATGTTACAAACTATAAAGCAAACGTCTTCTATTTGAACTTAGGAGATGGAACTTTCAAATTATATACATCGGGAGCAGGAGGGATTGGTCATACAGGTTTTGGTTCAGGTATAGTATGGGGTGACTTTGATGTAGACGGTTATCTTGAACTTTACTTAGGTAACTATATTGAATATAGTAAAGTTCCACAGGGAGATGAGGTCTTTTTCCCTTACGATTTTTTTGGGCAAGCGAACGTCCTCTATTTGAACAAAGCCGACGGTAGTTTCATTGATGTCACTGATGCTTCCAAGGTAAATGGAGGGTTCCATTTAACACTTGGAGTCGCAGCAGCAGACTATGACTCTGATGGAGACTTAGACATCTATCTTGCAAATGATTCGGATCAAAATATACTTTATCGGAATGACGGCGAAATGACTTTTACAAATACAAACCAACCCGATGCGCGAAGCCGGACTGGGGACATTCGTAGCGGAATGGGGATCGCATGGGGAGATTATGACAACGACGGTTCGTTAGACCTTTTTGTTACAAACTGGCTTGATGAAAACAATGTACTCTACCGAAATAACGGAGATGGCACTTTCACTGATGTCTCTGCCCAAAGCGGTGTGTTTGAATCAGGACTCGGGAAAACATGTTGGGGCACTGTTTTTTTTGATATGGATAACGACACAGATTTAGACCTGTTTTTTGCTGCTGGACATATTGATCCTGCCTCGTGGGAGAACCACGGGCAATCAGATGTTTTGCTTAGAAATAACGGAGATGGCACTTTCACTGATGTCTCTGAACAAGCAGGACTGCGACAGTTGGAATCCCCAGGTGTCGGTAGAGGTGTTGCGGCTGGTGACTACGATGCAGATGGTGATATAGACTTATTGATTGTCAATGCTGGTGAGAAACCAAGATTACTCCGCAATGATGGTGGAAACCGACTGAATTGGCTTCATATCCGAACTGTTGGTGTAGAAAGCAATCGAGATGGGATTGGCGCGCAGATCAAAGTGGTGACAGGCGAAATACACCAGATTCGCGAAGTTACTGCAGGAAGTAGTTATCTCTCACAGAATAGTCCAGAAGTAGAATTTGGTCTTGGAAAGCATAATAAAGTCGATAAAGTTATTATTCAGTGGACAAGCGGTACTTTACAGACACTCACGAATATTAAGGCGAACCAAAGGTTGATTGTGACTGAGAAGGTGGAGTAAAGTCTTGTATCGGTAAACTATATTTGATGCAAAATTATTGATTAGAATAGTGTTGACTTTTTTTGCAGAATTTTGTAAGATTACTCTCAAATTATGAATAGTTCAATTATTACAGAACAATGATAATTAGATTTCAACACATAATCATTATTTTTCAGACAAGGGGGAAATGATGCAACGAAGATTTTTAATATTGTTATGTGCTGTATTTATAGCAGTACTAACTACAGATGCTATGCCTGCCAAAGAAATTCGTGTGATTGGAGGTGTAGGTGCTGATTATAAAGATGCCGAAGGTCGTGTTTGGCACTCTGGACAGCAAGAGAAACAAGACTGGGGCGGTTGGATTGAGAAACTTCCTCGTACAGCAGTGGTTGCAAACCTAACTGATGCTGCAAAAAAATTGGCAAAAGAGGAAGGGTACGATGAAGTTATTTTTCATGCTGTCAGTTGGGCTCAGTTTCCGGATGTTGTCAAGGTAGATTTGAAAACGGGTAAAGGTTTATTTGATGTGACCTATCTCGTTGGTGAACACTGGTCACCGAACAACCGCGGTTATGATATCATCATTGAAGATGAGATTGTTGAACCGCTTTATGTAACACCGGGACGCGATGAGATTGACATCAAACGATATGAAGGAATTGAAGTTAAGGACCAAGTAATGAGTCTCGTATTTGCTGGAAATGCAAAAACTGGCAAAGGAGATCTTAATGCTATGTTCAGCGGAATAGAGGTAGTTCCATCGCAATTGTCAGTGGATCCAAAACAGAAATTAACCACAACTTGGGGTGCTCTTAAAGGACAACATCAAGACTAACTATTGCGAATTATCAAACGTTCCGTTCAAAACTCAATACTTTAGTTTTGGGATGTAGAACGGCTAACAAGTCCGGGGTATCACAAAATGCCCAACGAAAGATTAGCGTGATACTACATTGTCAACCATGCAGGTGGGTGGAGAGCGTCTATATCATGCCAGTCGAATGTGAACTGGAACACGTGAGCGGGTTGATATGCAGCACATATCTACGATATGCGTTACCAAAGTCGCTATAGCGAACTCTCAAAAGGAGCGAGTAGACATATTGCATAAAAGACCCCCAAGAGAAGTAAGTCATCTCTTGTTGTGTTGGGGTGTCTGGTAGGAAGGACAAAATTGAACTGTTTCAAGTGAAACAGTACCACTTCACAAAAAAGAATCTTGCCATCTAAAGCAGGTGAAAATCTGTAATAGATGAATGGGCGGGGCATCGTCCATTGAAGGAGAGGACGTAAGACTTGCTTAGGCAAGCAATCCTTGACGATAGCAGAATTCCATGCCTCAAGGCTTGGGAGTATGTCAACTTAAGTTTTACCATAAATGGAGGTACTATGAAATTACTGAATATTTTGACGTTAATGATTTTTCTCGCCGTAGCGATTACACCTTGCCTGCTATATGCAGAGGAATACCGTGTTCGAGGTGGAAAGGCAGATGACTTTACTGACTCACAAGGTCGTGTGTGGCATGGTGCACAACAGGAAAACCAAGCCTGGGGTGGATGGATTGAATTGGCTCCACGTACCGCTGAAGTTGCTAATCTGACTGCTGACGCGCAAACACAGGCGGAAGAAGCTGGTTATGACGTTGAACTTTTCTATGCTGTGAGTTGGGCACAATTCCCCGCAACCGTTAAATATCAGTTTGTAACCGGCAACGGTGTTTTTGATGTGACTTATCTCGTCGGTGAACATTGGTCCCCAAACAATCGAGGATTTGATATTATCATTGAAGACGAGGTCGTTGAACCACTTTATGTTACACCCGGTAGAGACGAAATTGACATCAAAACATACGAAGGTATTGAAGTTAATGATGGAACACTTGATTTCGACTTTGCTGGAAATGAAGATACTGGGGCAGGCGACCTAAATGCAATGTTTAGTGCCCTTGAGGCTGTTAAGAGTGCTGGAACTGCTGTTGATCCGAAAGCAAAGTTGACAACAACATGGGGTGCGTTGAAAGGCAATCGCAAATAAGCAATTCAATACATACTATAAAAATGCCCTTGGTGCTTATGGTACTGTGGGCATTTTGGTTTCTGGAAATGTCCTTCTACAAGACATCTCCCTAACAATTGAACGGCTCCATCCCTCTGCATTGGGTTATTTAGTTTTAAGTATATTCTGTAGATGCGTGTTCCTAAGTGATTTTATTGAATTGTGAAAATTACATCAGAAATTTCGAAAACTTTATATCCCCGTCCTCTGCCAAAAAAAGTTGACATCTGCCCTTAGATATGATATACTAATATAATATTTTACCTATAGGAGGAATGTGAACATGGTTCAGGTTGAAGTTACTGTTGATTCCGGAGAAACATTTGATAGAGCACTCGCGAGGTTCAAAAAATTGTGCGGTAAAGCAGGTGTTGTCACGGAAATTAAGAAACGTAGTTTTTATGAAAAACCGAGTGAAAAACGTCGTCGAATCGAATTGAAACGGCAGCGAAAAGTCAAGCCGAGAACGACGGAATATCGTCCACGCTATGATAACAACAACAGGTAAAGTGGTTCAGGAGGTGTCTATGCCTGGTCAGGGTTTTTTGGAGCCTGATGGAAACTATAAAGGACTTTTAATTCAATATTGCCAAGAACGTGGATTGAGCCAACCACGGTTCTCTGAAACACAACACGGCACACCAGACGCACCGAGTTGGAAAGTTACAGTTCATTATGGAGACAGGGTCCACGAAACAGAGGATCCGATACCGGGTGCGAAGAGAGGTGCTCATCAATACGCCGCAAAGCAGGTACTTGAGGCAATCAATGAGAATCGAGAACGCTTATTAGCAGGTGAAATGGACGTACAAGACAGTGTAATGCCAGAAGTTATTGAAATACCAGAATCTGCGGAGCTACTTGAAGTCGCATTGCCACTTGTTACAAGTGCACTGACAATCGCAAATGAACGGCTCGGAACATCGCAACCCTCGCGATATAGAGGGGTTTCTGATGCTGAATTCTCTCGCAAATTATCGCAGTTGACGATGCAAATTGTAAGGGATTTGGTAAAGGCGGCGGATGAAGCAAATGTAAAGTTTACTGAGACATAACGATTAGTAGTGCTGGCGGGGTCGGGGGTCTGACCCCGTTTTTTTATGCCTATCTGCTGTCAGCCAGTCGGTAATTATGTTTAATGCCTTCCAACAGGATCTATCCACCGACGACTGAAAGCCAAATGCCGAAAACCGAGTATGATTGAACAGATTAAAAACCGATTACGGCAACATCGATTTTTAGCTCCACTAATGGGATGTCCTTATCCCGCGCCACGTTGGAACCGGTCTGTGAAACGTGTCATCCGAGAACTGGGACCGGATGCACAAATTATGGATTTAGGCTCCGGAATCCATCGTCGAGCACCGAATGTGATTAATCTTGAAATACAGGCAACTCCATTGGTGGATGTTGTGGCAGATGGACACGCTCTCCCGTTTGCAGATTCCGTTTTTGATGCAGTAATTTCTGAGGCTGTGCTGGAGCATGTCAGCGACCCGCTGCAAGTTGTCGCTGAGATTTACCGTGTCCTGAAACCGAACGGATTTGTGTGTGCAGCCGTACCCTTTTTACAAGGTTATCATGCATCTCCACACGATTATCAACGGTGGACGACTACGGGATTTGTGAAACTCTTTTCTCGCTTTCATGAGATTGAAAGCGGGGCGTGTGCGGGACCGACAACGGCTCTCCATTGGATTTTTCGAGAGTATGTAGGACTTGTCTGTTCGTTTGGGAGTTTGTTGGTTGCTAAGATGGTGTCGCTTATGGTTGGATGGTTGACATTTCCGTTGGTTTGGTTGGATATGTTGTTATTATTGCATCCGCATTCGCATATTTTGGCATCTGCAGTGTATTTTGTGGGTCAGAAGAGGGAATAGGACAATTGTTATGCCTTTATGGATGGAACGTTTATAGAAAGCGTCTTACTTCCTATTTAGTTCCGTAGGAACAATACAGAGATATTCGCTCCTTTGCTATAAATATTCCACCCAAAAAACTAAAGATATTATATTACCACAGAACTTAAAAGGTTTACATAAAAATATAATTAAATTCAATGTCAACCTTACACTGTGGATTATTGTTCTACCGGATTATATTTCGCTGCATCAACAAAATACAAGAACCCAATACACATTTCATCCGTTGTTTTGTCTCCCCAACCAACAGGAACAGGAGGGTCATGTGGATTGGCTGGATTTGTGGTAGAATTGTCAAAGTGTGCAACAAGAGAGATTTGTGTTCCAGCAGGAAGAAAAATCGGTTTGCGGTAATGATAAATATCTTGCCAGTTGAAATCCCAATCCTGTATCCAGATAAGATCAACCGAATTACCGGTAGGGGGTTTAGCGATCATCCGCATGTCACGTCCGAGCAGATGCATGTGCGGCATCGTCGCTAACAGATAACTATCCTTTTTCACCTGTTGAGATGCTTTGACAGTATACTTCGCCTCACCTGGTGGAATTACAAACTTGGTATTGATTGCCTGACCGATCTGCAACGGTGTTGTCTTGTCTGTTTTATTGAAGTAGAGTCCAACTTTCGACTGATCGCGTTCAAGGTGTCCAGTGCGGTAGTAATGCACCTGTAGAACGATATCAGCACCTTTCGGCAACCGATACCCGATGCCTTCTGGTAGAACGGATGGACTCATTCCTGGTGCCCATCCACCGAGTGTTCCTGCGATGTCAATTCCTGGACCTGTCCCTTCTGTAACATAACCCGGTTTTGGATCTTTCGCAGCGAGTTCACGTGCTTGCCCTTTCACATCTAGATAGAGGATGACATGGTGTACCGTCTTTCGGTTACCCGGTTGGACATCAACTGTCTGAACATACATGTCGGTATCAAAGTTTGTAGGTATAATAAAGTGCCGATATTCGTCTTCACCTTCTGGTTCAATTTCGTATTCAACAGGCATTTCAACGAGATGGTCAGGTTCACCGAGTATCCACCCTTCGGGAAATGTTGGGTTCGGAGGTGTTTTGGAGAGATCTCCTGACGGAGCACCAGCTTCTGCCCAATCTGTGATCATCTGGATCTCTTTCTCTGTAAGACGACGTTCGTTTTTGAAGTGTCCGTATCCTTCTGCGGGTTTCCAAGGTGGCATCAATTGCGCTTTCGTATATTCTGCAATTTCGGTTGCCCAAGATTTCGCGTCTTGGTATTCGGTTAGTGCAAAGGGGGCAACTTCTCCTTGTCGGTGACAGGATTGACAATGTTTTTGTAATATCGGTGCGATGTGTTCGCTATATGTGATTTCTGCATACACACTTGGGGTAAGTGCTGTTAATACTAATAGTATGATTAAGAACTTTTTCATCTATCTGGTTATATCCTCTTATGATGTTGATTATTTGATAACTTAGGTTATGGACTATTGATTAGGTTGGTGGATCTTCATCAAACTCCACGCCCTTTTCTTCTGCGCAGCCGTTCTTTGTAAAGTTGTGTTAGAAACATGATAAAATCTATTCCAATGAAGAATTCGTGTCAGTTGGTGGAGGTACGTTGAATTCCTCACCCTTTTCCTCGGCTTCTATTCGGAGGGTATTCCACTCTATCCACAATTTGCGTTCTTCAACAATGCCTTCAACTTTACCCACAACTATGCCTTCGGCTTTGCCTTTAGCCTTCGCTTCTTTAACTTTGCGATTAACTCGTTCTTTGTAAAGTTGTGTTAGAAACATGACAAAATCTACTCCTTGAAATAAAATAAATGTGATACCAGTAGCAACTGCCATAACAGATGCCAACTGTGCAACAATGACTTGTGCTGCTTCCATCGGTGCGTTGCCTTTCGCAACCTCATGCCGAATCAACAATACCGCGTAAAGGATCACTTGAAGCGAGAATACTGATAGGGCAAGATCAATCCATATCCTCCGTATGCTAAGTACTGAAACTCTCTCCTCTTTTTCCAATCTTATATCTCCAATTTATAATTATACCATATTTGATGGTCGGATGCAATTGGTTTATCCATTGACATTCAAACATCAAACAATGGAAATAGGCAGACAATGGACCGAAGTCCACCGTCTGCCTTTCGGTGAAATAAGTAAGAATAACACTGCGTTAATCTTGTGATTTCAATTCACCCCACCGTGTTGTGAGTTTGTTCTCGGGTGAGATCAAGCCTTTCAACTTAGTGGTCATGAGCGTTTGGCGTTCACCGTTGAAGGATATGTCTTCAATTCGGTAGTAATAAACAGCACCAGGTTTTGCTGAAGTATCTACCCATTTATAGTTTGAACGTTCACCAGTAGTGCCTTTACCTTGAATTAACTTTTCATTGACCTGTTTGAACTCACCGTTCCGGGTATCGCTACGGAGAATATTAAATCCAGCGTTGTCAAGTTCGGATTCGGTTGTCCAATGGACAATGACTTTCTCGTCTTCCAGTGTTGGACGGAAGAAGGATAAGCTAACCGGTAACGGAGAATTGAGGGTTTGACCTGGTGTGCTAATATCGTCTCTATGTCCATAGAAGACATAGCGGATTCTATAGGTTCTGCTGTCTATGCTTGAGAGAATCCAACTTTCGGGTGTTGTCCCATCAGACACTACACGAGTGAATCCATTATCTGTGATATCGGTAACGGTGTTTGTGCGTGCGACTGATATACGATCATCTTCTTCAGTATTTGCATGAGGCCATTCCCAACTTGGTGGATCAAACCGTTTTCTATTACCACGACGGTCACTTGCATCAGATGCAAGGTTACCGATTTCGTCAACTAACTGCCACTTACTTAGGTCGTTTTCGTGACCATTGGCGTGTAAGGTAATATTGAATCCGTAGGCATTGAGAAAATCATCGCCAGAATCA
Organism: Candidatus Poribacteria bacterium; assembly: GCA_026710795.1. Classification (GTDB taxonomy): domain Bacteria; phylum Poribacteria; class WGA-4E; order WGA-4E; family WGA-3G; genus MSPOR6. The sequence goes on from JAPOQK010000088.1 coordinate 9,104, forward strand.
ACCATACCGAAAGTTTCTCGGTGTGTTGGCCACAGGACGAAGATATCAGAATTAGGTATGAAAACTTCACTCTGAATTGCTCTGCGTGATGTAATCAACACTGAAGAATTTGGTCTAATTTTCAAATTCTTCAGCAGGATACTTGCTTCACCTTTACCTTGCCAGTAAGACGTATCACCATCAGTTGTATCGTGGTTAGTGATAGTAAGACGCCAGTTATGCAAGTCTGCACCAAGGGTCTTAGATGGATTACGAAGTTCAATCCACTGTGGCAGGCTACCGAATGCGTTATCAGCATACATAATTTCACTGATATAAACAGCAGCAGTGATATCACTACCAGATTCCGGCAGTGCGTTGTTAGGATAACCTGGTGTACCACCGTTTGCATTTGTAGCAGCAGCAAGTCGTCTATATCCGATACCGGTCCATCCTACATTTCGGAATGCGGCTTCACCTTCACCATCTTTATTTTCATGGGCACCAACACCACTACGATCATTGTGTGTTGTCAAACGTTGGCGAAGAAGAACAACATCTTTATCAAACCTATTATGAGCGAAACTTGGGGCATCAAATTTGTACAGTGGCCATAAATCAGTTTTTGAAACTGAATTAGGATATGGATCTTTAATCAAATTCGAGTGGTATCCAGCAATATCCACGATTTTGTCGAGATCGTCAGTCCCGGTTTCAGCAACACCTTTGCTATCATCTACACCAGATCTCTGACCTTCACCGTTGTCCGGTTCTCGCACCATCAGTACAAAATTGCCGTCGTCAGGTAGTGCAAAACTTTGAGCCATATAACGAACAGGACTTTTTCGCGTACCTGGTTCTTGTTCTAATTCGCTTTTACTCACTTTGTACCCGACAGCAAGCGGGTGATCAAAGTTGTCCGCTGGATCGGTAGCGACTATGAGGAACACTTCATTTTTTTCTAATTGAGCATTATCATCTGCCGGAAACTGAATCAGTACGGCATCATTGTCTACTGCTGTCACAATTGAAATCATGTAATTCCGTAAGTTTATTTTATCTTCGGAGGCATTGCGGAGTTCAATCCACTCGTACTTTTCATTCAATCCAGAACGGTTTGCCACCTCATTAATAACGATAGTATTACTTGCAGGTTTTATTGTACGTTGCTGTATAATATCGCCTTGTGTCGAGGGTTTAAAGGAGTTCACTCTTCCGGGTGTGCCAACGTAATCATATTCAATGTTCCCGGATGTGCGTGCCTTTAAATAGGTGTTTTGAGATGCTTCCCAATTACCTGAGGCTCTACCATCTCTGTTACTATACAGCGCACCGTCTGCATTTGCATAGGCATCCTTTTCGTTTGGTAGTATCCTTGCCATAGAGATAAAGTTACGCGCCTGCACACTGTCACCACTGGAACCTTTTACAGTCCACGCTGCGTTTCCGGGTCGGTTGTTGAAAAAGTTTGTCACCGCATCAACGTTAGGATCTACGAGATCTCCTCTTAATCCGTTATTAGCATCAGTTATATCGGTACCCATTAAGACTTTCATGGTAACTGTTACTGGATCAGCATTGAGATTATGCAGCTCAATCCATTGTGATGCTTTCTCAGCGGCTTCAATTCCGAGATAACTTTCATCAAGTGCCCACATAATCTCACTGATCCCGACAGTTCCGACAGCAGTACCTGCACTTTCTACAATAAGTGCCCCACCACCGTGGGGAGCTGTTAGATCAAAGAGGTTCGCCAAATCAGGCATACCTGTCCACACAACTGTGTCTACATCTGATCGAAAATGCATCCCTCGTGCGCCGGGTTGGGATGCATGATCATTCCGAACTACAACAACGAAACTATTTCCGGGAATTTCGAATGTTCCATCTGGATGATCTACAGGAGACGGACCTGGGTCTGGGACTGTAGATAAATCTTCAACCACTTCAAACCTTGCCTCAGCGGGTGTTGATTCCAAGTTCCCAAGTGCTTCAATAGGCGTACCAAGATCAAGGTCATACCCTCCAGGAGTTGATACAGCATCAGCTTCTATGGTAACAAATACAATAAGCGGAAGTTCCACAAACTGAGCAGCATTCACAGTGATTTCTACTTCAAATGCGCGTTTAGAATCAGTCACACGTGCCGGAGTGCCAACTGACAAACTGCTACCAATATCACTATTAGGATTAGTTTGACCTAAGACGATAAGCGAAATCTCGGAATCAGCAAGTACACCACCTGCTCCATCCGTTACATCCATCAAATCCTTATCAAACTCAATACGGATTCTGAATATACCGGTTCTATCTTGATCAATGGGTGGCTCAACAGTGGGATCAGTTTCTCTTAATTCAGCAAAATCTGTTCCATCAGTTTTTACTAATTTAACAGATTTTCCCTTTATAGTGTCATCTGTAAAAGTAGTAGAAGTGGTATCTTTAGCATCAACCAATGTAATTGTTGCTGTCGGATGATCGGTTTCTAAGTGGCCATCCGTATTTGGTAGGATGTCGCTTGTGTTTGGATCGTCATCGTGCGGGTGTGCGAGTACAGTGGTAGGTGCGAAAACAAGTCCGATTGCAAGCATCAATATTAAACTTGCAATAGGAAATGCCAATCTATTTGACAGTTTCATTATTTATTCTCCTCTAAAAAAATCTAACTAAAACATTTAGTTTATTGGGACGATATATGCGTTTGATTGCGTTATCGTACCCGACAATATAATATGAAAATCAAGAAAAGATTTAGGGATAAATCTTTTCTGGATAACATTTGAGTATCGGACATGAACATTCCGGTGCACATGTCCTCGTTTTCATTGGATAGGTCCCAAATTGTAGGAGGAAATTTCCGGTTTCCGTTTATATTTGCGATTCTGAGATCACACCTACATATTTAATACCATTACCAGATGCAATAAGTATCATGTAGTTACTGCTTACATCTTACGTAATAAATGGAAAAACTGAAGGATCAGTTTCTATTAGTTCAACAAATTGTATTTGCATCTGTAAAGGTGTTAGAGTTAACGGATGCTAAAATAATTTGCTGTTGGGAGCTCAAATTTTGAATGGCTATCAGGACTTTTTGGGTGTTGGGTGTGTTAGGATCATCATGTAGGTTCACGATGAGACAGGTTCTCTTAAACACAAACCCGATGGCGAGTATCACAATTATACTTGTGATAGGAAATGCCAAAGTATATGACAGTTTCACTATTTGTTCTCCTCTAAAAAAATCTAACTAAAGTTATAAAACCTATTGGGGCGATATGTGCATTTGATTCCGTTATCGCACCCTATAATACAATTTAAAATATCAAAACAGATCAGGGACAAATCTATTCTTACTAACCTTTGGTATGGACATGTGCACTTCCGATGCGCATATCCTCCACTTCCAGTGGGAACGGTTTTGCGTTGTAGGTGGGAATTTCCGGTTCCCGATAATATTTATGATCCTGAGATCACTCCTACAAGTTTTATATCAAACCGCATAAATTAATAACGTTACCTATTATGACATCGGTTACAAAAAATATCAACCGGTGTATTATTTTGGTCTACGTTAAGATAACGCCACCCAGTATAACTGGGTTACAAAAAAGTGTCAACCTTTTCAATATTAATCGTATGTACATTATTCATTCGGAACGATGGGCAGTGTGTTCAGTAAGTTCCGTATAATTAAAACAACAACGCCTAAACACAAAATAAGATATGAAACACGGATATTTTATATCTCTTACCGAATGTTTTTTAAGTATAACACAAAAAGATAAATTTGTCAAGTATATTAATTTTTGCTTACCTACAATAATTTCGCATTTATTGCAGGTCACATTATTAAGTATACTTTCTGATGCAAAATTTGTCAAGTATTTTATTAAAATTTGTTGAAAAATAGGATAATCAATCGTATTTATGATGTGTTTTATCAGAATTACCTAAAATTGTCAAGAATATTGATCTGATAATCCTGGTTCAGACAATTACCACACATCGCATACTAAAGCACTTTGGTATGGGTTGATTGTATTAAAATGCCCGAATTACTTTTACAACTAAACGTTGTTTGAATTCTGAAGCGTTTGGGTCGCCGAGGATGATAAAGAAGTCTGTGCCAGCATAGCCAGAACGCCGTAACGCGAAGTAAGTGTTGATGCCATCTATATGCCAAATTAGGCGGCTGCCAAGACTTAGAGCGGGAGTGAAGTCATACGTGAGGGTTAGGATCTGTTGGTAACGCCTGTCAAAATGCCATTGGATATTAGAGGAAAGTCCTACAGTGAAACCGTATAAACGTAGGTTTAGGTTTCCATTTATACGATGTATCCGCTCATCGGTTTGTTCACCCCAGTTATAACCAACACTGATATTGTTGAACCTATCAGAACTATGGTGTATATATTTTGGGATTTTATCAATTGTTTTCCTCTGTTATAGGGTAAATGGTGCGGTTAGGAAACCGCACCTACCGATTTGATTTTGGGATTGACTACTTTCCAAGGACTTTCAGGAACTCTGGGTCATCCCAAACATCTGAGAATTCAGGTGTTTCAAGGAATGTTGGGTAGAAAGAATCCGGATAATTAAGGGTAGTGACCACGAATTTGTCCTGTGCGATTTTTAGATAATTTAGAGTCTTCTCGCGATCTTTCTCAGATGCCCAGATACTCACAGCGAGCATGAAATAACTATGTTCATTCCAATTATCCAAATCGATGGCGATTTGTAGCAAGCGTTTCGCCTCGTTATATTTCTTTGACCATACCAGACAACACCCGATATTGTGAGCAGTACAAAAAAGTTCGTATGTGTTTAGGGGAAAGTTATCATTCAGTTTTTTCAACTCTAAATCCATATACGTGTTTACTTCAGTATAAACCTGATTGAAACGATCCCAGTCTTCTTGTTTTCCGTACAATAGAAGTCTGTTTGATCTCACAGCCAACCAGAATCTGAAGTAGTGTTCCCAATCTTGTTTTTGGTTAGCCCGTTCCAACTTTTCAATTTCAAGCAGGGCATCATCAAACCGGTCATTGTGTCGTAGCACTTCGGTGCCTTTTTTCAGGAAATCACACCGTGAGTAGTCGCTCACTTCAGGGTGTTCTAAGCGTTCAGATGCCTCATTATAAAGTTGAATCCAGTTATCAATACGGTTTTCCGCTTTCCAACATCTGGCAATGTTTAGATCGGAAATAATCCTCAACACATACTTTTCTGTATGCTGACATGCCCAACGGTAGAGGAGTGTCTGTTCCTCAATAGCTTCTCGATTTCTTCTAAGAATAGCGCAACCATTCACTAACGACTTATGCGACCAGTATCGTTCTGTATCATCTTTTAGGTCATTCATATACTTACGGAGTAGGGATACTCGTTTTTCAATTCCAAGTTTACCCATATACGGATATATTCCATCAACCGCAATATGCACCAACTCAGATGTGATTTCACCCTTGAGCACAGCGTCAATTTCGCTGTCTGCTTCTTTGAGTATATCTTCTCTGGATATCGGATCAGATTTTAAACGTTCCATATATGAATTAAACTTACTGCGAATTTCTTCTAATTGACTCATGATGTTCTCCTTCAGATTATTTGATGATAGTAAATGACCAAAGAGTCCTTGGTCTGTTTGTAGACGTTTTCGAGCGCGTTGGAGTCGACTCGTAATTGTATTAACCGATACTCCCATGAATTCGCCAATCTCTTTTGTTGACATTTCATCAAGATAGTAGAGTGTTACGACCCTGCGTTCATTTTCTGTCAGTTTTTCCAGTAGTTTTTCCACAAGTTCATGACAATACTCAGTTCTTTCTGTTTTCCGCTGCTCTGTCAGATGTTGTGTATAAGAGGATTCATCAATTTCTTGCGGATGTGTGCCTTCCAGCGACTGCATCACAAGCTTTTGCCTGCGTACCCAATCAATACAAAGTCGTTTTGCGATGACATGGATCCACCCGGCAAATTGGTTAGGATTCTTGAGTGTGGGAAGTTTATTGTATGCCTTAAGGAAGGTGTCTTGCATAATCTCTTCTGCATAGTGATAATCTCGAATCTTCCGCCATGCAAGAGCATGAATGCTTTCTTGATATTTTTCGACCAAGATGCTAAATGCAGCGTCGTCACCAGATAAGATTTTGCGAATTAGTACAACATCGTCAGCTCTTTCCACGAAACTTTCTCCTATTGAATACGGTTTATACTTCTATTAACGTGAGTTCCATAATTGTAGCGCAACTGTTAGTTTGCGTATAATGGATCACAATCTAACAGATTGTGCTACAAAAACCTTACTAAAACTAAAGAATATAAGCGATGAGTTACTTATGACTTATTTATGGAACTCACGTTCTATTATTTAATGACGCAAGTTTAATCAGAAAACGTGCGTTATGCAAAAAAAAAAGAAAAACGTGAACGGAAAACGCGGTGAGTGTTGGCTATTCCTTGAAGAATGGATAAGGCAAGAAGAGATCTTACGCTTGCATAGGAAATGAGATTAGATATTGTCGTTGTATTCCATAGGAACTACAAATGTGGTGAGTTCAAACCGGCACTCCATAGTCCGTGCATCCGTTGGTGAAGTGGAAATACTAAGGACTTAAAATGCCCGAATCACTTTTGCTACTATACGTTGTTTGAATTCTGAAGCATTAGGGTCACCAAGAATGATAAAAAAGTCCATGCCCGCATAACCCGAGCGGCGTAATGCCAAATAGTAATTAACGAAATCTGCTTGCCAGATTATACGACTGCCAAGACTTAGGGCAGGAGTAAAGTCATACGTGAAGGTTAGAATCTGTTGATATAGTCTTTCAAAATGCCATTGAATACGGGAGGAAAGTCCTACAGTGAATCCGTAAGCGCGAAGATTCAGATTTCCGCTGATGCGGTGTATTCGCTCATCTGCTCTTTCACCCCAATTGTAGCTAAAACCGATATTGTTGAACTGATCCGATGAACGTGCATTTAATCTGATGCTAAAGAGACTATCAGTGAATTCTTGGAAACGACCACCATACCAGCTAATAGAAATCCTGTAATCACTATGTGTCAAGAAATTTGAAAAGACAGAAAAGTCTTGCTGAAATACCTCACCTTCATAAGTGTTAGCAGCTATGAAATTTGCCCCAGCGAAGATACTGCGTATTATTCCCTTTCTCCATTCGTTTGAAATGATTCCTTCTACACCACCTCCACGTAGACCTGTGAACGGTCGGTAGCCGAGATTATTTACGTAATCTGGATCCACAAAATACCCAAATAATGTTGATTGAAAAAGGGGACCTCTGTATTGTAAATTAACATTCCCTGTTCTTCCATCTGACTCCTCTTCCCAACTCTGGGTAAAACTTGATTCCGCTGAAAACTTATCGTATCTGACCTTTCCTGAGAAGTGCCCAACACTGTTTGTATCTGAATCAGGACGATGGTGCGATAAAAAACCCGCGATGATGTGAGAAGTTGCAGTAATGGATTGTTTCGCACGTAAAAGAAAGTTCTGGTTGTTGCGATGATAGGTGCCTAAAGTGCCGACTGATGTGTTTTTTGCTAATTTTCCATAGAGTTTTATCCCTCCATCCATATCCATTATCCTGCGTGAATAGAAAAGGTTTCCAAGATTGTAGACATTTCCACCTTCAGAGAAGAACGGACGACGGTCACCCACATATCGTTCACTGTAAGAGAAGTCTATGCCTTCTACATCTTGTTCTATGTTATCAAAATCAGGGTTTGCTGTTCCGATGAGTCGTAGTTGTGGTGTAACCTCAAAACGAAGGTCACCACCTGCACGTGCAGTATACTCTCTTTCATCCATTTCTGTTTCACTGATACCACCAATAAGATATGGTAAGAATTTTAGGTCGAGTTTTCGCTTCGGAGGCAGCACGTCAATCCAGTGTCCATCGTTTTCTCGAAATTCGTTAACACCTAAATTACACCACCATGAACGTTCTCCTGTCCTTTGTTGTAATCTGTCGAGGTTGATACCCATCCGAATAGGTTCTGTCGTTTCTGGATAGTCCAGTATCTGCCAGGGGATTTCCATTTCAACAATCCATCCATCATCTACTATTTTGGCGACAGCTTTCCAGAGACCGATCCATTCACTTTTTTCTGCGCGTCCAGTAGCAAGATGTGCATATTTTGTTCCCAGTGGATTTGCCATAAAGAAGTTTCTGTCAGAAAATTGGTGTGTGTGGAACGGATCGAGACTGAAAGAAACCCAATCCTCTCCACTGAATCGGGTCTGATCTTTTCCTTGGCGCGCAACAATTTTGTCTGGCGTATCATCGTATAGATGAATTGCGACGTAGATAGCTTCGTCAGTGTAGACAACGTAACCAATAGATTGATTCTTGGCTGGTTTTTCGGTACGTTGGTCGGTAAAGCCTACGGCTTTCGGAGCGTCTTGCCAACAGGCATCGTCAAGGATACCGTCTATGGCGGGTGGTTGTTCTGTTTTGACTGCGGGGAGTTCTTTTTTTACAGTCTGTGTGTTTTCTGCTGCGATTGTGTGTATGTTTGATATTAGCGTTATTATCAACGCTATCATGTATAAATATTGTGTTTTACTCAATTGTTTTCCTCTGTTATAAGGTAAATGGTGCGGTTTGGAAACCGCACCTACCGATTTGTGATTGTTTATGGATTTACAATATACTATAAACTGTTGATAGACTACTTACCGAGGACTTTCAGAAACTCGGGATCATCCCAAACATCCGAAAATTCAGGTGTTTCAAGGAAAGCAGGATAATATCTATTTTCATTCCAATAATTTAATATATAATCCGAAGCAAGTTTTAAATTATGCAATGTCTTCTCGCGATCCTTCTCAGTTGCCCAGATACTTACAGCAAGCATGAAGTATGCCCAATCGTTTTTGTTTTGCAATTCAAGGGAGATTTGTAGGGAACGTTTTGCGTCCTCATACTTTTTTGACCACACAAGACAGCACCCTACATCGTGAGCAGCCCATATCAGGTTGCCGACATTTACCGGATAGCCTGCTTTCTGTTTTTCCACTTCACCATCAATAAATGTCCTGACATCCTTCACAACAGGATCAAAACGAACCCAATCTTCCTGTTTTCCGTATATGCGAAGACGGTTCGTTCTCACAGCCAACCAGAATCGAAAATAGTGTTTCCAACTCTGATCTTTGTTAGCATGTTCCAACTTCTCTAATCCGGAAAGTGCATCATCAAACCGCTCATAGGCACGTAACACCTCTGACCCGATTTGCAAAAAATCGCAGCGTGAGAAGTCACTCACTTCAGGATTATCTAAACGTTGGGATGCCTCATCATGTAGTTGGACCCACTCATCAATACGACCTTCCTTCTTCCAACAATCAATAATGGTCAAATTACAAAGGGATTCCAATACATATTTATCCGACATGTGCTTGCATGCCCAACGGTAAAGACGTATCTGTTCTTCAACTGCTTCTCGGTTTCTCTCCAAAGCAGGGAAACTATGGACTGTTCGGTGTTTCGCCCAAAAACGTTCAGTATCATCTGCGGCAACATCTTGGTACCTACGGAGTAGTGCGATCCGTTTTTCCATGCCGATTTTGCCAAAATGCGGATATATATCATCAACTACAAGATGCGCCAACTCGGGTGTGATCTCATCCTTAATTGCAGCTTCTATCTCTGCATCAACCTCCATAAGAACCTCTTCGCTTTTATGTATATCTTCATCTGATAGAGGGAAAGATTCCACATATTTCATATAAGTATCAAACTTACCACGAATGTCTTGCATTTTTCCTGACATTATTATATCTCCTTTATGACCACCCAAATTATTGAAAATTGTGTGTTCCTCCTGCTGCAACCGCTTTCGAGCACGATGGAGTCGACTCTTGACTGTGTTCGGTGATACACCCATAGACTTACTGATGTCTTCACATGTCATGTCATTCAGATAATGAAGCGATACAGTGGTGCGTTCACTCACTGGTAACTTTTGAAGCAGGTTTTTGACAACTTCGCGTTGCCGTTCACTCACGAATTCTCTCTGTTGTTTGGTGTTGTATTCTGTATAAGCCAGACCTTCTAATTCCTCTGCTGGCATCGCATCTAACGATTGCATCGGAATCCGCTTTTTTTCGTACCATGCGAAACATTGACGTGCCGCTATCACATAAAGCCATCCCACAAATTTATTCGGGTCCTTCAGAGTCCACAGTTTTTCGTAAACTCTCAAGAATATATCTTGTGTGATTTCTTCAGCAGTGTGGAAGTCGTCAATTTTTCGCCATACATAAGCGTGGACCGACTTTTGATATTTTCGCACAAGCGTGTTGAACGCAGGCTGGTCGCCTGCCAAGATGCGTTGAATCAATTGTGCGTCATCGTTTTTCATGCGTCAACTCCAAAACATGTTTGTCATTCATAATATAAAGATAGGTAATAGAGTCTGCATGGTTGCACAAAATGCAAGAATGTGGATAAATATAGAATTATGTTGATGAATTGCGGGGGACACGGATTTATTTGAATCGCGAATTACGCAGTTTGCGCGAATTTCTGAGTTTGATAAAACACATCTTTATACGCATGTAGACACTGCTGGTATTGGAACGGGATCTGATAATCCAAATCCACGCAATCTGTGTAATCCGTGATTCAGACAAAAAGGGGTTCGAACAATCAGAGATTCAGAAAATACATTACTTGCCAAAAACTTTCAGAAACTCTGGATCATCCTTAACATCAGAAAATTCGGGTGTTTCCAGGAAAGAGGAGTAGTAGCTATCCATATAATTGTAGGAACTCGCCACATAGCTGTCCTCAGCAACCTTCAAATAGTGTAAGGTTTTTTCTCGATCCTTATCAGATGCCCAGAGGCTGACAGCAAGCATGAAGTGACTGTACTCGTTGAAATTTCCCATATCAACAGCAAATTGTAGCAAACGTTTCGCCTCGTTATACTTCTCCGACCATACCATACAACAACCAACATTGTGTGCTGCCCAAATAAGTTCGTAGGTATTTACAGGAAAATTCGCATCCAGCTTTTTCAGTTCTCCTTCAATGTATGTGTTTAGTTCTGTCCAAATTTTATCAAAACGATTCCAATCTTCCTGTATGCTATATAACAAAAGCCTATTCTCTCTTACTGCCAACCAGAATCTAAAATAATTCTTCCGACCGGGTTTGCCATTGGCATGTTCCAACTTTTCTAATTCAAGAAGTGCAGCATCTGACTTGTCGTTCTTACGTAAAATCTCTGCTCCAAATTGCAGAAAATTGCAACGAGTGTACTGGCTTACTTCAGGGTTCTCTAAGCGTTCAGATGCCTTATGATAAAGTTTTATCCAATCATCAATGCGATCTTCTGCTTTCCAACAACCCGCAGTATTCAGATCGGAAATAACCCTCAGAACATGTTTTTCTGAATGCTTGCATGCCCAACGGTAAAGACGCGTCTGTTCCTCAATAGCTTCTGTATTTCTACGAAGAAAAGCAAAACTCTTGACTATCCTCTGATGCCCCCAGTAACGCTCCGTATCATCTGCTACGTCATTCATATACTTTCGGAGTAGAGATAACCGTTTTTCTATACCGATGCTACCCATATACGGGTATATATCATCAACAACGAGATGCATCAACTCAGATGTAATTTCACCCTTAAGCGAATCATCAATTTCATCCAATGTCTCTTTAAGAAGATCATCTTTTGACGCTGGGTTAGCTCTCACATTTTCCATGTATGAATTGAACTTGTTGCGAAGTTGCTCAAATTGACTCATAATATTCTCCTCCAGATTATCAGGTAATTCTATATGTCCAAAGTATTCTTGAACCAAAGAACCTTGATCTGTTTGTAGACGTTTTCGCGCACGTTGGAGTCGACTTGTAATTGTATTTACAGAGACCCCCATGAATTCACCAATCTCTTTCGCTGACATTTCCTTGAGATAATAGAGTGTAACAACCTCTCGCTCATTCTCTGGTAATTTATCCAAGAGTTCTTGCACAAGTTCATGATAACATTCCGTTTTTTCTATCACCCGCTGTTCCAACATGTGTTGGGAATAAGATGATTCCTCGATTTCTTCCAGACATGTGTCCTCCAAGGATTGTATCATAGATTTTTGCTTTCGTATCCAATCAATGCAAAGATGATTTGCGATAGTATGAAGCCACCCTGCAAATTGATTGTGATTCTTGAGTGTCGGAAGTTTTTTGTATACTCTCAGGAATGTGTCTTGCACAATCTCTTCAGCATAGTGAAAATCGTGTATGTTTTTCCATGCAAGGGTATGAACGCTTTTTCGGTATTTTTCAACCAAGATACTAAAAGCAGCGTCATCGCCTGATAAAATTTTGCGAATCAGTTGAACATCGTCATCTCTTTTCACAAGACATGCCCCTATTGAAATCGGTTAATCCTTCTATTAATTAATGACGAAAGTAAAAGAAGAAAACGTGCATCATGGCAATAAATTAAAGTGAGTTCCATAATGCGCAAACTAAGAGTTTACGCTACAAATACGGAACTTACATTAAATTATAGCGCGACCTATCTCGACAAGCGAGAAAGATCACGCCTTCCATGATGCAGGAGAGTTCACAAACACTCTTCTGGATATTGTGTTGTATGAATATTGAGATATCTAAAATGCCCTAATCACTTTTGCCACTATACGTTGTTTGAATTCCAACGCATTCGGGTCCCCGAGAATGATAAAAAAGTCCATGCCAGCATACCCAGAACGACGTAATGCAAAATAGACATTTACCTTCTCTGTTTGATATATTAAGCGACTACCGAGACTTAAAGCAGGAGTGAAATCATACGTGAGGGTTAGGATCTGTTGGTAACGTCTTTCAAAATGCCATTGGACTATGGATGACAGACCGGCAGTGAAGCCGTAAGCGCGGAGATTCAGGTTTCCACCAATACGATGAATTGTTTCACCTGCACGTTTGCCTCCAGCATAACTGATGCCGACATTGTTAAAACGATCCGTGGCTCTGATGCCGAGACCAACAGTAAAAACACTATCAGTGAATTCCTCATATTGTCCACCGACCCATTGAGCAGTCAATAAATAGTCTTTATGTGTAAGAATTCCCGTAGCCAAGTAAAGGTTACGGCGGAAGACTTCACCTTCATAGGTATTAGAAGCATCTACAACAGCAGAAAGGTATGCTTTACGTATATTACCACTACGCCATTCATGACTGAGGTAACTTGTCAACTCAACTCCACGATAACCTATGAACGGATGATAGCCGAGTCTATTGACGAAATCCGGATCAAGAAAATATGCGGAGATTGCAGTTCGGACGAATTGTCCTTCGTAACCCATTCTGGCAAATCCGTTTCTTCCAGTAGAATTACCTTCCCATCCTTGTGCGATATGTGCAAATGTAGCAATCTTACCGTGACGCACATTACTCCACATGTATCCGACATTGTTTGCATCTGTGTCACTGTGATAGTTGGATAAGAATGCTCCATTTATGTTGGATGTCGCCGTTAGACCTTGTGCAACACGTAAAATGAAGTTCTGGTTATTTTTATGGTAAGTGCCTAAGGTGCTTACAGTTGTGTTTTTTGCTACTTTCCCAAATAGTTTAAGTCCTCCATCCATCTCAGCAATCCGTCGTGAATGAAAAAAGGAGTCAAGATAGAAGGTATTACCACCTTCAGCAAAGAAAGGACGTCGGTCAGGTACATAGCGTTCACCGTAGGAGAAATCTATCCCTTCCACGGCTTGTTCAATATTATCAAAATCTGGGTTTGCAGTGCCGATGAGACGTATTTGTGGGGTAAGCTCGTAGCGGATATCACCGCCTGCGCGGGTGGTGTATTCTCTTTGCACTTCAGAGGTATTTTCTTCAGAAGTTTCTGCTTCTGTGATACCACCAATTAGATACGGGAGCAACTTCAGTTCACGTTTGCGACGTGGTGGTAATACATCCACCCAATGTCCATCGTTTTCTCGGAATTCGTTCACTCCAAGGTTACACCACCACGATTTCTCTCCTGTCCGTTGTTGTCCACGATCAATGTTGATACCCATGCGTATAGGTTTTTTTGTATCAGGATAATCCAACATCTGCCATGGAATTTCCATCTCAACAATCCATCCATCATCCGCAATCAGTGCGGCGGTTTTCCATAGTCCGATCCATTCACTCTTCTCAGCGCGTCCTGTGGCGAGATGTGCGAATTTCGTTCCGAGTGGATTTACAATGAAAAAACTTCTGTCAGAAAATTGATGCGTATGGAATGTGTCGAGACTAAAAGATACCCAATCTTCTCCTTGAAACCGGGTCTGATCTTTTGTTTGGCGTGCTACGATTTTGTCAGGTATATCGTCGTAGAGATGAAGTCCGACATAGATGGCTTTGTCTGTGTAGACGAGTCTCCCAACAGATTGATTTTTTGCAGGCTTTTCGGTGCGTTCATCGGTAAAACCGGTTGCTTGTGGTGCGTCTTGCCAACATGCATCGTTGAGGACACCGTCAATGATGGGTGGTTGTTCTGTTTTTATTGCGATGAGTTCCTTCTGGACGGTTTGTGTGTTTTGAGATTGTGCAGTTTGTATATATGTTGATAGTAGAATGGTTAGTGTTATAATCAGTGTTCTTGTGTAATATTTGTGTGGTTTCATACTATATTTGTATCCTCTTTGCTTTGGTGTTTATTGGTTTTAACTCTATCAAATTATAGTGGATATAATACCAATTCTAATAATTATTGTCCCATTACCGGATTCAACTGTTGTTGATTGGAGATCTTTCTTCTGTAGGAGCGACCCGGGGAATGCCAATAGGCATTCATACCGTTGATTTACCGGTCGCGACCGGGAGGTCCCTCCTACATGTATTCCTCAGCAAATGACACTTTATTTGTTAGAAATGGTATTAGAATTACTTTGACAGTTTTTGGTGTAGGAATGAACTCTGATTCCCGACTACCAAGACGTTCGGTCGCGATTCGGAGATCGCTCCTACAGAAAATGTGTCAACTGTTTATTATCTTTCACTATATGAAGATAAAGCAATGATAGGTTAATTTTCATCAGGATATTTTATGCTGCAAGTATAATGAAGAGTGTTTTCGCCTGATTATTAAAGTTCAATGTCTTTACGTCTAATGCTGGAATGGAATTCATAGATGGTTTCAACACATCGGATCAACATTTCATCACTGAGTCCGTAGGCATCGGAAATTGTCAATTTGCTTTCAACCGTGTCATGAATCCGTTGGTTAGGCACGACAAGAACAGAATCAGCATTTTCCCGCAGTTTCTGCAGTCCCAGTTCGGCAATTTCAACACACCGTTCACCTTCAAAATTAAAAGGTAAAGTGACAATACCAACTGTAAAAGCCCCTTGTTCCCGAGAAAGAGATGCAATCACAGGTACCGCACCTGTACCTGTACCACCACCCATACCAGCTATAACAAGAACGATATCTGCGTCATGCATAATTTGATGAAGTTTGTCCGAGTCCTCTTCAGCAGCTAATCTACCTCTTACTGGATATCCCGCGCAACCAAATCCCTGTGTGATATTAGAACCGATCAGCACTGGTGTTGCATAGTTGACTTTATTGTTTACTCGTTGATCAGTATTAACTACATAATATTCAATGTTTGTCAGACCCGTTTCTACCATACGTTTGACAACGTTCCCTCCCGCACAACCAACACCGATAACTTTGAATTTGTCGTGGCTATTTTTGGTTTCTTCTATATTTGAAATCATAATTACCCTTTATGGTTCGACCTCAAAGCATTATTCAGATGAACACGTGACATTCTTAATTAACGTGAGTTTGGTATATTTGTTGTAGTTGGGTTTCGCACCTCAACCCAAACTACAATTTACTCCATATCTCTTATACCGAACTCACATTAAATTAACTCATTTTGGTTCTAAATATTTTAGTGGACTTTCAACGATGTATTCCCCTGAGTCTTCAAGGAATTGCTGCACCAGATAGACATGACCTCCACCTATAATCAGCAGAATTCGATCATCGGTAGATTCAGTAATCCGTGTCAGATTCACAAATATTTTGAGATTCCTATCGTACCAATAATGTGACAGCCAATTGGCTCCTGGATATTGGTCTCCCAATCCAATCCGTGCGCTCCGTAGGTATACTTGATGTTTGGCGCGCCTATCTTCAGGTTCATTACCACGGATATACATGTCAATGAGGGATTCGTATTTCGTGGGGACAATCCAAACTCTGCCATCTTCCTGCTCGTGGAATTCCACATCGGCATCAGCGTAAAAGTCTTCTACGCTTGAGAGTAAGTGTTCTTGATTGTGTTCCCTTGCGAATTTGTCCTCATCCATCAAATCTGGGTCAAGATCTTCCGGAAGAAATGGGTTTTGTTCTGGCCAATAATCAACACAGTATACCTTTGGATGTCCCATCTGTTTTGCCAACCTATAACCAATTTGATCACCCTCGTACCGCTTGAGTTCATAAGTTCCGTTGAGATAGTCTTGATAGTTTTTGTTTTCAGCTTCGCAACTTCTTGGATCCAACTCAAGCGCAATCTTAGTAGGACAAAATGGTTTGAGTAGCGACACCAATTGTTCTATTTCCCGCTGGCGTTTGGGTGCAAGCACATCGTCCATTTTGAAGTTGTATGCATCCATTCCTGGATTCGCCAGGTGTCCGCTGCCAAGAATCATGATTGTCGGTTTCATCAGTTAGCATCCTCCGGTTTCAGATATTTTAGTGGACTTTCGACGATATAATCTCCTGATTCCTCTAAAAACTGCTTAATCAGGTAGACAAGTCCTGCACCGATGAGTAACAGAATCCGATCCTCTGCAGATTCCGTTATCCGCGTCAAGTTCACATAGACTTTTAGATTACGAGCATACCAAAGATGTCCAACCCAATTCGCTCCAGGATATTGGTCCCCTATACCGATTTTTGCAAGTCGTAAGTATACCCGATGGTCGGCGTACCTGCCTTCAGGTTCATTACATCTTATGAACATATTGAGGAGAGGTTCGTATTTTTTAGGTTCAATCCAGACTCTACCATCTTCCTCTTCATGGGTTTCTACATCAGGATCAGTAAAATCAGCTAATCGTGGCAGGAGATGTTCTTGATTGTTTTCCATTGCGAATTTGTCAACATCTATCAAGCGCATGTCAAGTTCATCCAAAGGAATGATAGGGTCATCTCTTCTACTATAGTCCACACAGTATATCTTTGGGTGTTCCATCTGCTTAGCTAACCGATAGCCGATCTGATCAACTTCACTTCGTTGGAGTTTGTATGTATCATTTAGATAGTCCTGATAGTTTGCATTGATCTCAGAATCATACATTTCGTCTGCTTGAATGGCTATTTTGTTAGGATGAAATGGTTTGAGTAGTGACACTAATTGCTCAATTTCTCGTTGTCGTTTGGGGGCAAGGACATCATCCATTCTGTAATTGAATGCATCCATCCCAGGATTATCCAAGAGCGTAGTACCGAGAATCATGATTGTCGGTTTCTTTTGGTGTTTCATCAATTTGTATCCTCCGTATCTAAGTATTTTAGTGGACATTCAACATTATAATCCCCCGATTCCTCAAGAAACTGTTGAATTAAATAGGTATGTCCAGCACCGATAATAAGGAGTATCCGATCATCTGTTGCTTCCGTAATGCGTGTTAGATTAACATATATTTTTAGATTACGAGCATACCAAAGATGTCCAACCCAATTCGCTCCAATATATTGGTCGCTTATGCCGATTTTTGACATTTGTAAGTATATCTGATGATCGGCACGTCTGCCTTCGGGTTGGTTAAGTTTTCTGTACATATCTATCAACAATTCATATTTTGTTGGTTCAATCCAAGTTTCACCGTCTTTTCCTTGATGCGTTTTCACGTCGGTATCAACATAATCCTCAATATTTGGTAAGAATTGTTCTTGGTTATGTTCTTTCGCGAATTTGTGACAATCTACTAAATTAACGTCAACTTCATCTAAATGAATCATTGGGTCATCCCTTCGAAAATGATCCACACAGAATACTTGTGAAAGTCCCACCTGTTTTGCTAACCGAAAACCGATCTGATCAACTTCACTTCGTTGGAGTTTGTATGTCCCATTTAGATAATCTTGGAAGTTGCTGTTAATCTCAGCATTTCGTGAAGGGTCTTGTTCAACGGCTATCTTAGTAGGACGGAACGGTTTGAGTTGTTCAACAAGGTATTCAATCTCACCTTGACGTTTAGGAGTGAGTACATCATCCATTTTGAGATTAAATGCGTCAAGTCCTGGATTATCCAAGTGTGTACTGCTGAGAATCATAATTGTAGGCTTCATATTTGCATCTCCAATAAGCGGTTTAATATTTCTCGCAATTTCTTACGCGCGCGAAATACGGTAGATTTTACGGTGTTTTCAGGTTGACCCATTTCCTCTGCGATTTCTTTATAGTTCTTTTCTTCTATTTCGCGCATGATTACTATTGATTGCATAGTTTTCGGTAATTCTTTGATAGCTTGATGTACTATCTGTTTGAGTTCTTGTTTAATCGTAATCTCATCCGGGGATGGATTCGATTGATGTGAGTGTTTATGTAATAGCATTTCAAGTGTATCGCCTTCTTCATCAGCTAAATGTCCTTGAATTTTTCTGGATAAGTGCACTTGAAATTTCCTTCGTTTTAGTTGGTTGTAGCAGAGATTTTGGACGCATTTCAGCATCCATGAGTGAGCGGTTTCTTGTCTTATTGTATTTCGATGTTCCCATGCCCTTATAATGGTTTCTTGTGTCATATCTTTAGCATCTTCACTGTTTTTGAGTAGATAAAAGGCATGTCGAAAAATTTTATCTTGATATTTGCGAACAAGCTCAAGGAATATATCTTCTGTCATATTGTAACTCCGAGAGTATTGAAGTTATCCCTACTACAAATAAGTTTGAAAAAAGTTGCATCTTTTTTTATTTTATTGAAAATGGTCTTATAAACAATATAACCCTATCTTAATTAAGATAGGGTTATCGTAGTTAGATCCGATAGGAACCGTAAAGTACTTGTAATATTATAAGGGTCTTTCGAAATGGTTGAAAGGATACCCTTCAACAAGTTTTATCTGACAGTGAGTATTTCCAACGAGTATGGTATCTGCCTTTTCAGATGCATCTATCATCCCTTGCATTCTGGAAGATTATGGGGGTGATATAACCCGAATCCAATTACCATCGTTTTTGTATTGTTTCTCAACACCGATATTTGACCACCAAGAATTTTCACCAGTCCTCTTTTGCTTCCTACTGAAGTTAATTCCCATCTGGATCGGCTCAGTAATATCCGAGTTATCTAATGCTTTCCATGGAATTTCCATCTCTGCGACCCATCCATCATCAACGGTTTTCACAGCCACATTCCAATTGTCATTCAATTTATGTTTGTTCCAATTCCCTGTTGTAATACGGACATGTTTTTGTTGCCCCGATTTCCCTGTCGTAGTACGGACATATTTTTTTTGCCCTGACGGGTTAGTCATAAACAGGGTGCGGTGCGTAGATTGGTGCGTATGAAATGGGTCTATGCTAAAGCAGACCGAATCCGAATCAAGGAATTGTTGAGGATTCTGCTTCGGGTTTATTACGATTTTTTCAAGATCGGAATCGTAGATGTACCACGCAAGATATATCGCTTTGTCAGTGTAGACAATTTTAACGATTGTTTGGTCTTTGACCGGTTTTCCTGTGTTCTCGTGTGTGAATCCATCGGCTTGGGGTGCGGTTTTCCAACAATTATCATCAAGTTTCCCATCAATAACTGGTGGTTTTTCGGTTTTGACTGCGAGGATCTCTTTTTGGACGGTATCTCTTTTTGCTTTTGGTTCAACACCTGTCTTCAGAGTGCCTTCAAGGTCAATATCTGTCATACCAAATTTGCTTAAGTTACCAAGCAATTCAGTAATCTTGTCTGGAGCGATTTCACCAACAATGTTTATAAGGGTTACCTCATCAGGGTCATGAGAAGCGAAGATTACAAAGATACCGTAAGCAACATTTTCATCATAGAGTAAACTGATTTCAACCAATTCGCCTTTTTCAAAGGCTTTAGGTTTTTCTTTAACTCTGACGAGAACTTCCCACTTGTTTTCCTTAAGTATATTTTTGTAATACTTAATCATACCAGATTCGGCTTCACCATATTCATTATAGGTGCGGAGATAGATGCCGTCAATCATCCCAATTAGTCCTGCCACCTCTGGTTTGGATCTGACAGATTTAGTCACCAAATTAATAAGTCTGTCTGTTAGATTAACTTCAACTTGTGCTTCCATTTCATCCAAATAGTCAAATGGGATGAGTCCTTTTTTCGTCTGTTGTTTTGGCTGTTTTTCTTGTGCTAATACTTGATGCATCGGCACAATCCATATTGTTAAACAGAACACCGTAAACAACAGTGTAAAGGTTGTTTGCAGTTTCATGGTATTATTCTCCTTCTATAATTTCTTATTGGACAAGATTATTATGTGTGCGGAATGCATCTTGTTCACTTTTTGATTCCAAACTTTCCATTCATCTTGATGTCCTTTAAGAACTCGGGATTGGATTCCAAAATTTTTCCAAACAGTATGCCAAGTTTTTGAAAATCAATCTCACCACATACATTCACGAAAGTAGTATTCTGTTTATCAGTAAAGGATACGAAAATGCCGTTGACAACACCTGGTGTCTTAGCGTAAAGTAGGCAGACGCGGAGTTCGTCCTTGACCTTAACAACGTGCTCCCAGTCCTCCGTTTTGAGAATTTCTTGGTAACGACTTTTCATTTTAGTTAAGTCACTGGACTCATTATCATAACTGCGAATGAAAACACCTTCTATCATCTCCGCATACTCTGACAAAGCTGGTTGGTTTACTGTGAATTTGATAAAGAGATCGAAAAAGGATTGGTCTAAGTTAACTTCAATCGTTGGTGTTGCGGCATCAGACATGTTCATATCTATTTTGCCACGAATAGCATCGGTTTGTGCTATGCCATTGCTAAAAAAGCAGAAAGTAACTAATAGTGTAGCAAGGGTAAATCGTTTCATTGAGTATTTCCTCCTGGATTTAGGGTATTCAGTTTTTCTGAATTGCTTTTTGACTGTTTGGTTTTGGTTGTAATTGTATCTGTGTTTTCTGAGTTATCTGAGTCAGTTAAGTGATATAAAATGCTAAGACTCTGATGAAATGCGGATGAGATATTTGCTGTTGGTTTCAGTGCGCGACGTGGTGCCTCGTCAACGTTGAGAGATGTAAAAGTATCGTTTACTGCCAGACTTGTTTTACGCACGGCAGATTGCATCTTAGCCATGGCATAGTGGAAGTCGCTTTTTGCTTGTTCTACTTGAACATACCTTTGATATTGGTGAATACCGAATAACATTATTCCAATAAGAGTAACCACGACACTTGCACGCATCAGTGGGGTGCGTAAAAACGCCATGACAGTAGTAAATTGAAAAAACCGATGTATCCAACTTTCGTTGTTGGGGTTTGCCCGTATATAAGCCGTGACCTCTCTTAGAATTTCAGGAGGCGATGTATGCTTTGGCAGGTCTCCTAAAACCTTATTAATCGTTTGTGCTAAATGCAATTCGTGTTGACACCTTTCACATGTAGTGAGATGTGAAGTAATTGCGGATTCAGTCTGAGAATCCAATTCACCAACGATATATTCTTCCAAGAGTGTTTGGAGGTTTGCACAAGTGCTACCGTGTGATAGACTTTGTGTCATCGGTTATGTCTCCATAATGTTGTTCAAAATCTCACGTAATTTTTTACGAGCACGAAATACGGTTGATTTCACACTATTTTCAGGTTGTTTCACTACTGCTGCGATTTCCTTGTAACTCATTTCCTCTAATTCCCGCATGATGACTATAGATCTCATTGAAGGCGGCAATTCTCCAATTGCGCGATGCACTAATTGCTTAGTTTCCTTATTAATCGTAATCTCTTCCGGTGATGGACTTGACTTATTTTCGTGTGTCTTTAGCAGTATTCCAAACATATCACCTTCATCATCTTCTGACAAATGAACCTGAAACTTTCTACGTTTTAATTGGTTAAAACAAAGATTTCGCACGCATTTCAGCAACCACGCGTAAACAGTTTTTTGTCTTAATTTTGTCCGATGTTGCCATGCTTTGATAAAGGTTTCCTGTGTCATATCTTTTGCGTCTTCACCGTTTTTGAGTAGATAGAGTGCATGCCGATAGATTCTATCTTGGTGCTTGCTGACCAGTTCAAGGAATTCGTCCTCAGTCATGTCATTACTCCGCGCTTGAGGTTAATAGTACTACAAACGAGTTGCAAATAAGTTGCACCTTCTTGTCTTTTATGGGAAATTGATGTGAGTTCGGTATCAGCAATTTTGTGAATTGGTGCGATTAGGAAACCGCACATACCGAGGTTGTATGAGTATTAATCCGAGTGATTAGAACAACATTTTTCTTATACCGAACTCACGTTTATAAGATAATCTGTGGAAGTACAGCAGAAAAGAATAAAGCCCTAATACCGATCTGCAGGTCTAAACCTATACATACTGGCACTAAGGCGTATATGATTTCTTGATTGACATTCCTGGACTATAATGGAGCACTTTGAACAGCGTTTTGCGCTTGGTCAAGCAATAAAGATGGTAGGATACCGATGAGCAGAATACCTATTGCTGCGATCACTAATCCAATGACTAAGGTTGATGGGTATGGCTTGAACTCCAACTCTTCTTCTGGTTCACGCATATACATGGTTACGACAACGCGTAGGTAGTAGAACGCTGAAATCGCAGTGTTTACCGCGCCAAAAATTACAAGCCAATAATGTCCAGCTTGAACTGCTGATTTGAAAACATATAATTTTCCAACAAAACCTGCAGTTGGGGGAAAACCAGCGAGAGACAGGAGCATTAACGTCATAAACATGGCAAGTAACGGTTTGCGGATACCGAGTCCTGCATAATCGGAAATCATTAAGTTCTCGCCGTCAGCTGTTCTTGCTAAGATAACAGCCCCGAATGCTCCGATATTCATTACGCAATAAATAAACAGGTACAGCATGGCACTTGATTTACCATCAGGGTTGGCAGCTGCTAAACCTATCAACACATAGCCAGCATGTGCAATACTTGAATATGCCAGCATGCGTTTTATATTTGTTTGTGTAATAGCAATGACATTGCCGACTGTCATTGTAAGCATTGCCAATAACACAATAACATTAGTTGCATGTGATGGTAGATTTGGTAACGCATCAACGAAAATTGTTAGAAAAGCAGCGAATCCTGCTGCTTTTGGTCCAGCTGAAATGAACGCAGCGATTGTAGTGGGTGCTCCCTCATAAACATCTGGTGCCCATTGGTGGAACGGAACAATTGCAACCTTAAATCCGAATCCAACGATGAGTAAAAATATTCCTGCTAACAATAGAGGCGAAGTTGAAAGTGGGGTTGGTTGATTGTCTAAGGAAAGTTTTGATATAATTTCTGGGATTTTCGTTGTACCTGCTGCACCATAAACTAAAGCGATTCCATATAGGAAAAATGCACTTGCAAATGCACCAAGCAGTAGATATTTCATCCCCGCTTCACTTGAGGCAGGACTTTCTCGGAAATAACCTGCTAACACATACAACGACAATGACATGAGTTCTAAACCGAGAAAAACAATAATCAACTCATTACCAGCTGCCATTAGCATCATACCCAAGGTTGCCAGTAGGATAAGGAGATAGTAGGGTCCCTGCTTTTTATCATCACTTCCTAAATAACTAATTGAGATCAATGCGACCAATATCGTTGAAACAAGAAAGATTATATTAAAGAATAGGGAATAACTATCTACCCGAAACATTTCGTTGAATTGGGTTTGATCTGTTCCAACTTGTAGCAAATTAATAGTTGACCACAAGGCAATTCCCGCACCAACGATTGTCATCCATCCCAATGTCCTTTTTGAGATTGAATCAATCATGTCAAAGATAAGGACAATGAGTAACGTTGCAACGATGACAAGTTGTGGCATTAACTGTAACCAATTAATATCAGGTATAGACGGCATTCAAAACCTCCGTTTTAGACTCCAAATAGCAAAGATAAGGTTGTAGTATTAAACTTTGTAAACATTGTTGTATATTTTGTTTTCTCTTATCGGAGAAACACGAACGTTACAATCACAAAGAGAGGCACTAAAATAACCACTGACCAGAGCATATATCCAAAGAAACTCGGCATACGGATTCCACTCTGTTCAGCGATCGCTTTTACCATGAAATTCGGTGCGTTGCCGATGTAGGTATTTGCCCCCATGAAAACAGCCCCTACAGAAATACCCGTAAGTAGTTCCACAAATTTTTGGTGGTTCTCAATTGTCAATTGTGCAGATGGGGTAGACAAGATAACCGGCACTATTTTTTCTTCAAGACCTAACTGTCCAAGAGCGGTGTTGAAGAATGTAAGGTATGTTGGGGCGTTATCAAGGAAACTGGATAAAACACCTGTAATCCAGAAATAGTGTATCGGTTCTTGTATAGCAGCAATCAATCCGCTGAGTGCTCCTTCTGTTCCAGCTTTGAGAATTGCTAACGCAGGAATAATCGTGATAAAGATACCAGCAAATACCTTTGCAACCTCTTCAATCGGTTCCCATGAGAATTCGTTTTCTTGACGTAATTTTCCACTGAAAGGTGTGAACTTGAGTGACAATAAACCCATGACAACAATTAGGACATCACGAGCAATATTTTGCCAGTATACATGCACACCGAAGACATTCACCTCTCCCCATTTGTACGAACCGCTCATTAAGACAGCACCAACGATTCCGAGTAGAAAAATAAGGTTGAAAAGTCCATCCACACGAATTGGTTCACTTGTGCCATCGTCTGGTACAACACCACCTTCCCGTTTGAACATAAATGTGTCCAATATAAAGAACAGGACAATCAACAATGCACTAATAAACAACATGTGTGGAAGAAGTGCGGTTGTTGTCCAGAAGAAAGGCACACCGTGTAAGAAACCTAAAAAGAGCGGCGGATCCCCTAAAGGTGTTAACGAGCCACCGATGTTACTCACGAGAAATATGAAGAAGACGATAAGATGAACTTTGCTTTTACGGTAGGCATTTGCACGTATCAGTGGACGGATGAGGAGCATTGATGCTCCTGTTGTTCCCACCCAAGAGGCGATTACAGTGCCTATTAGCAATAACGTTGTATTGACCAAGGGAGTGCCGCGTAACGTGCCGCGTACCAGTATTCCTCCTGCAACTGTGAACAGTCCCCATAATAAAACGATAAACGGGATATAGTCTATCAAGTAAATGTGCAATATATCGTAAAATGCTTCCCCTTTGAATGCAATGAGATATGGAATTGCGAAGATTAATGCCCAAGCAAGAGACATCTTTCCACCGTGGTGGACGAGAAAATGGGAGTCAAACACGAGTGGTAATATTGCTATTGATAGAAGAATACCGACAAATGGTATAATGCTCCAAAGTGGTAATTTTGCACCATCTACACCACCACTATGGTGAGCAGCTTCGTCGCCGTGTGCATCATCAGCTGCGAAGGTTTCCATTGAAACCGATAACGTCAGTGCTAAAATAATACAAAGAATTAGACAAAATGAGATTTTTGACTTCACTACTTCGTCAGTGCCTCCTCTTCAATCATCTGAATCATCTGTAGGGTTGCGGTTTTGACTTCCTGAACAGCGTCATCTGTATCCGCTTGACGATTAACCTGTCCAACTTCTGGAGTTTCAGGGACAACTTTAACCTTTGTTGCTACTTCTTTTATAGACGCTTCCATCGGTTTTAAGAAGGTATTCGGACCTACGCCTATCCAGAAGATAAACAGAAGTATTGGTAATAGGACAGCGATTTCGCGCGGTTTTAGGTCAGGTAGACTTGCGTTTATATCGTCCGGTATTCCGAACATAACGCGTTGGAACATCCATAACATGTAGACTGCTGCCAAAATCACACCTGTTGTTGCTAAGACTACGTACCATTTTGAGAATGCCCCGCCAACAAAACTACCGAGTAGAATCATAAATTCCCCGACAAATCCGTTGAGTCCGGGTAATCCTATGGACGATAACGTTACAATCAGGAAGATAGTCGCGAAGATAGGCATTTTCTTTGCAAGCCCACCGAAATCAACAATCATACGACTGTGTCGTCGTTCATATATCATTCCAACCAACAGGAACAATGCACCAGTGCTTAAGCCGTGATTAACCATTTGAAGAACGCTACCTTGGATGGCGGTGTCATTTTGTGAAAATAGACCCAAAACGACAAAACCGAGGTGACTCACACTGGAATACGCTACCAACTTTTTCAGATCCGGTTGCACCATTGCTACTAACGCACCGTAGATTATACCGATAACTGCTAATGGAACTATTAGCGGTGTGTAGTGTGCTGCTGCTTCTGGAAAGAGGGGTAGACAGAAACGAACTATTCCATAAGTACCCATTTTGAGTAGGACACCTGCAAGGATAACACTTCCTACAGTAGGTGCTTCAACGTGGGCATCTGGTAACCAAGTATGGAAAGGGAATAGAGGAACTTTAATTGCAAACGCTATGAAAAATGCAAGGAATAGGAGATTAGCTTGCTGAAATGGTCCTTGTAATGTTGTAATGTCAAAACTACTATTGTTTTGAGAGTATAATGCTAAAATGCCAACCAACATTAGCGCACTACCCGCCATTGTATATAGGACGAACTTTATGGTAGCATAAATTCGGCGTTCACCACCCCATATTCCGATAAGGAAATACATCGGAATCAACATCGACTCCCAGAATACGAAGAAGAGAAATAGGTCTAAAGAGCAGAAAACACCCAACATCCCTGTTTCCAACGCGAGGAGGGACATCATAAACCCGCTCAAACCTTTTTCTACTGAATTCCATGCGGCGATAATACATATCGGTGTTAGGAATGTCGTGAGTAACACTAACCACAACGAAATACCGTCAATTCCGATGTGGTAACTTGCACCTATACCGGGTATCCAATCCAGTTTCTGGAAAAGATCAGAGTTCGTTTGGAATCCTACGATTACCTCATCAAATCCTGTGTAAAGACCAATTGAGATAACAAAAGTGAGAAGTCCAATGCCGAGTGCGATCCATTTAACAGCATTCGCTCCTAATCCTCTGAGCAACGCGATTGCTATCACACCAAGCAGTGGTAAAAAAATAACGATTGAAAGTAACAAAAAAATCTCCTTTAATATAACGTAACTTTAGGATGATTGTATTTTATTCCATGTTCTGTGTGAGATTTAACTAACCTAATTGTTGATAATGTTTATATATTCCAAAACTTCATTTAGATGTTGCATAAAATAACAATGTCTTATCTCTTGAAGATTTTCCAAAATGTCCATCATCTGAATGAAATCCACCACGGGAAAGGCGGGTAATCATCACCTGCTAATTGACGACGACGTCTCCTATAGTTGGTCCGAGGCATTTTGCGCTGCCATTTATATTTTAACTTACGGTTGAACGCAGAAATTTCCTTAGAAGACTTTTCACAATTGTCCAATATCCATGCACCCAGTTTGACATCGTTGTCAATTCGCACAGCAGTTTCCTGAAAATCCTCTGCTGAGATACCGAGAAAGGATAGAATTTCTATGTCTTGCTTGGAATCAACACCATATTTATAACTCCCGATTTCTCCAGCATGTGCAGCTCGGAATTTATCAGTCATCCTTGCAACACCACAGATGCCAGCTACATCTTGGTTAAGTATATCCCTCGGTCGAAATTTCCTGTGTTTCATATTCTTCCTCCATTAGTAATTTTTAAAAGGAAGGATTTAAACCATAAGAACACTATACCATATCAAGATAATAACTATTTAAACAAATAATATAAAAAGTAATCTAAGACTTAAGAGAGATAGCTTTTAGAATCTCAAGGATATCTTTATGATGTGAAGGACTAAGCATCCCGAATATTCTAACCATCTCAATAACGATACTGTAATTGCTCTTATCTATAATAAATACCCCTAATTCTTTTTTCTCAGCTATACGACCAATTAGATTTTCACTGACCTGAAGCTCTGTTATCGGGAAACATAGGTAAAGCATTGGTTGTATACCAACTGCTCTTTGTTTTTCTCTTATAGTAATCTCTGCAATAATTTCATATTTGCCAAAATTATATATTAGTTGCGGATAGTTCAAAGTCATTCCCAAGAATGTAGTATTATTGATCTCTTTCTCAATAGGATGTGTTCTTGTAATCTGGCAATCTGGATGACAAGATAGTAAGTTTCCTTCTTCCAAATTAGATAAGAATTCAAGAGTCCTCTTTAATTCTGAATAAGTTACCATATCCCAAGAATAGAAATAATACAAATATTCGGATAACTCATATAACACTTTTTTCTTACCGTTATATGCTTTAAACGATATATCAGGTAAACTTGATTCGTGCCTTTTCTTATCTTCCAGATCATAACCTATTTGCCACTCAACATAATTGTTTTGGTTAAATGGCTTACTTCTGGATGCATGTGGCTCACCATATTCAGAAAAAATACTTCTTGACTTAATTCTTATTTTTCCTGTAGGTGTTGCCAGCGGAATATCTACAAATATCCTTTTGTTTTCTTCATCAAACATGGTGTATACCTAATAGGTCCTTGAAATACATATCTATTTTAGTCTCCACCTGCTCCTTTTTTATCAGTTCTGTTTGGAAATGCTTTTCTAAATAGGGATGATGTCTTATAGAATCAGAAATAAAACATTGTTTATACTGTTTGAAAAGACTATCATCTATAGGCACATCACAATTTCCAAAATAGAATGGAAGTCGTGGGATATTTCTTTTGAACACATCTACATAAACATAATAATCCAATTTTGTTTTATCAATGACAATCGTGTTACTACTATAGTTTTGAACAAATGTTCGATTCCGTTTTAATGCGTTAATATCCCGCATTGTCCAGAAAAATAGAGACTCATCAGGTATCGGTTGATGCTGCTTACTCGGATATTTGTTAATATAATTTGTGATATATTCAAAATCACTCAGACAAAATGGATTCCCATCTATTGTTCTAAATGTGAAGGAACGTATATCACTGTATTCCATACCCAAGGTGTCACGCTGATACAAGGCAATGATAATTGGAAAAGGCGTGTGTTTAGCCGATTCCGGGAATTCTCCACTACTAATCAGTATGCCATTTACCAGTTTATAATTTGCAGTGAACTCCTTTAAGTGTCTGAAATTTGTTTGTTTTATTAAGTAAGATAACGGATGCAACACACAGATAAAGTCTGCTTCAAGTTTATTATAGGAACGGAGAAATGAAATTCCCAAATCCCTACTTGATATATCCTCATCTACTTCAAATCCAACTTTCTTTATTTTATTCCGAATAAGTGAAGTTCTATCGTTATAGGGTGGGTTTCCTACGACAATCAATTTTGTGGACTGCTGAGAAATACCGAAATTTTCCCTTGAAACGTTATGTAAAGTATTTTTTTGATAGAATTGGACTTTATCCGTGTTTTTTCTCGCAATGTTTATTGCATCTTCGTCTATATCACATCCTATTGTTTGGGACTGACCATAATCTTTTATACTGTTTTTTAGAAAGGCTCCATATCCACATGCAGTGTCAACTACGGTTGTCTGTGAATCTATGTAAGGTTCAATTAACTCCCAAGCCAACTTCACAAATTTTGGTGGCGTATAATAACTACCTAAGTTGACCCTATCCTTATATCCTAAATGTGTTTGACTCATTTTCTGCAATTGAATCCTTTAGAACTTGTCCACATATTGCGTTAGTCCTAACAATCACCTAAGCAAAAAATAGATAGTAAGCCAAGAACAGCACGATTCCGACAACCATTGATACAATATATGCCTGTACGATACCGGTTTGCAGTCGTCGTAACATACCACCAATCACTCGTATAAGTGCAGCAACTCCATTGACAATTCCGTCAATAATACCGCTATCAAAAAGTTTCCATAACAAGAAATGCGAAGCACCTTTTATCGGCTGTACGATGAAAGTATTGTAGACTTCATCAACATAGAACTTGTTTGCAACAACTTGCTGTAATGTGTTTGTAGGTTCTGCAGAAGGCACACGGTTTTTGTATCGTTTCCATGCATACGCTATCCCTGCTATACCGACTACCGATGAAATTGCCATAAACAGATAAACATTGCCTGACGTTTCATGTGCTTTCGGGAAAACATTTTCCGTAAAGTGGTGGAACCAACTATGGTGTCCTCCGACACCTAACAACAGACCGATCAAGGCAGAGGGAACAGCAAGGATTACTAACGGAAGCCACATCACTGCTGGTGATTCATGGAGATGTGATTCAACTTCAGGTTCAACACGAGATTGTCCATAAAAAGTCACAAATATAAGACGGAACATATAGAATGCTGTCAGGAATGCTGTGATCAATCCGATAATATATATAAATGGAAAACTACCCCACGCACTATGTAGAATCTCGTCTTTACTCCAGAACCCACTTAGGAATGGTGCACCTGCAATTGCCAAAGCACCAACCAGAAATGTGACATGTGTTATTGGTAGTTTTTTCCGTAAACCACCCATTTTCCGTATGTCTAATTCATTTGCCATTGCGTGCATAACACTTCCAGCAGTCAGGAACATCAGTCCTTTAAAGAATGCGTGTGTTACCAAATGGAAAATACCGGACGCATACGCACCGACACCAACACCGACAAACATATATCCGAGTTGGCTCACAGTTGAATATGCAAGTATACGTTTAATGTCGTTCTGTTTGAGGGCAATAATTGCTGCGAACAGAGCGGTTAACACGCCAATCCAAGCGACAACCCATCCTGTCCCTGCAAGATTATACAAAATACCAGAACGTGCTATCATATAGACACCTGCGGTGACCATTGTAGCAGCATGTATTAATGCACTGACTGGGGTTGGACCTTCCATAGCGTCCGGTAGCCAGACATATAGAGGAAGCTGTGCAGATTTTCCTATTGCACCAACAAAGAGAAGTAAAGTTGCAACCATGAGGGTGGCTTTAGTAGTTTCTCCAAAAACTATATCAATAGTACCAGCTTCTGCTTTATCAAATATGGATACAAAATCAAGACTACCAAAGGCTGCGAATAGTGTGAACATTCCAAGCAAGAAACCGAAATCGCCGATTCTGTTGACAATAAACGCCTTTTTACCTGCATCCGTAGCAGTCTGCTTCTCATACCAGAACCCTATCAACAGATAAGAACAAAGTCCGACACCTTCCCATCCAACAAACATCATCAGGTAGTTGTTGCCGAGAACAAGAATAAGCATTGCGAAGACGAATAGGTTTAGATATGCAAAATACCGGGTATATCCTTCATCCCCATGCATGTATCCTATGGAATATACATGGATAAGAAAACCAACGCCTGTGATAACCAACAGCATCACAGTTGTCAAGGCATCAACGTGGAAACCGATGTTGACTGCAAAATCCCCACCCACAATCCAACTATATAAGTGTCCCGCATCTCCCTCAAGTGGATTTCCGTTTTTGACACTGATAAAGGCGATAATGGAAAAAATCAAAGATACAAGCACTGCAAGCGCGCCAATACCACCACTTAGTTTCTCGTTACCTTTTAACCATTTGCCAAACAATCCGTTAATCAGAAACCCAACAAGTGGTGAAATTAACAGGACAATAATTAGTTTTTCTGACATACTTTATCCTTTTAGCGAATTTACTTCATCCACATTAATTGTTTCGCGATGCTTGAAAACACTTACAATAATTGCTAATCCAATTGCGACTTCGGCAGCAGCGACAGCCATGACAAAAAAGACGAACAATTGACCTTCTGCAGTTCCGAGGTTACGACTAATTGCTACAAAAGCAAGGTTCGCTGCATTTAGCATCAACTCAATACACATAAAGATGATAATAGCGTTCCTACGAACGAGAACTCCGATTACGCCTATAGTAAATAGGAGTGCGCTTAAGATGAGATAATATTCTAATGACATTCAAAATCCTTTATTCTAAGTATATTTTACGTTCTATCGGAATTGCTGTTAGTTTTCAGTTGTGTTTTCGCGTTTTACCAAGACAATAACACCAATCAATGCTGCCAATAAAATAAGTGAAGTGACTTCAAACGGTAACAAATATTTGCTGAATAAAAGTTCGCCAATATATTCTGTAGTAATCGGTTCTGTAGCTGCTTGTGCTGATGCAACAGCCGTATCCCCTTTGAGTGCATTCACAGCGATATAGATGCCTTCCGCAGCAAAGAGGATTGCCAAAACTATCGCTATACCTTTTAGTTTCCCAGTGAGAACTCCTTTTGCAGAGAGTGTACCAAGATTCAGTAACATAATCACAAACAGAAATAGCACCATAATTGCCCCAGCATACACTATCACCTGAACAGCAGCGACGAAGTGTGCACCTAAGAGTACGAACAACCCCGCTTGTGAGAAGAAGGTAACAATAAGAGATAGCGCACTATAAATCGGATGCCGAAACGAGATAACAGATATTGCACCTATGAGTGAAACTGCTCCGAATATAAAAAATAAGATCATTTCTGCATTCATTTGCATATCTCCTATTCTACCGCGTCTAAGCCGCGAAGCGGTGCTGCGGTGGGTGCACTTTGCACTGCAGATTTACTGTTATTGTCCATGGCAAGCATCCCTGCTACAATTGCTACGACGATAAACGCTGAAATTACGTTGCCAATACCAATCCATATAAGATTACCATTTGTTGTTACATATAAGGTACCGGTTACTACGATAGACGTTAATGTAACGGGCAGCAAGAATTTCCAACCGAAATTCATTAGTTGATCATAACGGAATCGTGGGAGTGTCCAGCGAACCCAGATGAAAATGAACAGGAAAACACCTGTTTTGATAAAGAAGATAGCAAACGAGATTATGCCGCTCCAGAAGGGACCACCTATACTTTCCAATCCGAAGAAATGCCAACCACCTAAGAAAAGTGTTACAACCACTGCCGAACCGACAATCATGTTCATATATTCCGCCATAAAGAATATAGCGAATTTCATGCTGCTATACTCAGTGTGGTACCCAGCGACAAGTTCCTGCTCCGCTTCGGCAAGGTCAAACGGTAATCGGTTTGTTTCAGCAAACATTGCCGTCGTAAACGCAAGAAATGCTGGAAAGTGTATGAGAAAGTTCCATTTCCACGGATACGAGCCTTGTTCAATTGCAATTGTACGAAGACTAAGCGACGAGGAAAGCATCAAAATACCAATAATTGCCAAACCGAGTGTTAATTCGTAACTTATCATCTGTGCGGATGAACGTAAACCGCCTAACAGTGAGTATTTATTATTTGATGCCCATGCACCGATAACGACTCCATACACACCGAGCGAAGTAATTGCAAGGATATACAAAATACCGATATTTAAGTCTGCAATCTGAAGTGGTATATCAATTCCCGCTATTGCGATTGAATCTCCGAACGGTACTACTGCAATTGTAATCATTGCTGGAACTAAGAGCATAGCGGGGGCAAGTACGTAAAGGGGCTTATCCACGTGATTTGGGATTAGGTCTTCCTTGAACAGGAACTTAATTCCATCTGCGATAGGTTGGAGTAGTCCTTGGGGTCCAACGCGATTCGGTCCAAGCCGATCTTGCATCCATCCGCTCACTCGGCGTTCAGACCAAATCATCGCCATCACACCGATAACCAGCAGATGGGCAATGAATAGGACTTTTATGACGGGAATAATAATTTGTTCTACTAAATCTATTTCCATTATTTCTCCTTGAAGCTGTAGGTTAAGCTAACTTAATTCCTGCATCTCCAATATTTTTGTGTGTTGCGTCACCGTAACCCTCCACATTTTCTGAAATCGCGATCGCAATCTCACCTGCAAAGTGGTAGTCAATTTCTCCACCAAGCCGTTTAGCAAGCTGCTGTGTAATTTCCCAATCAACTTGTGCTTCGCCAGGCGGATCAATCGTCTTGCGAATCCGTTGCACCCATCCTGTTGAATTAGTGAATGTGCCGTCTTTTTCTGCGAAAGTTGTACCCGGTAGTACTACATCAGCTAACTGTGTAACCTCTGATGGTAAGACATCTTGCACGATGAGGAAATCGACCTTTTCTAATGCGTCTTTTTCAGCATCTTGGAGCGGTCGTTCTGGACACCCACTAACGAGATAAACAACCTTTGCACTCGCGACCTTTTCCCAAAGTGTGTCCCCTTCTAAAACAACATTTCCGTTTGCAGAACCGAGTATTGTTCGCGCACCTGCAGTGTTCGGGTTCTTGTCTGCTTCAATGGTGAATTGTGGGAATTTATGCTCTTCACCCTGTAGCTGTCCAAACAGTCCCAATTGGGTTGTGTTTAGTACGTCGTGTGCAAACTGTTGTAAAACGTAGTTATCCTCATTTGTTCCCTGTGCAGAACCGATAACTACAATATCCGCAGCCTCAACTTGCGATATACCATCGGAAATTAGCGTCAGAGCATCTGCCCACTGTGTCGTAACAAGTTCTTCCTCAACCCGTTTTAGTGGGAGTTGTAGACGGTCATCGCTATTGACATAGTGGTAACCGAGACGACCATCATCACACATCCAGTGTTGGTTAATATCTTCATGGAAGCGGGGTTTGATGCGGTATACGCCATCTGCTTTATACTCAACCGTAACGTTACAGCCGACACTACATCCTGAACAGACACTGTTTGCCTTTTCCATAAACCACGGACGAGATTTGAATAAGAAATCTTTGCTAATGAGCGCACCAACAGGACAGATATCAACGACATTACCTGCAAGTTTATTATCAAGCAACTGAATAGGAATTCCTTCGTGACTTCGAGGAATGTCAATCTCATCGTGAGAACCGCGATTAATCAATCCAAGTTCTCCGCTACCGGATACCTCATCACAGAATCGGATACACCGTGTGCAGACGATACAACGTGTCGAATAGAGCAAAACATCTGGACCTAAGTCCTTCTTTGGTGGCACGTTTTTGACTTCCAGATAACGACTTTTGTCATGTCCATGTCGGTAACTGAAGTCCTGCAAATCACACTCGCCTGCTTGGTCGCAGACCGGACAATCAAGGGGATGATGCACCAAAAGAAATTCAAGGATATCCTCTCGCGCCTTTATGACACGTTGACTATCTGTTCGGATGATAGCGTCAAATTTCTCTTCTAATTTTCTTTCAGGTGGTGCGGATCGAACAGTAAGTGTACAACCAGTCGCTAATTGTCGGGCTGGACCAATTGTGCCTGGAGGTGCCCCTGGTATCGGACCGTAAGGTTCAACGAGACACATCCTACAGTTTGCGGGACGACTCAATCCAGGATGGTAACAATAGTGAGGCACCTCAATATCATGATCCCGCGCAGCCTCAACTACATTCGTTCCATCTTCAACCTCTATTTCAAGGTCATTTAGTTTAATAAATGCCATAAATATTACTCCAAGGTTTATTATTCCGTAGTGTCTCTATTCAAGGTCAGCCATCTCTTTCGGGATAATTCTTTGTTGATATGCGTAATTTTCTTCTGGTGGTACTGTCGCTTCAGCCACAGGTAACGTGATAAGTTCACCTTCTCGTATAGTCGCCTCAAATTCAGGTCTAAACTTCCGCATATAACTCACAGCGGGCCAAGAGACAGCAATACCAAATACACAAATAGTATTCCAAGTCATCGTATCCACATTCGCAATATTATTCGCAACACTTTCCAACAGGTCAAGGTCTTCGTAGATTTCTTCTGTTTCGCCTGTATCACCCCATCTGCCGCTTTCAGTAACACCGA
Organism: Candidatus Poribacteria bacterium; assembly: GCA_026710795.1. Taxonomy (GTDB): domain Bacteria; phylum Poribacteria; class WGA-4E; order WGA-4E; family WGA-3G; genus MSPOR6. The sequence continues at coordinate 44,987 of JAPOQK010000088.1, forward strand.
ATTTTGGTCGTGTGATAGTGGCTTGTCTACCTTCTCCATCAGCAATCCGTTGTACAATATCGCGCACCCACGGTGTACCCCATCGACACGGTGTGCACTGTCCGCACGATTCATGCGCGTAAAATTTCATGATATTGAGCAAACAATCAACGATATTTCGGGTTTCGTTCATGACAATGATACCACCAGAACCTAACATCGATTTTGCAAGTGTGAGTGATGTAAAATCAAGTCGTGTGTCTAATTCGTAATGCGTCAATATAGGTGCGGAACTACCGCCAGGTATTACTGCTTTCACCTCTTCACCACGTAAACCACCTGCTACCTCAATGAGTTCCGTACACGTTAAACCGAGATCCAATTCATACACACCCGGTTCGTTAACATCACCACTGATACAGTAGAGTTTCGTGCCAGTATTCGGATCAGGTTTTGGAGGGTCAAACCGAGCATCACCATAAGTCGGTCCCATCTGCGTGTACCATTCTACACCGTTACCTACAATGAAAGGGAGATTACACAAGGTTTCCACATTCTGCACAACGGTAGGTTTCATGAACACACCTTGAACTGCGGGGAAGGGAGGTTTATTGCGGGGTTGTCCACGTTTACCCTCAAGCGATTCAATCAATCCTGTCTCTTCACCACAGATATAAGCACCAGCACCCGGATGCGTATAGATGTTAATGTTTAGTCCTGTGTCACGAACATTTTCTCCAAGGTACCCCTGTTCGTAAGCCTCTTTAATAGCGGCATCTAACATCTTTTTACCGAGTGTGAATTCACCACGAATATAGACATAGGTGGTCTCAATTCCCATCGCGTAACAACAGATGAGGATACCTTCAATTAACAGATGTGGATTTTTCTCTAATACATAACGATTACTGAATGTCCCCGGTTCACTCTCGTCAGCGTTGCAACATAAGTAACGCGGCTCAATATCTCTTGGGACAAAACTCCATTTTTCCCCAGTTGAAAAACCGGCACCGCCTCTACCTTTCAATCCTGCTTCCTTCACCATATCAGCAATTTCTTCAGGTTGATATTCGGCAATCGCTTTCTCAAAACGGGCATAACCGTCATGTTGTTTAAAGACTTCAAAAGTGTTTATATCGGGTACATCCAAGTGTTCGTAGAGTATCCGTCTTTCTTGAACCATATTTTCCTTCTACAAATTTTCTAATAATTCATCAACTTTTTCAGGAGTCAAATTTTTATATAAATCGTCATTCACCATGATAACGGGGGCGACATCGCAGGAAGCAAGACACTCTACTTTCATCAAGGTGAACTTACCATCATCAGTTGTTCCTTTTGCAAGATTCGTTTCCGATGCCACGTCGGTACCGAGTTTTTCCTTGAGGTGTTCCAAAACCACCTTACAATCACGTAGTGCACAAGGTAACGTGTGACAAATACGGATCACATATTTCCCAACAGGTTCTTCAAAGAACATCGGATAGAAAGTTACCACGTCTTTTACCTTCATCACGGAAAGTTCTAACAGTTCCGCGACATACTTCATGACAGCAGGACTAATAAAACCTGCCTGTCTTTGTGCAAGGTGGAGCGTTGGCAGCATCGCTGCTTCTTTAACAGGATACCGACCAATCAGTTCGTCAAATTCCCGTTTGTTTTCTTCGTTGAACTGAAATGGTGTTTCGATTTGTATAATTTCATCTGACATCTATCTTTTCCTTTAATGACTATCAACACGGTAAAAAGTCGGGACGTTAATCAAAATGTTCTGTATTAATGTTTCTGTTACTGAAAGTCGAAATAATCAATATTTTCCCCAAAACTGAATTCGGTTTTTCTCCGGGTCTCTTATGTCAAAACACGCTAACCCGTCTTCATTTTCTAACGGTCTCAACCGTAATCCCTTTGATTTCAACTCCTGATGGACAGCATTCACACTTTCAACATGAAAAACAAGTTTTTGTCTTCCTTCGTTCGGTTTGCTGGCACTATGTAGACAAAGCTTACATTCCCCAGTATCAAAACGAAAAAACCGATGTTCAGAAAATGGCTGGTCTTCGTCAGGTGTTAATTCAACAACATCTCTATAAAATGCAATGACAGATTTCATGTCTTTGACAAAAAGGATAACGCTTCCAAGGTACATAGTTATCTGTCGCCTTCGGATTTTGAAGATAGATATTCTTCAGGTTACCTATCCAACTCTCCAGCAATCACATTCAAACTGCCTAAAACAGCCACAGTATCCGAAACCATACCGCCTTCTAACATATGCGGCAGTGCTTGGAAATGAAAGAAACTTGGTGGACGAATCCGGATACGGTATCCAGTACCGCTACCATCACTTACAATATAGAATCCTAATTCTCCATTTGGTGACTCGGTTGCACAATAATCTTCCCCTTTTGGTGGCTGCACCCCGTGTCCATCCATCACAATTTTAAAGTGGTGGATTAATCCTTCAATATGACCGTAGGCATCCGACTTATCGGGCATCATGACTTTGTTGTCTTCAAGACTAAACGGACCATCGGGTAAGTTATCCAGTGCTTGCCGGATTATACTACAACTTTGTATCATCTCCTCCATGCGTACCAGATACCGATCATACGCATCACCGTTTGTACCTATAGGCACTTCAAAGTCGAATTTCTCGTAAGACGAATACGGCTCAGCCTTACGAAGATCGTGTGCAACACCAGTTGCGCGCAGACAGGGACCAGTTAACCCGTAATTAATTGCATCGTCCGAGGAAATTGCACCAACCCCTTTTGTTCTATCCATCCAAATTCTATTTCGGGTTAGCAAGGTATGTGTTTCTTTCAACGCCTTCGGGAAATTGGTGATAAAATCACGAGCATCAGTTTCAAACCCATCATATAGGTCACGGAAAACACCACCTACGCGGGTATAACTCGTCGTCAATCGCGCACCCGTTGTCTTTTCAAAAATGCTGTAAAGTTTCTCACGTTCTCTAAAACTATAGAGGAATACCGAAAATGCTCCTAAATCAAGTGCTGCCGTTCCAAGCCACAGCAGATGGTCAGCCAACCGAGAAAATTCTGCCATCAAAACACGGATATACTGGCAACGTTCTGGCACTTCAATACCGAGTAATTGTTCCACTGCAAGCACATATCCGAAATTGTTAGACAACGGAGACAGGTAATTCATCCGATCTGTCACAACGATAAACTGGTTATAATCTAAATGTTCACCCAGTTTTTCAAATCCTGTGTGCAAATATCCAGCGTGAGGTGTTGCCTTTACAACGGATTCTCCGTCAAGTTCTAAAACGATACGAAGGGTACCGTGCGTGGCAGGGTGTTGCGGACCGAAGTTGAGAACCATCTTCTCGCCTGTTGTGCGTTCCATCCCACCTTGCATAGAAAACTCCTTTTTGAATTGACTTACTCTTTTTCGGTTTTGAATCGTTGATATTTATTGTAGAACTGTTGAAATTTATTCTGAAAAAACCCTAAAACCCAACATACCCCACCTATCCAAACACAAGCGAAAAAAGTCAAAATAATTACACCCATAATCCTAACCTAAATATCCTCAATACCATTCGTTGCATTTATATTTATTGTGGATGGGAATTAAAATATTGATACATCCACCGTACAAGATCAGCGCAGAGGAAAACGAACCACCAAAAGACATAGACTGTACCAATAACCAAACACGACATTTTAATGGTTCCCAAGATTCTGTGTTTCATTTATCTGATAAAACTCTGTAGTTCGCGCTTTACAGTTGTGTTAGGCATTCTGCTTTTCAAAGTTGAAACTTTCGCGCTCACCACGTCCACGCAACGGATAATCCTTACGTAGCGGGTGTCCCTCAAAATCGTCTGGCATTAGAATGCGACACAAATCGGGATGTCCTTCAAATTCAATCCCAAACATGTCGTAGGTTTCACGTTCCAACCAGTTAGCACCCTTCCACAATAGTGTCACTGTGGGAACCTTCAAATCTTTTTCATGCACCGGTACTTTGACTCTGATTCGCGAAGTTTCACCTTCAAAAGTGTATAGTTGATAAACGACCATGAATCTGGCATAGTCATATTGCATCAATTCCGATTCTAACTTAGAATTGTCAACTGCTGTAACGTCCACAAGATACGAATACGCAAGGTCTGTTTTTAGATATTCCAGAAGCGCGTAACTGTTATCTTTGTTGACAACAACGGAAACACCATTACGGATTACAGAACTCGCTAAGAGTGCATCAGCAAATTTGTCTTGTAGTTTCTGAAGGACAAGTGGTTGTGCTTCTTCCGTAACTTCTATTTCATCATTCATTGTGTGCAACCTCAGAACCTTTAGGTAGTTCCCCTTTTGTGATTTGCCTTTGCACCTGCATAACCGCATCAATCAAATCTTCTGGTCGAGGTGGACATCCTGGAATATACACATCAACCGGTAGAAATTGGTCCACACCTTGAATTAAGGTATAGGTATCAAAAACACCACCACATGATGCACATGCCCCCATCGAAATGACCCATTTCGGTTCTGGCATCTGATCATAAATTCGTTTCAATACTGGCATCATTTTGATTGAAATCCGTCCTGAAACAATCAGCAGATCTGATTGGCGTGGAGAGAACCGAATTGCTTCGGACCCAAATCGAGACAAGTCAAATTTGGATGCCAAGGTTGCCATCATCTCTATAGCACAGCACGCGGTCCCAAACGGCATGGGCCACAATGAATTCTTTCGTCCCCAATTAACTACTTTGTCAATAGTCGTTGTGATGATATTACCATCAGTTTGTTCGGTGCTTGACCCAAAGTCTAATCCCATGTTAAGCCTCCTTTTTTCCAAGCATAGATGTAGCCCAGAAGGAGAATACCGATAAACACCAGCATCTCAACTAAAATAAACGTTCCATTTGTTTCAGAGAACTTCTTAAAGACCACTGCCCATGGGTAGAGAAACACTACCTCAATATCAAAGATGATAAAAAGCATAGCAATAAGGTCAAACCGGATGGTGAACCTTTGTCGGGCATCACCAACTGGTTGCACACCAGATTCGTAGACAGAAAGTTTAACACGTGTGGGTTTTTTAGGTCCAAGAAGGTGGGTAAGGGAGAGATTCACAGCCGCAAATAGCACTGCAAATACCCCTAAAAACACTATCGGAAGATAATCTAATAACATTTGATCTAATCTATTAAGCCTCCGACAACAGACAGAAATGATACCAAAAGGTTCTCTGACGTTGCCAATATAATTACACTGATTTATATATTATGCGTTCAAAATACAAGAAGATTATGTTAAACGTGCATATAATTTTACATATTCAGAGAAAAGTGTCAAGTTTTTTTAATTAAAAATTACACTTTTTTCAGAAATCATTGATAATATTGTTGAAGATATGGACTTTTAATCATTTACTTGTTATGGGGAAAATCGTGACATTTCCCATTCACTATTGTCATTTAAAGTATAACGAATTCTATCATGTAGACGGCTTGGACATCCCTGCCAAAACTCAAACATGTTCGGTCTAAGTCTATATCCACCCCAATGTGGAGGACGAGGAATATCTTTATCTCCATAAGCCAATTTCGCTTTCTCAAAGTTATCCTCCAAATGCTCTCGTCCTGAAATAACGATGCTTTGACGTTCTGTCCACACTGCAAGTTTACTATCATTTGGACGACTGGCAAAATATGCGTCCGATTCAGCGGGAGTCATCTTTTCAACTGTACCGTTACATCTCACCTGTCGATCCAGTTCTCGCCAGTAGAAAACAAGTGAAGCTTGCGGATTCTCAGCCAATTCTTTCCCTTTTTGACTGTCATAATCTGTATAGAAACAGAATCCATTCCTATCAAAACCCCTGAGGACGACCATACGAGCAGAAGGAATGCCGTTAGGAGTCGCGGTGGCAAGCGTCATTGCATCCGGTAGGTCAATTTCCGCTTCTGTAGCATCGTTAAACCATTTTTCAAATTGTTCAAACGGATCTTTGGCAACACTCTCTTCAATTAATTCGACGTGTGATTGATATTCCCTACGGAGTTTGTCTGTATTCATATTATTTTTTCCAAAAATTCGGTGAAAATAGAATAAGGACAGTATATATTTCCAACCGTCCAAGTAACATGCAGAAAGTCAGGATAAATTTACCTGCTGTGGCGATATGTGCATAATTATCCACGGGACCTACACTTCCAAGTCCAGGACCGATATTACCCATCGTGGCGATTGTGCATCCCGCAGCACTGATTAAATCTAATCCCAAAGTAGCCATGATGCAGGTAACAATAGCAAAAATACCAATAAAAAAGAAGAAAAAACCGAGGACGTGTGTGAGCACTTCGGAAGGAACCACTCTGTCATTAACGCGAACAGGGAGCAAAGCGTGTGGAAAGATAAGCCGTTTTATTTCAGCACCACTTTGTTTAATAAGGAGTAGGAAGCGAAGCTGCTTCATCCCTCCACCTGTTGAACCAGCACACCCACCATAAAACATCAGCGTCACCAATATAAACTGTGATAACGCGGGCCACATCTCAAAATCTGCTGTACCATAACCTGTTGTTGAGGTTATAGACATTACTTGAAATGATGCATATCGAATGGAATTTCCCACAGAATCATAGGGAACTTGTCCGTCAACGTTGAATGTAGCAGTGTTCCAAGAGATGAGAACAATGCTTGAAAGAAGCACGATACAATAAAATCGAAATTCTGTGTCTTTAAAGTAACTTAGGACATCACCGCGGAGGGCACGATAATGCAAGGCAAAATTGGTACCAGCAAGGAACATAAAAACAATAATCACTACTTCAATATAGACACTATCGTAATGCGCGATACTACCATTTTTCGTTGAAAATCCACCGGTTGCCATCGTCCCGAATGTGATACACAGCGCATCAAAAAGGGACATGTCACCAAGCCAGAGTAGCAACGTTTCAAGAACTGATAGTAGGATATATACTCCCCATAGTAATTTTGCAGTTTGTGCGATGCGAGGTGTGAGACGTTCTGTTTGTGGTCCAGGTGCTTCCGCACGAAACAGCTGCATGCCACCAACTCCCAACATGGGAAGGATTGCAACAGCAAGCACAACAATTCCCATGCCTCCAAGCCAGTGACTGAAACTGCGCCAAAACAGCATTGCATGCGATAGATGTTCTATCTCTGTAAGCACAGTCGCACCAGTCGTTGAGAAACCTGACATAGATTCGAAATAGCAGAACGAAAATTCTTCCAAAGGGGCTCGACCATCTGCAGCAAAAACATCCGAGAAAAGATACGGAAATGAACCGAAAAGCGCAACAACCACCCAACCTAATGTGACAATGGCGAAGCCTTCACGTAGTCCGAGATCCTGTACTGTAGGTTTCATGGTGAAGCGGAGAATTAAACCGATACATAGGGTAATGATGGTTGCGTAAACAAATGCGGAGAGATCGGATTCCGATGCATCTGGCTTGAAATAAAAGTAGGTGGCAATACCCAACGGTAAAAGCATTGAACCTGCGAGACAGATTAATAAGTTACCGAGGATGTGGAAAATGAGTTTTCTACTCATAATAGATGGTATACGTTTTGGGTTTTAGGAAACCGAGAGGCAATTGGAAGGTGTTGGCAGGTCTTAACACCTTTACTGATAACTGATTGCTGCTACGCTCTCCGTGCTGCAAACATATCTTCTACGACTGGTATCGCTTCAGGCATGCTGAAGACTATAACGCGGTCAGCAGGTTGAATGACGGTTTCCCCGTGTGGAATAATAAGGTTATCGCGCCTGAGGATTGCACCAATAAAAGCGTTGTCAGGGAATTTTGTTTTCAATGATCCGAGTTCTTTATGTGCAATTTTCGCGTTCACACCTGTGACGATTTCAATGACTTCAGCGTCAATTTCATGCAGTGATGCAACAGAGACAATATTCCCACGACGTATTAAACGAAGCAAATTACTTACAACAGTCAAGTGTCTACTAACCGCACCGTCTAAGCGAGGAATACGCGCTAACAATGGAAGATAACGCGGTTGCTGAATTAAAGCAAGAGCACGTTGTGCCCCGTGCTCCTTAGCGGTCATACATGCCATAATATCGTTTTCATCATCACCTGTTACTGATACAAATCCGTTCACATTTTCTATTCCTGCCTCTTCTAACAATTGAAATTGGAGAAAATTTCCTTCAAGAACAGTTGTCCGTTTTAGAGATGCCGAGGCAAGTTCTGCCAATTTTTCATCCGACTCAATTAGTTTCACATCCGTGCCATTACCTTCAAGGGTACGTGCTAATTCAATACCGATCGCACTCGCACCTACGATTATTACACGATCAAGGTGCGTATTGAAAATGATACCAAACAGACGAAACAATTGTTCTATAGCTAACGCGCTACCAATTACAAATACGTCATCTCCCTGTTTGAGGACATCATTTCCTCGTGGAATGATAACGTTTTTCTCCCCACGCCTATTGATCGCTGCAAATCGGATATTAGAGAGAACACCTTTCTTATCCAAATCAGAAAGAGATTTTCCGATAAAGGGATTGCCCTGTTTTATTCGAAAGGCAGCAAGTTGTATTCTACCCTCTTCAAAATCAACGACTTCTCGAGCTTCAGGTGTTTTTAAAAGACGTATGAATTCCTCAACACACAAATGTTCTGGGTTCACAAGGAGATCAATGCCAAAGTCTTGTGGCGTGAGACCGCTTTCCTCAGAAAAGTAGTCTGGGTTAGAAACACGAGCGATTTTGGTTTCAACATCATTACGTTCTGCAATTTGACATGCAAGCATATTAATCTCATCGCTATTGGTGACAGCGATTATTAACCCTGCTTCACTAATTCCTGCATCTTGTAACAAAACAGGTGATGCCCCTGGACCACACAAAGTTTGTAAATCCAACTGTTCGTTTACACGTTGGCAAGCTTCTTCGGATTCGTCAATTAAGACTACGTCGTTATTGTCTACTGTTAACAATTTAGCAGTATGAAATCCAACTTCACCTGCACCTATGATAATTGCTTTCATTTTTTTATCTGTTTTTCTTGGTTGTCAGTTTTTATTAAACGGTTATTTATATTCTGTCAACGATGGACAACTACACAGTAAGTTTCTGTCCCCATGTACTTCATTGATTCGTGCCACTGGAGGCCAAAATTTTGTTTCACGGACCCACGGCTTTGGGAATACGGCTTTTTCACGTGAATAAACATGGTTCCAATCAGTTTGTGTTACGACTTCAACAGTATGCGGCGCATTTTTCAGAAGGTTGTCATCCCTGTCTGCAGTGCCATTTTCAATCTCAGCGATCTCTTCCCGTATAGAGATAAGTGCGGCACAGAAACGATCTAATTCTGGTCTGGATTCGCTCTCGGTCGGTTCAATCATCATTGTTCCAAGAACTGGCCAAGAAACTGTAGGCGCGTGAAAACCGTAATCCATCAAACGTTTAGCGACATCTGTCACATCCACACCAGTAGTTTTCTTGAAGTTGCGTAGATCAATAATACATTCATGTGCCACCAAACCCTTTTTTCCTGTATAAAGTACAGGATAATAAGGTTCCAATTGTTTCGCAATATAATTCGCGTTGAGGATGGCAACTTCTGTTGCTGTTTTTAATCCTTCTGATCCCATCATTGCAATGTAAGCCCAAGAGATAGGTAAAATACCTGGACTTCCCCACGGTGCAGCCGAAACAGGACCGATCCCATCATCTCCTCCGACTTTGACAATCGGATGGTTGGGTAGAAAATCGATCAGATGTTGTCTGACACCTATTGGTCCCATCCCGGGACCACCACCACCGTGTGGTATACAGAATGTTTTATGTAAATTGAGATGACATACATCCGCTCCAAGGTCTGCTGGATGACTTAAACCAACAAGCGCATTCAAATTAGCTCCATCCATATACACTTGTCCACCATGTTCATGAACTATATTACATATTTCACGAATCTGCTCTTCAAACACACCGTGTGTCGAAGGATAGGTCACCATTGCCGCAGCAAGTGTTTCTTGATGTGCATCTGCTTTTTCTTTGAGATCAGTGAGATCAATATTACCTTCAGAGTCACATTCAACAGCGACGACTTTCATACCTGCCATGACAGCACTGGCGGGATTCGTACCATGGGCTGATGTCGGAATTAAACAAACATTACGATGTGCTTCGTTACGAGTGTGGTGATATTTTCTAATGACTAACAACCCCGCATATTCTCCCTGTGAGCCAGCATTCGGTTGAAGCGAAATAGCACTATAACCGGTAATCTCGGCTAACCACGACTCCAACTGTTCAAATAAGATACGGTACCCTCGCGCTTGTCCACTTGGAACAAATGGGTGTAATCCACCGAATTCTTGCCATGTAACTGGTACCATTTCCGTTGTAGCATTGAGTTTCATCGTACAAGAACCAAGTGGTATCATCGCATTTACAAGAGACAAATCTTTGCTTTGGAGCCTATTGATATACCGAAGCATCTCTGTTTCAGAGTGATAACTATTAAAGACGGGGTGTGTAAGGAATACAGATTTTCGCTGTAATTCTACAGGTATTTTTGCTGTTTTAGTATTAGGATTACCTTTCGTATTTTCATTAAATAGTTGTATTATGTCTTCAACATCGGAAGAGGTAGTAGTTTCATCAAGTGATATACCGATATGTGTTGTATCAATAACGCGGAGATTAATCTGTTTTTTCTCTGCAGAGGTAATCAAATGTTCCACTTCGTCTGACGGAATAACAACCGACAAGGTATCAAAACAGGGTGCGTCCCCTGTATCATAACCAAGACTTTCAAGTTCTTCGCGTAGTACGCAGGTCTGTGTATGGACATGCTCTGCAATCCGTTTCAGTCCTTTAGGACCATGATATACTGCATACATCCCTGCCATTATGGCAAGAAGCACTTGTGCAGTACAGATATTGCTCGTAGCTTTTTCACGACGAATGTGTTGTTCACGTGTTTGGAGTGCTAATCGTATTGCAGGTTCACCGTAAGCGTCGTGAGAGACACCGGCAATCCGTCCAGGAATACTACGTTTGAGTTCATCAATCGTGGAGAGAAAAGCGGCGTGAGGTCCACCATAACCGAGTGGCACACCAAACCTCTGAGAGTTACCGATGGCTATATCCGCACCAAATTCTCCAGGCGGTTTCAATAACGTTAGTGCCAGTAGGTCTGTTGCGGTGACGAATAATCCACCTGCCCCATGCACCTGTTCAGCAAAATGATGGTAATCGTAAATCTTACCATCTGTGGCAGGATATTGGACGATTGCACCTAATATCGGCACGTCAAAAATAACATCGCGATGGTCACCGATTCGCAACTCAATGCCGAGAGGTTCTGCACGGGTTTGGAGAACTGCGATTGTTTGTGGATGGCAGGTTTCTGAGACAAAAAAGATACGGCTGATCTCCTCAGGCACATTTGCATAACACATTCCCATTGCTTCAGCTGCTGCCGTTGCCTCATCAAGAAGGGAGGCATTTGCAACAGGTAATCCTGTTAAATCAATAATCATTGTTTGGAAATTAAGCAATGCCTCTAACCGACCTTGTGAAATCTCAGCTTGATAGGGAGTGTATTGGGTATACCAACCAGGGTTTTCAAGGATGTTTCTTTGAATGACGGGTGGAACGAAACAGTTATAATATCCCATGCCGATATAAGAACGGTAGACTTTGTTTTGAGAAGCAAGTTTCTTTATGGCATCAAGTGCCTCGTATTCTGAGAGACCTTGTGAGGATGTGTTTTCCCCGCCAAAATCTAAACTGAGAGGCGATGATAGACGAATATCTGCTGGCACAACATCTTCAATGAAATCTGCCATTGAAGTATAACCGAGTGTTTCCAACATTTGCTTAATGTCTTCAGGACGAGGACCAATATGCCGATCAGCAAAGGAGTAAATTTGGTTATCTTTATCAGACATGCTCCGCCTCAATATATGCTTGATAACTATCCGCATCAAACAACGAGTCAAGTTCACTCGGATCCGTCATCCTGATTTTGAGAAACCACCCATCTTCATAAGGTGATTCATTCACCTGCTCAGGTGCATCAAGAAGAGTCTCGTTTACCTCAATTACTTCACCACTAACAGGTGAATATAGGTCGAATGCTGCTTTGACAGATTCTATTACACCTAATTCTGTTTTATGTGTTAATTCCGTACCTACATCTGGCAACTCAACGAAGACAATATCTTGAATCTCGGATTGGGCATAATCTGTGATGCCAATGGTGGCAATATCATCTTCTTGCCTAACCCATTCATGGCTTTCCATGTATCTTAAATTTTCTGGAATCATATATAAATCTCAACGTGAATAAATTACAATATATTATAGTTCGAAGATTTCTTCTATCTCTAAATAAAAGGAACCTTCACGATTTTCGCAGGGTGCAGTTTTCCTCGAATGTCAATTTCGATTGTTTTCTTCGTATTTTTAGATATGGACGCAAAACCGATATTACATTTCAGACTCGGAGATGGTGCACCACTCGTCACTTTACCGATACGGTTACCTTTTTGATAGACTTCATATCCACACCGTGCTACAGCACGGTCAAGCATCTGAAAACCTACTAACTTTCGTTTCAAATCACCTTTTTCTTTTTGTGCAAAGAGAACATCTTTACCGATAAAATCACCCTTATCCAACTTGACAAACCGACTAAGACCGGCTTCAAAAGGTGTAGCATTCTCATCCATATCCATTCCATATAACCGTAATCCAGCCTCCAGTCTCAAGGTGTCGCGCGCACCAAGTCCTACCGGTAATCCTTCTGCCTCCATCACAGCAGGAAACAGAGAATTCCACAATTCTTCCGAGTTGTTTGCATGAACATATAACTCAAATCCGATTTCACCGGTATATCCGGTTCGTGAAATCGCAGTAGGTATTCCTGCTACCTTGCCGACAACAAACCGAAAAAACGATATTTCAGAAACATCAAATTCTGGAACAAATGGATTCAGTATATCTATTGATTGTGGACCTTGAAGTGCGATCAACGTTGTATTATTACTGTCGTCAGTTATTTCTGTGCCTGTGTCATTTTGTTTCTTTATCCACGCCAGATCTTTTTCAATGTTGGCAGCATTGACAACCAACGTATAATCACTATCAGCATGCCGATAGACCAGAATGTCATCAACTATTCCACCGGTTTCATTACATAAAAGCGTATACAGAACCTGTCCATCAGTTAAACGACTGACATCATTTGTGCAGAGTTTTTGCACCAATTCATTCGCACCTTGTCCACAAACGTCTATTTCTCCCATGTGCGATAAGTCAAACAAGCCAGCAGTTGCACGAACTGCAAGATGTTCTTTAACAATACTGCTATATTGCAGTGGCATCTCCCACCCACCGAATTCAGTGAATTTAGCATTGAGTGATTTATGAATTTCGTATAGTTGTGTTCTTTTCATCATTCTAATCCATAGATGCGTGCAAGATTATCACCAAAAATCAACGCTTCCGCATCATCACCGAGTTCCAAACGTCTTAAAGCATTGATAACCTGTATCGGTCTATATTCCGGTAGATTAGAACCAAAGACTATCTGTTCCGGTCCGAGGGTATCAACTGCTGTCTTTACCTCCGTAGGTACAACCGTGTCAGGATCATCTCCCCAACGACGATGAAAACGTAAAATAGTTGTTCCAAGAAAGACGTTCCTGTTCGCTTTTGCTACAGAGATTGCATCATCTAAATCATCTGGAAACCCCATGTGGTCCATAATAATAGGTGTTTCTGGCACCCAACTTGCTACGATCCCAATGCGATTCGGGTGGCAGTTATTCGGTCCAGAATGAATTGAGATAATCAATCCCAAGTCACGCGCAGCCTCAACGACAGGACGGACGATTGGATCATCAACATTGTAATTGTGAATCGCTGGCATCAGTTTAATTCCGCGCATTCCCCATTCCTCCGCCGTAAATTTGACTTGCGGTATCGGGTCAGGTTCAGTCGGATGCACAAGAGCACATCCAAGCGCACGCTGGTTACCCTCAATAACATCAGCAAGTTCGGCGTTACGAGGATTCGGTTGAGGAGTCGGCATGATGACCGCAACATCCATAGATGCCTCATCTTCTAATACAAGCAGTGCGTTCAGATCCAACTTACCAGATTCGTCTCGAAATTCATCATTGAGATATGCTTCAAAATCTCCACGCATAAGATACCTCCTATGATTAACACCCTAAATACTGCTACTTCTCATTCATTTATGTGCGGACACCAGTCAGTAATGTAAGGGCAGAAATGTAAATCTCAATCCTACGGTTCAGAATATTGCTCGTTAATTTGAATTGCCCCATTTTCAGTATCAGTTACAAAATGCAAATTTTCTCCCTTCAATGTATCACGATACATTGAATATGCTGATTGGGCTGTAGAAACATCAGGGAAACGGATAACAAAGATGTTATAAGGGTGTGTGGGATTGTTAGAGCGAATGTTGTATTGGGCGGAAATTCCTACAGTGTCATCTGTCAATTGTGGAAAGGGATTAGGTAAAGATTTATTTACCTGTCGTAATGCCCAATTTGTCTTAAAATACTTTTCACTTCCACGGATGTACTGATTAGGTAGAATTTCAAGAAACGGTATTTTTTGCGGAGGATCCAGTATCCGCTTAGCAGTCGCTTCTGCAAGTGCCACCATTGCCTTACGAATACCAGTCGCGATCGCATATCCCTCTATCTGTATGAAGTACTTCCCTTTCCAGAACCAGAGGTATTTCCCTGATATGATTGCTTTACAGCCGACCCATTCAAATTTCGGTTGTGGATAACTGTAGACGCTAAAAATGCCGAATGCGTTTTCAGGTGTTCCCATATCAAATATCTCAAGTAAGATATACGGGATCGATTCAAATTTTGAACTCTGATATTCCACTTCTGTTTTTCTTTTAAATCCGTAATTGTAGTAAATATCACGGTCATCTTCTGAGAGCAAAATTCGATCTTTGTAAAGCGTTTCGGGGGTGTAAGTTGTAGGTTTCTGAGCACGCACCCAATCTGTTATTTCCCCATCTTGCGGTAAAAGTGTTTCTGGTGCTGCAGTTGTCAAGGTAGGAAGCATTTTATATACCACTTCCTCTTTTCCATTTTCCTTAATCTGTGCTGTAACCTTGTCCTGAACATTAGCAGAAATAGCAGATAATGCTTCATTTGCACTTTTCGTTGTCGGTGCTTTCCAAACACCGAAAATATACACATTTTCTTGATTTACCAATGTAAAATTGCCACGTTCTTCCTGACAAGACAGAAGAAACATAATCAATATAGAACAAATACAGATTACGCCGGTGTGTTTCATCTTTACCACTGTTCTGCAAGTTGATTGTAAAGATCCTCAATGAGTTCATCTATTATCAAATTTTTTGCTTGATCGACTGTTTCAGGAGGTTCTCCTCGGTTATCTACTACATAGAAGTCATGAATCTGCACATGGTTATCTCTTCTTTCTATGAGATTGTTCCTCACCTTATCAAGAAATTGATATTCAACTTGTAGACTCATCCGTAACATTTCAACATTACCACTTGGACCAAACCCGTGTTCTTTTATATGGTAATCATTAATCTTTATTGTCAATTCACAATCATTACCGTCGTTCCATTTACGATTGAAATGTCGGGTTAATTTCTCATGGATAACCTCGTCAAAAGGGCGTTGTGAAACGTCATCGTAAGCAAAATCTGCATCCTGAATTTCAATAGGTGGAATGTTAATAGTCTTGATATGTTCAAGATACGATGAGGTAGAAACATAACCACATCCGACGAAAACACTGAAAAATACTACAAAACTAAAACACAACAATGACAGAATAGCAAAGTTGTGATAAGAAAGGCTACATTTACCCTTATTCCAGTATAGTAGTCGAAGGATTGGACGAGGATGAAAAGAATGTCTATTATTGTGTTTCCATTTGGTACGCATACAAATTTCCTTTTAATGTAAATTGAAACAAATTGAAAGGATTGTAATGATTAATTTGTGGACGTTCAGGTTCTTTTTCTTTACCAAAACGTAAGACACGAACAAAATCTACAATCTCGTTTTTTACGGAAGGAATTGAGAGTACAACAAATGCAACGATTAGTACAATTAATATGAACGCCAATAGATTGGTCATCCATTTCTGGGCGAGCAAATCCCCTTTCGCTTGCTGGATCTGTCGCTTTACACGGGGGTTACGAGTTCTCATAGGCTCACCTATTGTGTAAAATGGAGAATATTTTACATATTGTAATTGAAAGGAACGAGATATTTTTCAGTGATACGCGGAATGCAATAAGCACATTCCGCGTAGATTTAATAGGAGATTATTAAGGGTTCTTGGTTATGAGTGTTTTCTTAAAACCTACCTTTTGGAATACGAGGTGACCGACGATTTCTGGAATCACGTGAGTTATCACGATTGTCATATCGGTTGTTACGTCTATCCCTACTGTCACGATTATCACGTGAATCACGGTAAGGACGATTCTCACGGTAATTTGACCGATTTTGGTCGCGTGGTTCAGGTGATCCTCCACCCTCATCCGGGTCAGAAGAGGTATCAAGTTCTGCCAGTGGAACGCCTTTCGCAGCAATCAACGATAAGTCAACTCTACCTTGTTCATCAATCGTTAGAATACGAACAGTTACCTCATCACCCACTTGCATCACATCCTCGGCTCTACGGACATAACCGTCTCCCATCTGCGAGATATGGACAAGTCCATCTTTACCGGGGAGAATTTCTACAAACGCACCGAACGATGCTGTCCTGACAACTTTCCCAGTATACTCTTTGCCGATTTCAGGCATGGCAGTGACTTCGCGGATTTTCTCCTCAGCACGTTTCACATCATCCGCACTGGTTGACGCAATTTCAACTGTGCCATCATCATCAATGTTTATCGTAGTGTTTGTTTCTTCTTGGATACCTTGCACGGTTTTACCACGAGGACCAATCAGATCTTTAATCTTCTGTGGTGCTATTTTCAGAGAGAAAATACGAGGTGCGTAAGGTGACAACTCCGCACGCGGGGTACTCATAACTGCGTTCATTTGCTCTATCACAGCAATACGAGCTTCTCGCGCCTGATGAATAGCACGACGCATCAGTTCAGGGGTGACACCGTCGATTTTAATATCCATCTGTACCGCAGTAATTCCTTCTGTGGTACCAGCAACCTTAAAATCCATATCCCCCAGAAAATCCTCAGTTCCGAGCATGTCTGTCAAAATAACCTCACGTTCACCCTCTTTAATCAGACCAACTCCGATACCAGCAACAGGACGTTTTAACGGAACACCTGCATCCAAAAGTGCTAAGGTCGCACCACAAACGGTTGCCATTGATGACGACGCATTCGACTCCAATATCTCGGATACAATACGAACAGTATAATTAAATTCATCTTTAGTCGGAATAACCGGCTCAAGTGCTTTTTGAGCAAGCGCACCGTGTCCAATTTCTCTACGACCAGGTCCCATCATACGTTTGACTTCACCTGTGCTATACGGAGGGAAGTTGTAGTGTAAAAAGAAACCACGACGGATTTCTCCATCCAAACCACGCTGCACATCCTCATCACCTGAAGTACCAAGAGTTGTAACACAGAGTGCCTGAGTCTGTCCACGTGTGAAAAGGGCAGAACCGTGGGTCCGAGGTAACAACGCTACTTCTCCAGAAATAGAACGAATATCAGTAACTCCGCGTCCATCAACGCGTTTGCCTTCAACAAGGATTGCCTGACGCATCTCCTCTTTTTCTATATCGCTCAAGATTGAACGCGCCTCTTTTTCCGCACTTAGGTCTATTTCTTCGGGGGTATCCTCTTGGATTTCAGAGAGAATATCTGTTTGAATCTGTTCAAGGTAATCTTCACGGAGCTGTTTGTCTGCCATACCTATTGATTCACGTATACGAGCAGTGGCAAGGTCTCTAATACGGGTGTTTAATGTATCCTCCACAGCTTTTGATTCATACTCACGTTTTGTCTGACTACAGACAGCGACAATTCCCTCTTGGAGTTTTATTATTTCTTTTATTTCTTCGTGTGCCGCTATAATTGTGTCAATAACTTCGTCTTCTGGAGTTTCATGTCCTCCTCCTTCAACTGACATCACGGCTGTTGATGTACCGCTTACAAATAGTTCTATCTCCGAAGCATGTAATTCCTCGTAAGTGGGATTGACAATCAATTTTCCATCTATCTTTCCCATGGTAACTGCCGCAACAGGTCCATTAAACGGTATATCAGATACTGACAGCGCAGCAGATGTACCGATTAACGCAGGAACATCTGCAGGATGAATACCATCTGATGACAAGACAGTACATAAAACCTGTACTTCAGCCTTAAATTCTTTCGGGAATAATGGACGTATACAGTGGTCAATCAAACGAGCTACGAGCTGCTCTGACGAACCAGGACGGGGTTCACGCCTACCATACACAGTTGGGATACGACCACCAGCATACGATCTTTCTCTGTAATCTACAGTCAAAGGGAAAAAATCTAAATCATTCTCTCTATAATCTGCTACCACAGTCACTAAGACAACTGTTCCACCATATTGCACCCAAACGGCACCATCTGCCTGTTTAGCAACTTTCCCCAATTCTATTGATAAATTTTCGCTTCCGAGTTGCATTTCTACTTTCACTCAATTTCCTCCTCATACACAAAATGCTTACGGTGGTATATTTAACTTCTTTGTACACCGATCGTGTCGCGAATACCAAGTTCATTAATTAAACGATAATACCGAGGTAAATCTTTTTTATAAAGATACTTTAACAAACGGCGTTGTTTTCCTACCAACCGAAAAAGTCCATAGCGCGAGTGATGATCTTTTTTATGCGTTTGAAAATGTTCCGTCAATTCCTGTATCCGCGCATTTAATACCGCGACTTGTGCCTCTGGCGAACCGGTGTCTCGATCATGTATTTGGTGCTTTTGGATCAATTCCTGCTTCTTTTCTGCATCAATTGCCAAACTATCTCACCTCCTTTTTCTTTTAGCATTTAAGTGTAAAAAATTAATAAATCCTCATAATAGTAACAAAGCACGACGGATATAAATTTGCCGTGCCTAAAGTTGCTTATATGAGATAATTTCACTTATATTGTGACATAATTATATCATAAATTAACGCGAATTTCAAGAAAATTTCAATTCACTGTATTTGGCACATTGTTTATTCAAGAGAATGGGGTATAAATACTCTTCGCACAAAGGTTGAAATTGATGAGAGCACATCGCTTATTTATTGTAGGTCGGAGCGAGCACAGCGACCTCCGACATCTTACATTCTGTAGAATCCACACGGGAAATGCCTTAATGGCATTCATACCGTTGATTTGGCGCATTTGGCGTTGATTTGGGGGAACGCCTAATGAAGATTAAGTTATTAAATCGGTAATTTCAATTTTCATTAGGTCCGGTAAGCGATTTCCTAACAGCATTCAGATGTCAAATAAGATCATGTCTTTGGTTGAAAGGTATTGGATACCCGAATGTTGCTATACACCTTTCGCACCGCTGGTGCTTTGCTTCTTTATGAGATGCGTGTTCTATACACTTTCCACACCTCTGGGGCTGGGAGGCATTTACGATAGCCTCGGAGAGGCGAAAGGTGTATAGCAAACGTTAGTCAACACCCTCCCAAGCCCAGCGGGGCGACAGGTGTCCAACGGACTTGTCTGAATCCCAGAATGCACAGAACCCACAGAAAACACAGAAAATCCCTCTACCTTCGCGTCTTCTGCGTCCTCTGTGCCTTCAGCGATTCAGACAAAACATACAACCCACCAAAACCCTCTTATCTTATCCCGGGAAATTCCAATAGGCATTCATAAGAAACATCAACACCAGAAACTCTCCAGATTGCTAATCTGCTAACCAGTCCAATCCAAAACAACGCCTGTATAAACATCAGGTTCATTCAGAAGTCCATCATAGGCTTGCTTTATCAATTCAGGTTTCAGACGATGTGAAACTAACGATTCAACATCCAATTCACCACGGGCTATCCAATCAAAAATGGTCTGTTGCTTGCTGAACTGTGATACGCGGTTACCTGTATCCGGATACATCGGCACACACCATTCTAATGCACCGCGAATTGTTATCCATCGTAAATGTGTATCGGAAAGAAGTTCTGTTAAATCACCGTGAACAGAAACACGCGGAGAACCGAGGATAACAAGTTGTCCATGATTAGCGGTCGCACGGAGTGCCTGCATAACAACACTACTATGTCCAACAGCATCTACAGTGATATGACCGAGTTCTCCATTAGTAAAGTCTTGAAGTTGAGCTTGCACTTCATTTGCATCACCCCCAACAGTTTGTGCTATTCCACAACGTTCCGCTAATTCGCGTCTTTCCTTCACGGGGTCAACACCGATAACACGACACCCATGTATTTGAAACATCTGTGAGGCAAGATTCCCAACCAACCCTAATCCAAACACGATGACACGCGAGTTAGTTCCAATCTCTGAGACAATGATTGATGTCATCGCAACACCTGCCATACGTGAGGCTGCCACAACTCCCGCATCAATTGAATCTCTAACTGGAGTAATGAGTCTATCCTGTGAATACCGAATAGTTGAAGCATGCCGTCCATAAGTAAAGACACGGTCACCTGGTGCAACACGGGTAACATTTGCACCTACGTCGCGCACAATTCCAACATTAGCATAGCCAGAACGCCAAGGATATGCACACCAAGAACCTTTCTGAAAAACCTTCGGTTCTCTACCTGTATAGTTGGCAAGTTCTGTCCCACTGCTGATGAACGTATATTCTGTGTCTATCAATATCTCATGAGGAGACTGAATTGAATCATCAAATTCACTTACTTGTAATTCTACCTCGTTTTGTCCAGTTACAACAACTTCACTAATTTTCATGACCAATTCCTTCTGCTAATTCTTTCTGTTTAATTTCACGAATGAGAGTCTTCATCTTATTATATCTATAAAGTCCAAGAAAAAAAGTTATAGTACCGATAAATATAAAAAACCCACCAATGGCACCATCAGCAATTGGATCGCTTACAATATTAAAATGTATAAAGGATAATCCTGCGACGAACAGTGTCAATGCAGTACGAATATAGGCAAGGAAGGTTCTCTCATTGGCAAGTATTGTCCTATCAGCCGCGAGGTGATCGCGCAGAATGAGTTGTCCCTTAATATCCTGATACGGTGTTTCTTTTTCTGTCATACAGTTAAATTTACTCCTCCTAAAGTAGACTTAAAAAGAGAATTATGATTATTCCAATTATCCACCCACAAAAGATATTCAGGGTTCGTAACGTTTTCAATGTTTTTCGGTAATACTTGGTATAGAGAGCAGGATGTTGTGAGTAGACGTTTACTCTCTCTGGTGAAGATAGGTCAATTGTAGGTATTTTCAGATACACAAAAAGAATCGCGATACCGAGGAGGACGATATTTATAACGGATGCAATACAAAGACCTATCCCCAACGTCCTCCAACGCCACTTTGAGACATCTCTACGCGCATCCGCTCTAGCAGTGCGAATAAGCACCGCAGAAGATATCTCAATCCTGTTTTTCATGTGTACCTATTTTCAGCATCATTAACCATCGTATCGGAGGTTTTTACCATTATCTACTCCTCCCTGATGCCAAACCCATACATTCCGGAAAAATGCTTGTTTTTCAGAAGGTAACCCATCAATTATATGTTTTGGCACGGTCGGTTTATGAAATTGACACCCAACAAAATTATAGCAATTAAAGACAGCAATACGCGGACGATCCGGATTCTTCCACGTATCACCAGAATGGCAAAGATTTTCAGTGAATATAATCGCAGAACCGGGCGGGCAACTATATGTCTCAAAAAGTGGGGATTCTGTTGTTCGAAGGGACTCTGGAATTTGGAAGTTCGATTTGTGGCTTCCGGGTAGGAAAAGAGTGCCACCTTCACCTGCCTTAACTTCGTTTAACTCAAACACAACTCGCGTCAAGGCTGAGTATATCTTACCATTTGTACACTGATAACTAAAATTCGGGTTAACATTTCGTACGCCACCATGCGGCTGCGGTCCACCATTCCCCATAGAACGGTAGGTGAACCAACTTGATTCCATCCGAACTTCACCTAATATTTCCTTGAGGACAGCCATGATAGCAGGATGGTCTATTAACATTGAGGACGCACCACCAGGAAACTGACGTTCATGTGGCGGTAACGCTTCTGCATTAGTTCGAATGGTATCAACCTGAGCTTTAAGTTCAGCAACTTCTGAGGTTGACAACACCTCGGGTATTAAGAGATACCCTTTTAAGTCAAATATAAATTTCTGTTCTTCAGTCATGGGATTCCTCTCTCGTAGACAATGTTTAACTAATATAATGATTGTAGCAGGATTCTATTTTAATTGAAATGGAAAACAGGTTTTACGTACGATATGTTTATGTGCATTAATGTCTGTTCCTTATTGTAGGAGCGAGCACAGCGATCTCAGACATACATTGTAGATTAATCAAACTGAATCACAGAAAACCCACATAAAACATATTGGATATATATTGTTCAATAAATCCACAACCCATTCTAATCTCCACCTCCCTGCGTTATAATACTATCACTATGAAAACCACAATACTCACATACAAACCCAACATAACCAGATTCGTAGGTCGGAGCGAGCGGAGCGACCTCCGACATGGAAAACATAATGAAACTATACGTGTCGTAGGTAATTTTTATTTCACCGATCTACAGATTATGCATCAACCAGTCTGTATAACTGTATATGGGTTTTGCAAACCAAGTTTTCTAAGTTTCATAGTTTCATGTCTGATAAATTACGAAGGTTGGTCGAGACAAGCAAAGACCAAAAAGGAGCAAAAAAAAAAAATGAAAATTCGCGTCACATGCCTTATCCTGACTGAATTCTTTAAGTCACATGTGACGCGCAAAAGGTCACAATTTTAAACACATACTGATAAACAATGTAAGAGTAAAATAACAGATATAGGTTCGTTTTTCTCTACCCGGTCTATAAGAGATTATATTGAATTGTGAAAAATATATCCGAAAAAATCGAAAACGAAATAAACCTGCCGGTTAATACTGAATTCTTGACAACACCACATAGATGTGCTATACTTACAAAACAGTTTTTATGAATAACTTACAAGACTAACATTGTGAGTTGACAAGCAACCTAAGAACAAAATAACAATGGAGTGCAATAGTGATGGACATCAAACAAGCATTAGATAGTAAAATTTCCAATTTCAATTTACTTGAACATCCGTTTTACCAAGCATGGAGTACTGGAGAACTACCAGTTGAGGCATTAAAGTGTTATGCGCGGGAATATGGTGCCTTTATCTCAACACTCCCAAACGGATGGGAAACACTTAACGATGATGAGACAGTAGAAGAGGAAACAGAACACATTGAAATGTGGGAAGATTTTGCTGATGGTCTTAACACAAAGATTTCTGATGCACAGATACCCCAAGTGAAAATGCTTATAGATACCGCAGACAAACTCTTTTCAAACGACGAAACAGCATTAGGAGCACTTTATGCTTTTGAGGCACAACAGCCAGAAACTGCAAAATCCAAATTGGCTGGTTTGAAGGAATTCTATCAACTTCCAGATAAAGTGGAACCCTATTTTGTGACGCATTCTCACAATGAACACGAGGCTGAAAAACTACTGGACCGAATCGGTACGTTACCATCAGATTCTCAAAAAACTGTAGTCCAAGCATGTGAGCAGATGAGTAGTGCCTTATGGGATGCACTCACCGGAATCCACGATGCCGAATGCGCATGATACTGTAAAAGCGTATTTTGATGCACTTGTTGCAAAGGATGCTGAAACCCTTATTGCAATGATGCTTCCTACTGCGCACTATGTAAAGATCGGTACAGACGCAGACGAAGTCATTGAAGGCACAGAAAATATTCCTGCTTATTACAGAAATCATGTCGCAAGTACTGAGGATTTTAGCATCTCCTTCATTAACCTTGATGTGCAAGAACGCGAAAATATCGCATGGTTCTACACACGTCAGGTCTGGAAACTCAAGTGGAAAGGCACCGCAGAAGAATTCGTTATGCGAATGACAGGTGTATTGGAATTGCTTGATGGTTCGTGGAAGTTCGCGCAGATACACGCATCAATCGGTGTACCTACTTCTTAGTCGTTGGAGGAGAATTCCTTGAATATTACCGTTATCTCTTTTGATGGTGACATGACCTTATGGGATTTTCTAAGGTTATGCGACATTCCCTTAAACAGACGTTAACTGAGCTGCAAAAGCAAGTTCCCACGCAACGGGCATTAGAGTTAACAATTGAACTGATGGTTTGGATTCGAGAACAATATGCACAAGAGGTAAAAGGAAAAATCTGGAACCTTGAAGAGATAAGAAAAGGCGCGTTTGAACGAACGCTTGAATATGTCGGATACCCAGATAAAGACCTCGCCGAACACCTAAATACGATATATCTGAAACACCGTTTTGAAGATATAGAGTTGTATCCAGATGTTATACCGACCTTTGACGTTTTAGCACCGCATTTCAAGTTAGGCTTACTTTCAAATGGTAACACCTATCCTGAACGATGTGGACTTCAAGACCGTTTTGAATTTGTCATTTTCTCCCAAGATGTACAGGTCGAAAAACCTAATCCCAAAATATTTGAGATAACTACCCAGCAAGCAGGTTGTGAATTCTCACAGCTGCTGCATGTAGGCGATTCGCTTGAGAACGATGTAGCAGGGGCAAAAAATGTCGGGGTACCATCTGTTTGGCTTAACCGCCAAGGGGTAAGCAACAACACAGATATTCAACCCGAATATGAAATAACTACATTGGCTGAAATTCCCGGAATTTTAGGATTATATAGGAGATAATAATGATGATTGTACTTTCTGAAGAACTTCGGCAAGCAGTGAAGAATTCTAAGGACAATTTTGTACGCCTTGTGGACCCGGAAACAAATGCAGAATATGTTGTGTTACCTGCAGAAACATACGCGCAGATGCAGGTAATACAATACGATGACAGTCCTATATCTGAAGATGAAAAGAAAGCTATACTTGTAGAATTGGGTCTTAGTATTGGTTGGGATGATCCGGAAATGGACGTTTACAATGAACTTGATCCGCGGAGAGAAAATGGAAGTATAACGCGGTGAAATTGTACTTGTGGATTTTCCATATAGTAACCACACTGAATACAAGACACGTCCAGCACTTGTTGTACAAGCAGATTCTTGGAATCAACGGCTTAATGCTACAATTCTCGCTGGTATTACAAGTAGTAGTCATCGAAGGGTCGGGGCAAATACGCAGTATTACATTACACTTTCAACAACCGACGGAGAACTATCAGGACTTCGTCATGATTCAGTCGTTCAATGTGACAAATTAATCACATACAACCAAAACCATATCCTGAGGGTTATCGGTAGACTTTCCCAAATCGCTATGAAACAGATAGATGTATGTCTAAAATCTGCTTTAGGCATTCAGTAGATAAATAGGTTGGTTATGATCAAGATTATTCCCTACAATACACAATGCCAAAACGCAATTATTACACCATATTGAATGTATCCTCCGATGCATCTACTCATGAAATAAAGAGAGCATACAGACAACTTGCACTAAAATATCATCCTGATAAAAGCACGGACAATAAGGCTTCTGCAGCAAAATTTCAAGAGATAACAGAGACTTATGAGGTATTATGTGATAATACGAAACGGGAACTTTACAACCAAAATCAACCATCTAATTTAAATCAAACTGTTAATTACGATGTCGTTTATGATAATAATGGCAGCGAGATGGTACTGATTCCCGCTGGTGAATTTATCATGGGAAGTAACGATGGAGATACAGACGAAGTGCCAACACATGCCGTCTATATTGACGATTTTTTGATGGATAGGCACCCCGTCACAAATGCCGAATACAAAGCATTCATTGATGAAAACCCAAAATGGCGAAAGGACAGAATCCCAAAAAATTACCATGATGGAAACTACTTAAAACTTTGGGATGACGATAGTTGTTTCGCAATGTCGAAAACCAACCATCCTGTTGTCGCAGTAAGTTGGTATGCTGCAATGGCGTATGCACAATGGGCAGAGAAACGACTGCCGACAGAAGCGGAATGGGAAAAAGCTGCACGTGGTGGGTTAATAGGTAAAAAATATCCGTGGGGTAATTCAATAAATAAATACAATGCAAACTACGGCAACAACTGGGATGGACGAATTGCTACAATTCGCACAACACCTGTTGGAAGTTATACACCGAATGGATACGGTTTGTGTGATATGGTAGGCAATGTTCGTGAATGGTGTCTTGACGCTTATCAATCCGATTTCTATGAAAATTCACCAAGTCGAAATCCAATTGCAGGGGACAGTATAAAGAGAATTCTCTCAAATTATAAATCAGTCAAAAATTCACGGGTTTTTCGTGGAGGAACATGGTATTACCCGTCAGATTATTTACGGGTTTCGCATCGGTCAAGAGACATTCCCATTTTTGCTGTTACAAGCATAGGATTTCGATGTGTAAAAAAGGATTAAGTCAATGATGACACCTGAACAACGTTATCTTTTTGATGTTACTGGATACTTACACCTAAAGAATGTAATTACTGGTGAAGAATTGAAAGCAGCGCAGGAAGCAGCTGATAGTTATATTAACGCGTCCCCCGATGAACTTCCATCTGGTTTTGATTCCAGTGGCAAACACCTTCCAAACGGTTTGGCATTCTCAAGGGCTTTGGAAGCACTTACGATGCATCCAGCCACCTGGTCCATCATCAAGGAACTGACTGACAACAAGCCACAACTATTTCGTGGGACGATGATTGCAGACCGTGATGGGATGTCGGAGTCTGAGGAAGCATTACACCTGCATTGTGCAAGGGAAGATTATGGACGAGACAGCAACTGTTTTGAGAACCGAAACGGTAAAATCTATTGTGATGATTTCGTCGTTTTTCCGTATTTGACAGATGTACACCCGGGTGATGGTGGATTGTTGGTGGTTCCCGGTTCACACAAAGCCGAATACGACCGTCCCCAGCACATCTTCAATAACGGCACAATTGATGATGTTAACCAAATACCACAAGGCATTGAAAACATTACACCAAAAGCCGGTGATGTTGTGATAATCTCTGAACTCTTGACGCACGGGGCACTGCCTTGGAAACCAAAGGACAGGAAACGTTGTTTTCTTGTATTGCGCTATAGACCACAACACAAAGGTGAAAGTCGTATGCCAGCAGAACTAAGAGATCGCTTAGCACCTGAAACGCAGGAATTAATTGCACAAGCAGACATTAATCACACCAAAGAAATCGTAAAAAAGGATGTTATCAGATTGACCTGACAGACAGATGTCTAAGGTTATTATAAGCAGAAGATAAACAAATCACTGACCCAATTTCTTTAATTCAGCTTTTACAGGTTTCACACACCGGAAACCGACATTAGTATATTCTTTCACAGGATAAGTGGCATTGCGTTGAGAAACCCGTAATTCATCGGTCCCGGACGCGTGGGAACCGCCTCGAGTTACGCGGTGTGTGATTATGGTTCTTGAATTTTCTATCGTATCTATTATATCTTTTCCTGCAATTGGATTCTCAAGCGGAGAATTCTCATAGAAATCTGGATCGTATTCATCAAGACACCACTCCCACACGTTACCTGCCATATCGTATAGACCATAAGGATTAGGGAGGAAACTTCCCACAGGTGAGTTAAATCTATATCCATCATCCACATCTTCATCCGCCCAAGAAATACGCTTATCCACACCATCAAAATTCCATACTAAGTCAACAGTATTCTTATCCGCATAATTACACTGTGTGCCATCAGGCGGTTCGTTTCCCCAAGGGTATATATGTCCACTCAATCCACCACGCGCTGCTTTTTCCCATTCTGCTTCAGTAGGTAGACGTTTACCTGCCCATTTCGCGTATGCTATGGCGTCGTGCCAACCTACACCTATCACAGGATAATCGTCCGTTGGAGAACGCTCGATAACCCAATCAGGTAACGAACTGTGACCTGTTGCTCTAACAAACTGACTATATTCTCCTCTGGTTACTTCGTGAATATCAATATAGAAAGCATCAATATAGACCGTATGAACCGGCTTTTCATGGTCAGTTCCTTTATCATATCCCATGCTAAAATCTCCTTCAGGAATTAGCACCATGCCTTCAGGGATTACCTCAGTATCAGGATCAACTGACAGAACAAACGATGGGGTTGTAATTGTTGTGGATGCGCCTAACACATATTCACTTAACTCATCCTCGGACGAGATGCCAGAATCAACTAACGAATATTCCTTTGTAATCCCATCCGTAATGGGTAAAATTGACACATCCCATTCCACAGATGTATCCATCAGCACTGTAAAATTCTGTGACAGAGGTCCCCTTCTCATAATTTGCCAAATGTGAAACGACTCCTTCCCATCGGTGTCAAATTTTATCAAAACTGGTATTTCCTTGATAAGAGGCTTCACAGTCAGCATAAATTCTGCTTTTCCAACCTCTATGTACCCCACAAATTCTAAGTTAACTTCTGGGATTACAGGTTCTCGTTCCTCCGTTTCACTGCACCCTAATATAGAACATATAAGAAACACGAAAAACAATCGCTTGGCAATCATTAGTTTCACTTCTTTCCTCCGTGTGTAATTTATCCAGATATTACCCAATATATGTTACAAGTCATAAAAGTGTATATTATCTAAATGGCTATAGCAGCTCATTCTGATTGAAGCATCTCCAAAAACGTATCAACATCCGTTGTAGGAGTTTGACAGACATAATCCTCACATATATAAGCCGTTGTGCTTTTATCAATTTGCGATTTATTTGCAAGAAGCGGTAATGTAGTGCCTTCAGTGGAATCAGTAAAGGCGACAATTTTGTTGGGTAGATACATCCTGTGTAACGCACTTAGCATTCCCTCGGTTTTTGTATCTTCTTTCTCACCAATTATAGCAATCTCTTTTGGAGTTGACAACAAAAATGCCAACTCACAAAGCAGTTGTCCCGAACCTGAAGGCATCACATCCATTTGATGGAAATAGAGTTTCAACGTCTCCACCGCTTTGTCATAGAATCCTGAGTTGTCAAGATGTTTGGAGAGTCGTAATAGACTGTGAATTGCCATGGATGCACCAGAGGGTGTAGCACCGTCGTAAGCAGATTTAGATTGGACGATCAGCGTCTCGTGTGCTTTGCCCGTGAAGAAGAAACCATTACCTTCTTCATCACCAAACTGGTCTATCATAAGATGTGTAAGACGTTCTGCTTCAGTAAGCCATCTCGGTTCAAAACTCGCTTCATACAAAGCGATTAAACCAGCGATGAAATAGGAATAATCCTCAAGATACGCATTGAGATGGCTTTTACCGGCACGGTAGGTTCGCAATAAAAGACCATTATCCTGAGAAAGTGTCGTTAAAACAAACTCAGCAGATTTTTCACAGGCAGTAAGGTATTCAGGTTTCCCAGTCAACTGGTATCCCATTGCCATGCCTCGGATCATGATACCGTTCCAACTGGTTAGGATTTTGTCATCTAAACCAGGTTTTATACGTTTTTCTCTCTCCTCAAACAGTTTTTGCCGTCCATCTGCAAGAAGTGCTTCTAATTCATCAATATCCATACCAAGTTTCCGCGCAAAAATGTCCGGTGGTGTTTGCACATGCAGAATGTTTTCACCCTCAAAATTTCCACGTGGAGTAATGTCGTAATACTCACAGAAAATCTCTGCATTCTTTTCACCGACAATGTCTTCCACATCGTAAGTTTCCCAGACAAAAAACTTGCCTTCCACGCCTTCACTATCCGCATCTTGTGTAGAATAGAAACCTCCATTTTCTGCGTCGTACATCTCGCGCAGGACATAATCTAATGTTTCCGTGCCTACGTCGGAATAAAAAGTGTTTTGTGTGGCTTGGTATGCCTCAAAATAAGCAACAACAAGTTGTGCATTGTCATATAGCATCTTCTCAAAATGTGGAACAAGCCAACGTTCATCTGTAGAATATCGGTGAAATCCACCACCGAGTTGGTCATATATTCCACCGCGCGCCATTCTTTGCAAGGTGGTTTCTACCATCTCTAATGCATTTGCATTGCCACTGTGATGCCAATAACGCAGTAAGAAAGGAAGTCCCATGCTGGGCGGAAATTTGGGGGCATTCCCAAATCCACCGTATTGTGAATCAAATTGGGAACGGTAATGTTGACACGCTTTTGACATCAGTTCTTCAGTAAGTTCATGCTCGTGTGGATCAACAAGATTGCTCATCTGACTCAGTTGCGTCGTAATTTGATCCGCTTGTTCCAACACCTGTTCGTTTTTTTCGTTGAATGCTTCTGCAACCGCATGCATCACCTTAGGAAATCCTGGTCTTCCATATCTATCTTCGGGTGGATAATATGTACCGCCATAAAATGGCTTCAGATCGGGTGTAAGGAAAACAGTCATAGGCCATCCACCTTGACGAGTCATGGCTTGCACAGCGTTCATATATATCTCATCTAAATCTGGACGTTCCTCTCTGTCAACCTTGATGTTCACGAACAGTTCGTTCATGATTGCAGCGATTTCCTCATTTTCAAAGGATTCCCGTTCCATAACGTGGCACCAGTGGCATGCAGAATAACCAATACTCAGCAGAATTGGTTTCTGTTCACGTTTGGCGAGTTCCAATGCTTCTTCACCCCACGGATACCAGTCAACAGGATTGTGGGCATGTTGAAGTAGATACGGACTTGTTTCTTGTATTAAACGGTTGGTGTGTTTGGAATCATCAGGCATGTGTGCATTCTCCAGTGATGGATGAAATTTAAGATGGGTTCACGCGTTAAAACAAAAGGCGGGTTGATTCCCGCTTTACTAACGAAGAATACCGCTACGGGGAATCGAACCCCGGTTTGATGGCTGAGAACCATCCGTCCTGACCCCTAGACGATAGCGGCATATTGATATATTAAACGGGTAAGATTTTTGTAGGTGTTACTTTATGCTTCGCTTTCTGTTGTCAATTTATCCGCATGTTCAATCATTTCACGTAACACATCAACATTAATATCCTCCAAGTTACGAAAACTGATAGAACTTTTCCCGGTCTTGACTTTTCCCAGTTTCGGCTTGTATATCTCAGCCAGATAACGTCTCCCTTCAACTGCGTTGATATAGACGCTAAAGTAATTCTTCTGCCGAGTCAACCCCACCAGAAACCATTCAACTTTCTTCTTATCAGACCGAACATAAGAAAAATTACCATAGCCAATGATACGTTGTTCGCTGCCACCCCAGAATACACCTTCCCACATACAGCAATCACTATCTGGTAAGCCAGTTTTGATTAGCGTGTGAAGTTCGTCTAAAACTGCGCGTGTTTCTGGTTCTTGGCTGGCTATATACTCATCAGGCGAGGTATCTACCCGTTCCATTATTCTCCTCTCTACAACAAGACAA
The DNA here is from genome assembly GCA_026710795.1 of Candidatus Poribacteria bacterium. Lineage (GTDB taxonomy): Bacteria > Poribacteria > WGA-4E > WGA-4E > WGA-3G > MSPOR6. The sequence goes on from JAPOQK010000088.1 coordinate 76,572, forward strand.
TGTACATGTAGTTTATTTTACAGCAAAATAACTGCCCGGGAAGGACTCGAACCTTCACTACATGGTCCAGAGCCATGCGTCCTACCATTAGACGACCGGGCATTGACTTAATGTTAAGTATATACTAATCTATGCAGCTTGTCAACCGTTTCCGATTGTAGTCCAATTATTTATATGTTTAGGACTTACACACAGACGTTGATTCTGCGCTTTGTAAGCACGGAAAAAGCCACAATTCTTATGGAAATTACACTAATCCTGTCATAATTATTGGTAAAATCGTGAAAATTGTGTAAGTCCTGAAATGTTATTGAAGTGTGATTTTGTCTGAGATGGTATAAAAAAAGTTGAGAAGTCCAATGAATATTGTAGGAACAGCAAAGACACTTAACAGGGCAAATGTGCCTTTGGAAAAGGAGAGACCATTTGTATCTTCAGCGGTTTCAAAATACATCGCTTTTACAATACGGGCGTAGTAGTAAAGGGAAACGACACTATTAAGTAAACCTATTAATGCCAACCAATACAATCCCTCACCTATGACAGCATAAAACAAGAACCATTTTCCAAAGAAACCCGCTAATGGGGGAATCCCAGTAAGGGAAAACAGGAAAATTGCCATAGCACCAGCAACCAACGGTGCGCGGGAAGCAAGTCCTCGGTATCCATCAATCATCTCAGTACCTGCCTCATTGGCAATGAGAACAACAACATAGAATGCTCCTAAGTTCATGAATAGATAGACGATCAGATAGAAGAAGATAGCACCAAGTCCTTCAGGTGTGAGTAGAACAGCACCCATCAATAGGTAACCACCGTGTGCTATACTTGAATATGCTAATAGACGTTTGACATTTCGTTGGGGGAGAGCTGCAAGGTTTCCTACAGTCATTGTGAGTGCTGAAACAATCGCTAATATAAATACCCAATCAATAGATTGCAGGATTTCAGGTTTGCCAAATCCTACATGGAAAAACCTAAGAAATAGCGCGAACCCAGCTGCTTTTGATGCAACAGAGAGGAACGCTGTTATCGGAATAGGTGCGCCTTCGTACACATCGGGAGACCACATATGGAATGGGACAGATGCTATTTTATAGCCTATACCTGCCAGAATGAATGTTATTGCAATTAACACGCTGAGTGTAGATACACCACCAGAAGCAAGCACTGCAGCGATCTGGGCACTAATTTGCATCAGGTCTCCTGTTCCCGCCATTCCGAATAGCATCGACAATCCAAATAACATCGTTCCGGATGCAACCGCACCATAAGTAATGTATTTGAATGCCGCCTCACTTGAGCGCGGGCTATGTGTCAAGAACCCAGCGAGAATATAGGAGGTAAGACTAACTGTTTCTAAAGCAATGAATATCATCAACAAGTTTGTTGACGATGCCATGAGAAACATACCAAAGGTGACGGCAAGCAATAGAGCATAGTATTCACCTTTTAATTTTATGTCAAGTTCTTCGGAACGGAGTGAGAATAGAATCGTTGCAGCAGTTGCTAAAAGCAGAAGTATTTTGAAGAATACGGCGAATCCATCAAGACGAATCATCCCAAAAAATAGAGAAATCGGCTCATTATTGCTGATGAAAGAATTCGTGATGAGGATAGCAACTAAGGAACATCCAAGTCCTACAAGCGATATATACGCGACTATTTCACTTTCCCGATTTTTTATAATAAGATCGGTGATAATGACAACAGCAGCGAAGACAACAAGAAGTATCTCTGGACTGAAATAGGCAAGACTTTCTATATTTTTTAAGGACTCCACACCGTTCTCCTATATTGCCTCTAATACGTTAACGAGATTGGTAACAGATTCGCTAAACATATCAAGCGCAAAGTTGGGCCATATACCGAGGACTATGGTGAGAATCCCAAGTGGTACCAAAGTCAGGATTTCACGTTTATTGATTTCTGGTAGGTCTTCGTATTTGGGGTTAAGTTGTCCTAAGAAAACCCTTTGGAGTGTCCAGAGGAAGTATGCTGCCCCTACCACAATACCTATGGTAGAGAGGATGGTTATTAGTTCGAATTCTTGGAAAGCACCAAGCAGAGATAATGCTTCACCAACAAATCCACTCAATCCGGGTAAGCCTAAAGATGCCATAAACGCAAGGGTAGTGATACCTGTGTAGACAGGCATTTTTGTTGCTATACCTCCAAAACCGTTAATCTCACGATGGTGTGCACGGTCATAGAGAACACCAACAAGCAGGAAGAGCATTGCACTGATGACTCCGTGATTGAACATCTGAAGTATAGCACCGTTGATTCCTTCGGAATTTCCTGCAGCAAGACCTAAGATAACAAACCCCATGTGTCCGATACTTGAATATGCGACTAACTTCTTAAAATCGGTTTGCGCTAATGCACATAATGAACCGTAGACAATGTTAATGAAACCGAGTAATGCTAAACTGTTCCCCACGATACCAACGCCATTCGTAAATATAGCCAGACCTTCTGGGAACATCGCCATATTTACACGCACTATTCCATAAGTCCCCATCTTTAGGAGAACACCCGCAAGAATAACACTAATCGCAGTGGGTGCTTCAACGTGTGCATCAGGAAGCCATGTATGGAAGGGGAAAATCGGTACTTTAACAGCAAAACCAATAAAGAATCCAAGAAATACCCACATTTGGAATCCTGGATCTGCAAGTGCGTGTCCTGGTGTGGCAGCCAGCGAAATAAGAGTCAGAATGTCAAAGGTTCGGACACCTTCTGCTACACCGTTAATCACATTGCTGTTGAGGTATACTGCAATCATTGCAACCAACATCAGCACACTGCCAAATAAGGTATAAAGAAAGAATTTTATTGCAGCATATTCGCGGCGAGGTCCACCCCATACACCAATCAGGAAATACATCGGTAGAAGTGTCAACTCAAAGAAAACAAAGAACAGGAACAGATCCAAAGATGCGAAGAAACCAAGCATGCCTGTCTCAAGCAACAGGAACAGTGCCATATATGCCTTAAGACCTTTTTCAATGTTACGCCAAGAGGCAAGAACACAAATTGGTCCCAAAAGTGCGGTGAGAAGTATTAGGGTTACACTTAAGCCGTCAATACCAATGTAGTATTTGATATTGAATGCTGTAATCCAATCAACAGGTCCATGCGGGTACTGTATTCCAAAAATTGATCGTTCGTAGTTAATGAATAAGTATGCTGCAATTATCAGCGGAATAAGCGTAAAACCAAGTGTAACGCGTTTTATCAGTTCATCCGACTCTCGTGGTAATAGTAAAACAACGATCATCCCCAGCAACGGGACAAATATCATTAGCGACAATAACATTTTATGTATTCTTCCTCACTGAATTTGCACTATGGGCAAAATTGTTATGTTGTTTGAGTTCTGTACTCTCACACTAATATGCAATAAACATTTAGAAAAGTCTAAATATCAATATTATCAACACTATCCCACCAATAACGACAAAGAGATAGGTCTGTATTGCTCCTGTCTGGATTCTACGAATTCTACCGCCGGCTGACCACGTAACCGCTGCTACGCGGTTGACGAGACCATCAACAACACGGTTATCAAAAAAGCCAATAAAGGCTGCCAAAACATCACGTGTTACCGTACCAACACCGTTGACAATCCCATCAACAACAGATAAATCAAATCCCGCAAATAGCCGAGACTTCCATACCGTAAGTGCGACTAACACACCGTCGTAAAATTCGTCAAAGTAGTATTTGTTCCAAAATAAGTTATAGGCAGGACGGAAAGTTGTTGCAACGGCTTCGGCAGAGAATCTTCGTTTATGGTAAAACAGCCAAGATAGCAGTATGCCTAAACCTGCAACACAGATTGAAAGTACCATCGCAATCGTATGTGCAGGACCGTGTCCATGATGTCCATCACTTGCATGTTCAGCATCGTGTCCGCTTTCATCTTCAGCTGCTTCAGCCTCAGATATTCCGAAAAGAGATATACCACTATTTGCATCTGCTGTCTTACTATCGGGTGAAACATAGACACGTTGCGGAGAATGAATATGATGTTGTGGAGGTGGTTCAATATAATTTTCGTTGAACCAAAGGATATTCACAGCAGGAAAACTCAAGGCTGCTAACACTATGAGAGGCACCGTCATCACCCATGGGGATTCGTGTGCCATGTCATGCATTTCTTGATTGCGCGGTTCACCGAAGAAGGTCATAAATATCAGACGGAACATGTAAAACGCAGTGATACCTGCAGCAATCAGTGCCATACCGAATAGAATATAGTAATGCGGTGAGTTTGATGCCATTGCTTGTCCAAGCACACCCCCTAAAATCGCATCTTTACTCCAGAAGCCTGAAAAGACAAATGGTACACCAGATATAGACAACGTAGCGATGAGCATCGTGATGAAAGTCAATGGCATCTTTTTTCGGAGACCACCCATGTTCCGCATATCTTGGTCAGGTGGAATTTCAGAACCATGTTCGTGAACTAAACTGTGGTCATCATGTTCATCACTTTCAGCATGTTCATCATCATGGTGTGCATGCATTGCATGGAAGGCATGGATAACGCTACCAGAACCGAGAAACAACAACGCTTTAAAAAATGCGTGCGTGGTCAGGTGAAAAAGTCCTGCAACATAACTGCCAGCACCAATTGCCAGCATCATATATCCCAACTGACTCACCGTAGAATATGCCAACACCCGCTTAATATCAAATCGGACAATAGCAATAGTCGCTGCAACAAGTGCAGTAATACCTCCAACGTAAGCAATTACCAGAGACGAAGTTGGTGTCAATATCGGGAACATCCGAGCTACGAGATACACACCTGCAGCAACCATTGTAGCTGCGTGAATTAACGCACTGACAGGCGTAGGACCTTCCATCGCGTCAGGTAGCCATGTATGTAACGGTACCTGAGCAGATTTACCGACAGCACCACAGAAAATGAGAATACCCGCAACTGAAAGCCATGCAATTTGTCCTGACTCTAATGTTGTCACTTCCTCAAAGATTCCGCTATCTCCATAGAGAGATAGTGTTCCGAATTCTGCAAACAACATCATCATTCCGATGAACATACCTATATCACCGACACGTGTTGTCAGAAAAGCCTTCTTACAAGCATTCGCAGCAGAATCCTTTTCAAACCAGAAACCGATCAGCAGATAGGAACAAAGACCGACAAGTTCCCATCCGATATAAATACCGAGTAGGTTATCCGAGACGACCAGGAACAGCATGGAAAATGAGAAAAGTGAGAGAAAAGCGAAAAATCGGGAATACCGTGGGTCCCCATGCATGTAGCCAATAGAGAAGATATGGACAAGGCTACTCACCAGTGTAACAACAATCAGCATTATCACCGTGACACTATCAAGGTAGAATCCCATTGAAAAGGTGACACTACCAAGTGAAAGCCATTCTACAGTAATGGGTTTAGGATCTGAAACTACTTCCTGTATGAGAAGCAGAGAACAACCGAGTGCGGCAAGCATCGCAACGGTTGACAGATAGTCTTGTCGCGGGAAATTCCGTTTTGCTAAACCTAATAATGCAAATATTGCAAAGGCTGCAAGTGGAGCAAGTAAGATGATACTAATTAAGGGAACAATCATATTTTTTCTTTACTTTTAACCTTTCAAGGTATCAACTTCGTCGGGACGTATACTACCGAACTCACGGTAGATAGCGAGAATAATTGCAAGAAACACAGCCGCTTCGGCTGCAGCAAGTACAATACCAAAGATAGCGATTATTTGACCGTCAAAACGGAAAACTTCCGAACCGACAATGGATTCAGCTGGTGTAACAAACCGAGAAAATGCTACAAAGTTCAGATTGCAGGAATTGAGAATAAGTTCAATACCCATAAGAATGCTAATAGCATTCTTTCGAGTTAGAACAGCGAAAATGCCGAGAGAAAATAGAATTGAACTGATTACCAAATAGTGTTGTAAACTCATTAAAATAACCTATAGACAGTAAGAATTAATCCCGTACCTCCTTACGAGAAATAAGGGCAGCACCAATCAGTGCTACTAACAGTAGTACTGAGACCACCTCAAAAGGTAACAAAAACTTTTCATTCAAAATAAGTTCACCAATACGTTTTGTTGTCGGTGTGAGTGGAGACCCATCATCTGTAAGATTCTTCCAGATGGGTGTATTCGCTATGACCGTCAAAAGTAGCATCAGCAGTGCAAGGGAAATACCACCACCTAATAGAAGTTGACCTCGTTCAATGTGGATACGCATCTCTAACCGTCCGCTTGTCATCATAACACCGAAGAGGATGAGCACCAGAATTCCTCCGACGTATACAATCACCTGTGTTGCTGCAAGGAAATCGGCTTGTAGAAATACATAAAGTCCGGCGACACCGAAGAGTGTAACCATCAGTGCGAAAGCAGCATGCACAATGTTCCGAACTGTTACCACCGCAAGTGCAGACGCGATTGTAATCAGCGCAAAACCGTAAAAAATAAATGTTTTCAGCGTAAATTCCATCTAATAACTTATCCTTACAAACCTTGAAATAGTGTTACTCTAATCTGCTGCTTCTGCTGTATCCGTCTCGTCTTTTTCGTACATCTCCTGTTTGTCAAACTCGAAAATTAGGTCATTGCGGTCAAAACTTGAATACTCAATACCTTCAAGTGTGTCCTTCATAGTAAGGCACTCTGTCGGACATACCTCCGTACAAAGTCCACAATACATACAAATAGACATATCAATATCAAACTGGTCAAGATAGAAAACGACTGGGTTTCGCGTAACGACACGTGATACTTCCTCTCCAGAAAAGGTTTGGGTTCTACTCTCATCTCCAGATTGCTCAAGTCGATCAATGACTTCCTGTGGTCCTTGCCGTGAGGTAATATTTGTGACGTTGAGTTCCTCGTCCAGATTTAACTTTTTGTCTTCACCTTCAATGAGACCGATAATTTCACGTCCATCCTTAAGATGAACGACATTCATACTATCCCAAAGTTGTTCACCTTTTGGAAGTTTGTCACCTGTAATCGTGATACAATCCACTGGACAAATCAATTCACACTTTTTGCATCCGATGCAATCCTCAATCCGATTGTAGAGTTGTCCACGATAACCTTTCGGTATTTCTCTAACGTTCTGCTTCTTCTCAAAATCGTGTTCATAAGGATATTGGTGCGTTACGTTCGGTTCAAAAAATTGCCGAATCGTCACTCGCATCCCAACGAGGACGGTATAAACACCTTTGTATATGTTGCGTATGTATTTATCCATTACGAATGTTCCTTTATAGAATCCATAGTTTTCCCACGGTATGGTAGATACTACTAAAACGTGTATTTAACAACCACACTGGCAAGCAACAGACAGTGGATTACGATGCCACAAATTTTCCATATACGGTCACTTTTGAAGAGTTCACCGAATAGTGTCATGATCCAATAAGCGATACATAGAAAGCCACAACCAATAATAGTAGCAACCATAAATGACCGCAACCACTGAATGTAAAAAATCGCTGCAATTGAATTGTTCAGATTTATGACCGCACCTCCGAAAATTGCCAACGTAATCCCTGAGATCCATGCGATTTTTTCCGTACTCGTTACATCCATAGTTTTTATTTTATTAAAAAACGGAAACACATTAAAGTAACCAAAGCATACAAGACCCGCTCCTAAAACAAATCCTAAAGCTGGCAGCCAACGTTCACTGACACTGTTAGCAAGCAATTCGTCCAAAGCTATAAGTAGAATTATACCGATGATAGGTATCTGTTTTACCAACCAAGCGATTTTTTTCCTGTTTCGAACTTCGCAAAATTCCCATAACAACATTCATTGTTTACCTCCGTGATGACTGATCCTAAAGTATCACACAAACAATTTCAACACACTGCTCTGTTTAAGCCGAACTCACCTGTGGTTCTGGCTTTCGCGCAAGAGTCTTTCCAGCAACCGCATACGCACTGATTAGACCAACATAAATAATCGCACAACTGATGCCGATACTCCACACATCATCATTCTCAAAAATTAATCCCCATATACCTGTGCCTAAAATGTTAAAGAATGAAATCGGAATAAAGTATTTCCAGCACAGATTCATGAGTTGATCTACACGTAAACGTGGTAGTGTCCATCGTATCCACATCATCAGGAAAACAAGTGCCAATGTTTTGATCACAAATCCAGGAAAACCTCCGAGAAAATCAAAACCGGGCAAAACACCTTGCCATCCACCGAGGAAGAGCGTCACGCCAATTGCACTCACCGCAAACATATTTGCATATTCGGCAATAAAGAAGAGGGCAAAACGCATCCCACTATATTCGGTGTGGAATCCTGCAACAATCTCAGACTCTGCCTCTGGTAGATCAAATGGTGTTCGGTTCACCTCAGCAATAGAAGATATAAAGAAGATAAAGAATGCAATGAAAGTAAAAGGTGACCGGAATATAAGCCAAGTAAAAATACCGCCTGATTGCTTGTCCACAATCTCGCTCATGCTTAAGCTTTCAACGAGCATGACAACAGTTAGAATTGAGAGTCCGAGAGGAATTTCATAACTGACAATTTGTGCAGCAGAACGCAACGAACCTAACAATGACCATTTACTGTTTGAAGACCAACCTGCCATAATTACACCCATGACAATCACAGACGAGATCGCCATGATATAAAATATCCCGATATTAAAGTCACTGACCAAAATATCTTGACCGAATGGAATTGCTGCGAAAACTGCAAAGGAACAAGCGAATATCACATACGGGGCAAGCATGAAAAGAACTTTATCGCCTTGCGGGGGAATATAATCCTCTTTGAAAATGAGTTTCACACCGTCGGCTAAAGTTTGAAGTGTTCCCCAAGGTCCCACACGCATCGGACCGGTTCTATTCTGAAAACGTGCTGCAACTTTCCGTTCTGCCAAAACTAATACCAATGGAAGTAATGGCACAGCTGCAACAAATATACCAGCAAAGGCTAACATGACAAGAACCGTCCCTAATTCCATAGGAAAATGTGCAGCAGCCGCTTCTGGCAGTCTCGGAATTATCACATCCTGCACGAAATCTGTTGCCCAATTGGAACTGTCTTGCAAGTTTATTATCGGTAAGAAACTCTCAGAAAATATTTCTGGCATCAAATCTCCTAACAACTACTTACATGAACCATCAATGATGGTTACCGATCAACTTCACCCATCACAATATCAATACTTCCGATAATCGCAATAATATCTGCTACCATCAAGCCACGACTCAGTTCTTGTAATGCACTTAACGCACTAAAGCAAGGAGAACGACCTTTGACACGCACAGGTTTCGGTGTGCCATCACTTACAATATAAAATCCAAGTTCTCCACGCGGTGCTTCACTACGGAAATAGATTTCACCTTTCGGTGGTCGCACAGCTTTGAGATCTGCCATGACAGGACCGTCTGGAAGACCTTCAGCTAAAATCTGCCGTACTATCTTAACAGATTCCTTCATCTCGTCCATACGTATCTTGTACCGACTCCAGCAGTCCCCTACAACAGCACCTAACTCTGGAATGTCCTTAGCAACAGGCACATCAAAATCAAATCTATCGTAGATAGAATAAGGCTCGTCTCGCCGTAAATCCCAATCTATCCCTGAACCGCGAAGGTTCGGACCGGTAGCACCGTAACTGATTGCCATTTCTGCTGGCATCACAGCAACTCGCATAGTCCGTTCAGAGAAAATACTGTTTGCTGTCAATAGATCGTTAAATTCGTCAATCTTCGGTTCAAAGTAGTCCAGAAAACCTTCTATTTCGTCTAAATAATTCTGTTCAGCAATGGAACCGGGTTCAAGCGGTATGATTTCCGAGACACCACCGATCCGTATATAGTTATAGGTAAGGCGCGCACCACAAATCTTCTCAAATAGTAAGAGAAGCCGTTCGCGGTCGCGAAAGGCATAGAGAAAAGGTGTGAACGCCCCAATATCCATACCGTAGGTGCCGAAAGATAGCAGATGACTCGCAATACGATTCAATTCGCAGATTAACACTCGCAAATATTCTGCACGTTCTGGCACAGCAAATTCTTTGGTTTCATCTGCTGCCATAAGTTTTTCAACGGCAAGACAAAACCCCCAATTCTGATTCATCGCCGCAACATAATCCATCCGATCCGTAAAAGGAATGATTTGGGGGTAAGAGAGGTTTTCGGAGTGTTTTTCAAAACAACGGTGTAGATAGCCAATATGTGGAATCGCTTCCCGCACGATCTCACCGTCTAATCTCAATTCTAACCTTAACACCCCATGTGTGCTTGGGTGCTGTGGTCCCATATTGACTATCATTTCATCAGTGAAGGGTTTAAGTTCAATGATTTTTGATTCTGTTTGTTGAGTACTTTCCATAGTGTGGATTATCTGGCTTAATTGTATCTCTTATTTTTTAGTACGGAACGCGCATCCCACGATAGAAATCGGGTTCCTGATAATCTTTTCGTAGTGGATACCCTTCCCAATCATCCGGTAGTAAAATACGACGTAGGTCGGTGTGACCTTCAAACAAAATTCCGTAGAGATCATAAGTCTCACGTTCGTGCCAATCTGCTGTTTTCCAAATATGCGATACGGTCGGAAGGTATGCGTCAGTTTTCGGAACAGATGCCTTCAAAACAACATTGTGTCGATGACTTATAGAGTGGAGATGGTAGACAATAGAGAATACTTCTTCTTTTACTCCAAGATCGACTCCGCTAAGACACATTAAAGAATCAAACCTCAAAGTGTCGGTTTCAACGAGATATTGGCACACGTCAGCGATTGCTGAAGGTGCAATCAGAATACTTGGATCTCCTACAAGTTCAGTGTCAAAACCTTGGACGGTTTCGCCAAACTTGTTGACTAAAGTCTCATATATTTCTTCCGGTTTCACGAAGTTCCTACTCCAATTGAAATTTATTAATTTACACCGTTATTTCAGAAGGATTCTCTTCAGATGCAGGTGTTTCTGCTTCATCAGATCCTTCAGCCTTTTCGGTTTTCTCGTGTTCGTACCATTCTGATTTAGTAAAGAGTCTTTTGAGGAACGGGACATTGGTGCGTTTTGCCACTGTTTGGGTTTTAATTTTTTCTTGTAATTTCAGCAAGCCTTCAATGAGTGCCTCTGGTCGTGGAGGACATCCCGGAACATAAACGTCAACAGGAATTATCCTATCAACTCCTTTGAGAACGTGGTATCCATGCTGCCAGTAAGGTCCGCCGCTGGTCGCACAGCTGCCCATTGATATAACATACTTCGGTTCCGGCATCTGCTCATATAGTCTTTTGATACGGGTTGCCATCTTGAGAGTCACTGTTCCTGAGATCACCATCAAATCAGATTGTCTTGGTGTCGCGCGTGGAACACCTGCACCGAACCTGTCCAAATCATAGTTAGATGCTGCAGCCGCCATAAACTCTATGGCACAGCAAGCAAGTCCAAAGGTCATTGGCCATAGTGCGGAGGAACGCGCCCAGTTCGCAACTGCATCAACTGAGGTAACAATGAGATTCTTGTCTAATTTGTCATCAATTATCATAACCTTCCTCCCTCTGGATGGATTGTACCTCTAACTGTGTAGAACGGATCCACTCAAGATCACCTTTTGCCCAAACATACGCAAGACCGACTAACAAGATAGCGATAAAGACAAGCATTTCCAAAAATGCAAAAAGACCAAAACTACGGAAAACTACTGCCCACGGAAGAAGGAACACCACTTCTACATCAAAGATCAGGAATATAAGCGCGATAACATAGAAACGGGTATTGAATTTGATTCGTGTATCGCCAATTGGGTCTTCCCCGCATTCATAGGGAATGTATTTTTCTCCTGAAAACAGTTTTGTATGGAGTAATCGAGAAACAGTTAAATTGAGGACGACAAATAAGCATCCAACAACTAAGAAAATCAGAACATTTGCAAAATTAAACAGCATTTATCTTATCCTCGTTACAGGAACGAAGTTTCTGTCAGTCTTGTTAGCATCGTGTTTTATACCTCAATTATATCTTAACATTAACGCAATTTGCAAGGAAAAAAAAGATGACTCACGTGTTTCCGTTATCATAAAAGTTTCAGTTTTTCTTCAGAGAGTATTGTTTACAGTCCTTTGGTTTTACAAATTTTTGTTGCAATATATATAAAAGTTTGCAATAATTTATTAGGAATGAAAAGTTTGAAGGAGTACGAAATGTATAGTTGTGACTACCATATCCATACACAACTTTCTGGATGTGCGGACAACGAGTTCAATATTGAAAAAATTATCCAACTTCAACAGATACGCGGGATTGAATCAATCGGAATAACCGATCACGACTACAGTTATCAATCCAAAATAAAAACCATCCAAACCGCACAGCAAGCAATAAAGGCTGCTAAACCTTCAATTGAAGTGCATTTTGGTGTAGAGTCACAGATGTTAGAATATCAGTCTACCTCAATAGCTATTCGTTTGGCTTCATATTTTGATTATGTCCTGATGGCTCCAAATCATTACCACTTGCGTGGTGTCGCACAACCAAGAAACTTCCGAGACCCACGACGTGTAGCACTCCACGAAATTTATATGTTTGAAGCAGCGGTGGCATGCCCGATCACAGATGCAATCGTCCATCCATTCCTTCTTTCACCTAATGTCTTTCAATTTTCCAAAGAGGAACTTAGTGCTTTTGGACAGGAAATGATGCGCAACATCGAACAGAAACGGTTGATTTACCAACTTGATCTTATATCTCAACGCGGACTGGGTGTAGAAATCAGTCCAAAGATGGTGCGTTATAATCAATTACATCTTACTGAATTCTATCAACTTTGTATGGAAAGGGATGTAAAATTACTCATCGGGAGTGATGCACATAACACAAAGCAGTTGGAAGAACTATCGCTGCTTGTGCCAATTTTGGAAGACTTAGGAGTGAAAGAAGAACATCTCTGGCATCCAAATAAACCACTTTAAAATACTTAATACAAGTTACATTAATACTATCATACATATTATGGAAGAACTTGGAATTAATTGGACATTAATCACTTGTAGGAGGGAACTCCGATTCCCGATTACATACTTGTAGGAGGGAACTCCGATTCCCGATTACATACTTGTCGCAAATCAAAGATCGCTCCTACAAGTAATGTATAATTATTTCATTAATTTACCATAACAAGTAAATGTTCTATAAGAACTTATTAGAACTAAGTTTTCATTTTGGACTTTTTATTCTTCCCCAAGTTGTTACCAACGAATCTGAAAGCGATACTGAGAATGGTGATGGATCATACCAAACCGCATCGTAATTCTTGCCTTCATTATGTGTAAGCTGCTGAATTTCCTGCGTCCTTAAATTGACTTTAAACAAATGAATATCTTGCTCTACCGGGTGAGAATATAAAAGTTCATCCCCATTTGGTGACCATGTTAACGACTTAATCCTCGTTGATTCAATTTCAACAACCTGCTTCAGTTCAGTTCCATCACGATTCACAGTATAAATACCTTTTTGAGGTCCTATTCTTGACCAATTGAATGCTATTTTTTTGCTATCAGGTGACCAAGTAGGGTTAGTCATCCACGGAGGATTTTTTGTTACCAGTTTCCGTTGTGTCTGGGTTTCAAGATTATATATGTATATTTCTTTTTTATCGGGTTCTGCTTGAACGTAGGCTATTTCTGTCCCATCTGGAGACCAAGCAGGTTCTCCACCGTGCATGTGAACAGGAATTACGGGTGTGATTAACTTTTCATCTGTTGTTGCAACATGAATACTCCAACTCTGCCATATCCTTGAGTATGCCATATATGCAATCTGTTTCCCATCTGGTGCCCACGTCGGTTGACGCTTATAATTCTGGGTTGTAAAAAACGGTCTCTTGTTAGTTCCATCCGCGTTGATTATAAATATGTCATGAATTCCCTCGGAGTTACGTGATCCAAAGAGTATGCGTTCTCCCGAACGTGACCAAGCCAATTGGTTTATTCCACGCGTATCTCTAATTAAGTTTTCGCGGGCACTCCCATCTGGGTTCATTATTTCAATTCTCGTGCCGTTTGACACAAACGCAATTTTTGCCTTGACAGGTGCGTTTGCGAATACTGGACATAGCAGAATCAGACCAATACTACAAAATAAAATCAAGCGTATTAATTTCATTATACGTTCCTCTAAAAGTAAGTGTTAACATCAACTATTTAATTTTTCGAAAAGCACAGCGAATTTTACCTGTCATTCCCCAACCTTCTGGGTGTAACTCCATCCTACCGTAACGCGTCAAATACAACATATCATCAATACCAGACTCACCTTTAGAAAATGAGACATGGATACCTGGGATTAAATCTCTTGAAAAAGGAACATCGCTTTCATCACGTTTCGCTGCTTCACCCAATAAGAAACGGTCAATATTTTCACCTTGGCGACGTGTAAAGGATATTATAGGATACAGATTTTCTCCATAGAGAAAACTTCTGATGTCATAATCTCCTCCTACCTCTATACCACGACTATTCCCGCGAAATCCGTAACGAGCATATTCATTGAAAAATTCAAGAATCAGGTTCTGACGTGCAGTCGCAGCAAGTGACACCTTAATTGCTAACTTTGGTTCCGGTATATCACCCTCCTCAAATGTGAGACTGACAAGTTGCCATTTTCCAATCAACTGATCTCGCACTGCATATTCATGCGTCTGTTTGTCCTGATCCCGTCGAATCTCTCCGTAAGACTCAAGTAAATCCTCACGTTCCTTTTGTATATTTGGAGTGTTTTCAGGATTCTGAGTGCTCTGTGTTGTTTGGCTGATACAACTACTAAAAATGAGAAGTAGCGCACCGAAAACCATTAATGTCTTCATGTTCCCCTCTATTGTATAGTAAGAGAAATGGTATTAGATTCAAGTAAAGCTTTACCTCGTCGTGCATTTAATGGCAAATAAATGTTCTGCAATTTATCAATATATTTTTCTTTAATTAAGTCTATTTGGTCTTGGGTATAACCAATCGCCTCTTTCTTAACCTCCGGTGTAAACTGTGGGTTCTTGCTATTCTGAATACTAAAGATCTCACGTTGTAATTCAATTATTTCGGGATGCTGATCTTGCATGAACTCACGGTATACCTCTAATTCAAGCTTTACTTGGACTGTATAACTGCCTGGTTCAAGTCTATAATGTGTCTGCAGGTTTTCCAATTGAGATGTATGCGCTGTTCCTGCCCTCATATCCAACCCTTGAACACACCGAATAGATTTTCCTGCCTTATAGAGTGTTTTCATAGTGTTACTAAGCGGAATCGGTTTTTTGATCATAACAACCTGACCATTGCTATCTGTAACTGTAAGCTGCCTGAATGCCCTTTGCATTGTAACACTGGAAATGGGGACAAGCAGATCATACTTACCGTTTGTGGTGGTAAGTTCAACCGGAATTGGGTCTTGAGCAGAATAGGTTGTTTTCGGTGATGAAAGTTCAATCATCGCGAGGGTGCTTGATGCATCTCCATCTGTAGACGATGTGTCTGTTTGGATAGGTTGTGTTGCAGTTTGTTGGCTTGCAAGACATCCAAACAAACATACTATTAGAATGAGATTTAGAAATGTTAATAGTTTCATTTGAATCTGTCTCCTAAAGTTGTTCTTTATTGCAAGGATTTGAGCGATATACCTAATCCTGACCGTGTAGAAAGTTCAATAAAACCGTCAAGAATTGTTTCAGGTGGATCAATGAGTGTGCTTCGCCAATCTACTTCACCCCAAGCGAACTCAAGGATACCAAAATTCGGAACACTTGCCATACATTGCACACTCGACGCTGTTGCAACAGGACCACTCGGATTATGAGGTGTTACTTTTACATTTGTTGTTTCAGTGAGGGTTGCTATCTTCTTCAATCCTAACAACCCGCCTACATGTTTAACATCTGGTAAAATATAGTCAACACGTCCATATTTTAGAAGCCTATCGAATTCAGTTAGAGTGCGTAAACGTTCCCCTGTTGCAATCGGCATTGAAGTTGACTGACTTACATGTGCAACCGCGTCAAGGTCATTCAACGGCACAGGATCTTCAATCCAAAACAAATTCAGATCATCCAATGCTTTTGAAGTTTGGATAATTAGTCCAGGATTAAATCGACTGTGACAATCCACTAATAGATCAATATCAGATCCAATCGCTGTTCGAATAGCACGAATCCGATCAATACCATCACGGATAGAAGGTGTCAGGGTGTTTTCCGAAATATTCGAAACAGAAACACCATCAAATGGTGCACATTTTATAGCGGTAAATCCTTCAGCAACTGCCAGCTCAGCATTCTTTGCAAAACCTTGTGGACTCCGATCTACCGTCGCACGGTTTATATTCGCATAAAGACGAATCCGATTTCGACACTTGCCACCCAATAGCTGATAAATCGGGATATTTAACGCCTTCCCTGCCAAGTCCCACATCGCCTGTTCAATGCCACTGAAGGCAGTATGATAGGTGTGTCCTTCACTATCGCGGAAGAAACGACTGCGAAACTTTTCCAGATCAAACACATTCCACCCAATAAGTTTGGATTTTAGAGTATCTATCAGGTGTTTCACACCTTCGTCGTCTCTACCGTGAGAAGCCTCACCAATGCCGATTGTACCATCTTCAGCGTGTAACTTCACGAACAGCCAATTTCCACGGTGGTTGACAGGAACAATTTCTGTTTCTATGGATTTGACCTTTAAAGTGTGCATCTTCTAATTTAAGATGTCGCTGCCCATCTGACTGCATTTGTAAGGAACTTCTGCATACCTAAACGTTCAAAAGTACCCGGTCCGTGTCCCAAAGTAGTATAAAACACCTTACCCGAACCGTAAGTCTTAACCCAAGCCATCGGATGTGCTTTACCGAACCATTCTGCAGTAGCTAATACATGAATGTGCGGGTCGTGTGCTGAGACGTATATTTCATCTTCAACATCAAAATCGGAAATACCTTGTGTTGTAGGGTGTTCTGTGTCTTCAATATGCACAGTAAACGTTGAACCCGGTGGATGCCAATTCGCGTGACCACCAATCAAGTCAACGGCGCGTCCACCTATCCACCATGCAGTACCGTGAATACCGACTAACCCTTTACCACCCTCCACATACTGAAACAGACCGTCTTCTTGAGCAGCGGTCAAATCTGGTACACGTTTGGATGTGCCGTCTTCCTGACGTTCTGAACGAGTAAAACCTGTACCAAAGACACACACATCGTAGTTATCTAACTCTTTGGACGCTAAGATATCTTTATCATCAGTTAACGTCGCTGAAATTTCTGCATCTTCATCAAGAAAACCGTGAATGACACTTGCACTTGCATTAAAGCGATGGTTTTCACCGGATAACACGAGAATTTTTGACATAATTACCTCCGATAGAAAGCAAGGGAGTTCATATATGAGAAACAAACCAATCTGTTAATCATAAGTTTAGTTGAAAATAGAAATTATGTCAACAATGCAGTTAAACGAGGGTATGTTAAGTTTTTGGCATGAAAATCCGAATGTTGAACATTTCTTTAAGTCGGAGCGTTTGTAATCACGCAATTTTTTGTGCCTCTTACATTCATGTTATCTGTTTGCAATGCTTTATGGGAGCCCAGCGGGGCGACAGGTGTATAGGACGTGATAAACACCAATCCTGAAAATCCTATAATCCTGAAAATCCTGGTTCAGACAATACGCATGTCAATTTGAAATTATTTTTTAGATGTTACGGATGAAGGACGTTCTTGCACGACAGGTATTATGTAACTACGAATTGTAATACCTTCTTCTGTTTCCGTTTCCGTATGTGAGGTAGGGGTTTCACGATGGTCAAAGACAACGTAATATCCTTCTATCGCTTGTTCTAATTTCAGATATGTTATCAGTTGTTTTTTGCCAGACTCAAATCTTCTTTCACCTTCCCATATCTTTGTTTCAACGACATATTTTCGTCCGTTGTGGAAGATGACCAAATCAATTCTACCGCGTCCGGTTTGCACTTCAAGGTACATAGCACCACGAACAATGCTAACGAATTGGTCAAGGTATGTATAAAGCAGGTCCTGACCAACAAACTCTTGAGGAGTGTCTGGCACTTGAAGTATTCTAAAACCAACACGTGCGATAAAATCACGAAAATTGTCAAGGAGACGTTCCAAGTCAATGTGTCCTTCAGACGTGAGATAATCTTCAAAGTCAGTATCTTCAGAAAAGTAATCATTTTCAAGTCCGTTGATCAATGGTTCAAACGCCTGTATAATACGATGTTTATAAATTGGATTAACAATTTCACATAAATTGTCTTCCCCTTTGGCAATGACTCCATAAGTGGCGAGTTCATTGATAGCTTCATTATCCAGATTGAATTTCATACCACGATCATAAGAGGAGATCTTCATGAGAGTTCTTTTATAATGCGGATTTCTGCGGATATTGGTCAGCAAATGTGTTATGTTTGTATTCCGCTCTTGAAGTATTTGTGCATGTGCTGTTAGAAAATGTTCCGTGCCAATTGTCTCTGTTTTAGATATGCCAAGTTCCTCAGTGAGAATCTGTCCAAACCGATTAACAAGGAAAGGCTGCCCACCAGTCTGTTTATGAAGCTTTTTAATGACTTCCGGTTCAAAACCTTGTCCAGTCTCTTCTGTATACTGCGCCAGGAGTTCTTGTACCTGTTCAAGTGTGAAGTTGGGTAAATTAAAATCATCTTGGATATTAAATGGAGATATAGATCGGTCATAGTTTAGCTGCGCGATATTCTTAACACCAACAATTCCAACACTATATGGACATTGGAGATGTTCGGAGAGGTAGACATGACGGAGTGCGTTAAGAAACCCACTGACAGCATCTTGAGGAATGCCATCAAACTCGTCTATGATGATAATAACTTTCAGGTTATTCAGAAAACCGCTGAATTTACTAAAAAACCTTCTCATGGAGAAAGCATTTGTGATTTCAGTGTCGTCTAAAAATATTGCTAATGCATCGGAAGGGGTACTATCCCGTAGATGAAAAAGATTCTCTATCTCTTGGCGAAGGTCTTCATATAGACTTTCGTAGAAATCTGACATAGAAAGGTCGGCATACGTGTCAAAATTCAACTGAATTGGGAAGTAGTTCGGATCTTCCAATATCAGCGTATTAAGTGCAGATTTGAAAAATGTAGTTTTACCTGTCTGCCGCGGAGCAAATAGGACGATATATCTTCCCATTTTGATACGGTTGATGAAATCAGCGGTCTCTTCAGTGCGCGAAACTACATAGTTTTTTTTTGGATATACAGGTCCTCGTGTCTCAAAACATCTCATAATCATTTCCTTGTTGCCAGTATCGCTTGACTCTATTGTACCAGAATCTACAAAGGGTAATCAAGATTGAATTTGTTCTGTATTTAAGAGGGGATATCAACAAGTGAATTCAAAATCGGGAGTAAGGCACCCATCGTTGGAACATCTCGGAACGTGAAACCGAATTGCGAAAAATACGCAGATTCATCTAATGCATCTGCAATTATCGGTTTTTTCTCCAATTCCTTAGAAACACCGAGGATAAGAGGTGTATCAGTATGTTCTGCAAGTGTGTTGAGACGGGCAAGAAGATGTCCTTGATGCCAAGGATGGAATAATTCAATCGCTACTTCTATACCACTGGTATGAATCAATTGATAGTCTGGAAAACAATAATAATCTCCGGGTAGAGGTAAGAACTGACTTCCCGGATTAATCTGCCATGCATCGGTTTTGTTGAGGAGCATTTCCTGAAAGAGTTGAATGTCATCAGGAATGTAAGCAAGGAATTGTTGAGAAATCGGTTTTATCCCACACGATTCATCAAGACATAACCGCCAACTGCTTTTGTTACGAAACTGAATATCCGCAGTGAGTTCCCACTTGGGTTGATGCAATACAGCGATGAAGAAATTCGCTAAATTCATACCGTAACGCTTCGTTTTATAAAATAGGTTAAGTGGACCATCAACGCTAATCTGAAACAGGTCGTCATTCTCAGATTTTACTTTCTGAATAGTAGATAGGAGTTGGTTAAACCTAAGATATTTGAACAACTGGCGAAGTTCGGCTGTCATAGAATCGGTGAGTTTTAATGTAAGCGTGTTACTATGAAGAAGTACCCCTTGCACCTGTGCTGTGTTGTATCGGTGAAGCAGATGTTCAGGGGAAAGTGTTTTGAATGATAAAATTGGTTGGCAACTCGGAAGATCAGCATAAAGTCTATCACCTATCTGCCCCTCCTCTGGATGCCAATCGTTTTCCACTATTTCTAAAACTTTCTTGTGATAGTTCTCAAATTCTGGAAACTGTTCTTGTGATAGCAGTTGACTCGTTTCCGTGAATAACTTTTGCCGAAACGCAATAAGTTTTTCGTTAGGAGCGGTGTCAAACTCTGTTCTATCCAACAGGAGTTTTTCAAATCCACGCTTGACTATTTGTGTCCCCGATGTACTATCAATAATATGTTTACTTTCCTCTAATAAAGTTGAACGGGACTTATCTGAAGATGATTCAAAAACAGAGATTAATTGTGCTGCGATTTGCAATAATTTGCTATCGGTGGGATTAACAAATTGTGGAAATATTTGCCCGTTCTTTATTTTATATATGAGTAAGTCTTTTGTAAGCATAATGATTCATTACACAGAAACTATGGATATTATCTTGTTTGGTATGCATGGTGTTGCCTTCTGCGTTTATTGACAAACTGTTCACTGGTGCGTTTAGAGATAAGTTCGTAAAGCACAGCCTGTTTACCGTCCCTTTTGCGTAGGATACGTCCTAACCGCTGCACATGTTCTCGCACACTGCCACTCCCCGATACGATGATAGCCACATTCGCCTCTGGCACATCTACACCCTCATTCAACACTTTGGAGGTAACAATGATGGAATAAGTGCCATCTCGAAAACCGTTCAGAAAGGAGTTACGTTCTTTTGGTTTAGTCTGATGCGTTAGAACAGGCAAAATGAAATGCTTCCCCAACTGGTATGCAGTGTCATTATCCTGTGTGAAGATAATGATACGGTCACCACGATGCCGCTGTATTAATTTCCACACCCACTCCTGCTTTGTGGTAGACGCGAAACTGAGTCGTTTCTGTGTGAGATATGCCTTAAAAGCGGCGCGTCCTGTTTCGGATTGTGAGGATTTCCACAAGAATGCTTGCCAACCTTTCGGTGACCCCATGTTTATCCTTGCTTGCTTGAGAAAGTTTAGGTAAGTACGACGTGCTCCGTCATACTGTACCCGCTCCGTGTCTTTCATATCAACTGCAATAGTCACTACGCGATACGGTGAAAGCGTTTTCCCAGAAAGTTCCTGCACCTTTGCTTCATAACAACAGTCCCCTACAAGTGCATAAAGTCTACTCTCCTTTCCATCAACCCGTTCAGGTGTTGCTGTCAATCCTAAGCGAAAAGGGGCAATGCTGCTTATTGCTGCATATTGATATTGATCTCCCGGTAAATGGTGGCACTCGTCGAATATGGCAAATCCAAATCGATTTCCGTAGTGCGGTGCATGCATGACAGCAGATTGATATGTTGTTACAGTAAGATCATGCAATTCATGCTGACCACCCCCATAAAGTCCGACCTCCTGTCCAAAATGTTCTTTCAGCACATCGGACCATTGGTGCATTAAATCTATTGTCGGCACATGCACAAGTGTAGGACGTTGTGTCTCCGCAATAAGCAAAATTGCGATGAAGGTTTTACCCGCACCTGTCGGAAGGCTTACAACTCCGCGCTTACCGTTTGCGTGCCAGGCGTCAATAGCTTCAGATTGGTATGGGTATGGTGAAATTGTTTTTGGGTTGGTAAAGTTCTTGACTGTGAATTGTCGTGCTGTATCTTCGTAAGGTATATCGTGGGCACGCAGCTGTGAGACTATATGACGATAACGGTAGGCAGGTGCTCGGAAAGTAAGCGTGCGTTCATCCCAGCGGATATCTGGTAACTGTGATTCTATTTCCTCTGGTACGTTTTGTAGGATGAGGGTGCCTTTGTCAAAGTCTACTTTGAGTGTAGCCATGATATTTTTCCCAGATCAAGACAGGCAGTATATTCTATTATGAGCGAATGTCTGTATTATATCAAATATCAGTGAGAATTCATACTATTTTGTACATCTCTTGCAATTACTGTGATGCCGTGATATGATGAAAATATATTGTTGAGAAGACTTGAAAGGAATAAATTCCGTGCCAAAACTCATTATGATGCCACCGCAAAATACGGAATCTCAAACGTGGGCAGAACACATTCAGAACAATTTATCTACATATACCGTTATCTTACCAAAGACAGACGAAGAGGTTAAAACACATCTGCGTGATGCAGATGCTGTCTACGGGTGGGTGTCTCCTGAACAATTACCGTTAGCAAAAAATCTCCGATGGCTACAGAGTCCTGCAGCAGGTCCAGCTGTCGGCTTCTATTACCCCGCATTGATTGAACATCCAGTTGTCGTCTGTAACCCGCGTGGTATTTACAATGACCACATTGCCCAACATATTCTGATGTTCGTGCTTGCACTTGCTCGCGGATTACCGTACTATATGGATGCCCAACGTATGTCAAATTGGGATAACAATGCGCGCAAGAGTGGATATATTGACCTTGCACAAGCAACTGCGTTGATTGTCGGTGTAGGAGGTATCGGACATGAGACTGCACGACTTTGTGCAGAATTCGGCATGAAGGTTGTCGGTGTTGATGCAAGATGGGAATATGATGTGCCTTTTGTGGAAATGCATGAACCTACGGAATTAGACACACTCCTTCCACTTGCCGACTTTGTAATAGTGACTATACCACATACACCTGAAACGGAAGGGATGTGGAATAAGAACCTATTCGCGTTGATGAAAAAAACTGCTTACTTCATAAACATCGGTCGTGGTAAAACCACGATTCTCACTGACCTTGTTGAGGCACTTGAGCAAGGTGTTATTGCGGGATGTGGGTTAGATGTATTTGAAGTTGAACCACTACCTGCCGAAAGTCCGTTGTGGAAAATGCCGAATGTGTTGTTAACTCCACACATTGCTGTCAAGGATGCAGAGAATATCTCGGAACGGCATTTTGAGGTGTTTTTTGAAAATGCACGCCGATTCGCTGAAGGTGAACCGCTGCAGAATGTTGTGAATAAGGCGATGTGGTATTAGAAATTATCTATCCTAAGAAGAACACAGCAACCAATAGCAGGTTTGATGCTGGAAAAACTACCTTAACGTTGCTGTCCTAAGAATGATGCGATCCTCTGTCCAATTATCACGATACCATGTGCATGCCTCAAAAGTATCGTTAAGAGCATTCATACGTTGTTTTAACATCTCTCGGAAATTGTCACGTAGTGTTAGTGATTCAGGATCACCCACTAAATTACGGGTTTGGAAGGGATCCGCTTCATTATCAAATAGTATCTCGCAGCCATCTGGACGGTGAACGGCATAAGTATGCTGTTTTGTTCTTAGTGCACGCCACTCATACCCATCTTCCCATTTTGCAGTGCATCCCATACCTTGCATAAATGCAGCATCTGGTCCATCAAAAGATCGAGCGAACGCTGCTGGACTGAGATCTGATCCCTCAACATCTTCAGGAATTGGTAAATCCATCATTGACAACAGTGTAGGCATAATATCAGGTGTATTTAAACAAGCATCAGCGACATGTTCACCCGAAATTTTATTAGACCAACGGACAAGAAACGGAATACGAACTGCTTCCTCATAAAAGATGTTTTTCGCTTTACGTCCCTGTGCCCCAAACATCTCACCATGGTCTGAGGTAAACACGAAGATGGTGTCGTCTCGCATTCCGAGTTCGTTAATTTCGTTTAGCAGTCTGCCGATATTCCAATCCAAATTAGTCGTCATTGCATAATAGACACGCATCCACTCGGGAAGTTTTGCACGGTTGTCTGCAGACATCATTGCCCACGAATCGCCATAAGGATCATTTTCTTCTTTGTAGTTCGGTGGTAAAGGAAAGTCAACATCTCGAAACATCTCATAATATTCACTTGGAACGTTGTTCTGTGTCCACGGATCATGAGGTGTGCCAATTGAGAGGAATAGGGCAAAGGGATCGTCTTCATTTGATGCGCGTTGTAGGTATTCGATTGCCAAATCTGTCTGTCCATCCGGTTCATAACCCAGAATTGTGATCTTTTCCGGACTGTCCTTGTGATAGTATGTGTCAAAATAGGTGTGATGAAAGTTATATGCAGACCATTCTCCATCAAAGCCAAGGCGATGCGGTCCCGGTGGAATATACGAATTCTGAGAGTCGTGATGTCTTCCCAACTGGTTTGCCCATAGATGCCACTTGCCGATATAACTTGTCTGGTAACCATTCCTATGCAAAACATGTCCGAAGCAGTCGTGGTTAGGATTCATTCGGAGTTCGTTGATTGCCATACCTGTGCTACTTGCATATTTTCCAGTGAATAGAGATGCCCGATACGGTGCACACATCGGACTACCAGAGACTGCATTGCAGAAATTCGCACCTTCTGTTGCAAGTCGATCAATGTTTGGTGTCCGTGCACGTGTATCCCCTGCATAACCGCATGCTTGATAGCGGAGTTGATCAGCAAAGACATATACAAGGTTAGGTTTCTTGTTTGATGAAGCCATGTTTATTCCTTCTACTATATGGTGTTTGTATTATACTGCATTTCGCCATTGTCCTTTAGTAACGTGATCAATGAGGATACGTGCCTTCTGACTCTCTCGCACCTGCTTTTCAATCTCAACAGGATCCCATTCAGCTAATAGTTGTGCTTGCATTTCGTTACAGACTTCCTGATATTTAGGTTGATTGGCAAGATTACGAAATTCACCGGGATCTTCATCTATATCGTAAAGTTCAGGCAGATCACCGAGGCTATAGTTGTATTTATATCTGCCTTTACGTAACATCGCCATCGGACGTTTAACACCGTGTGCAAGGTATTCGGAGAATGCGAAATCTTTCCAATCGGAAGCAGTACCTTGTATCAACGGAATTAGACTATCTCCATCAAGTTGAGTTGTGGATTGTGTGCCTGTGATATCAACAAGCGTAGCTGTTAGGTCAACAAGAGAGACGATTTCATCAATACGTTTCCCTGCGGATAGATGTTCGGGGAACATTATCTGAAGCGGTACACGAGCAGATGCTTCATAGAAGTTTGATTTACGCCACATGCCGTGTTCACCGTTCATCTCACCGTGGTCACTGGTATAGATGACAACGGTATTTTCCAATTGTCCAGTTTCCTCAAGGGTTTGTATCAATCTTCCAATCTTCTCATCAAGATAGGTAATCAATCCATAATAGCCAGCACGGGCGCGGCGGACTAACTCATCTGGAAAATCAACGCATCCGAACATACGACGCATTCGCTGGTAAACCGGGTGCTGATTTTCGAGGTGTCCATCTGGTATATTGGGCATATCAATTTCTTCCAAAGGGTAGAGATCCCAAAACCTTTGCGGCACAACAAGCGGAAAATGTGGTGCAATGAAAGAGACGTTGAGTGCCCACGGTTGCTCTTGTCTTGCTGGTTCTTGGAGATATTTCAAGGCTTCAGTTTCAGCAAGGTCATCTACCTCAATTTCTTCCGTTGTTCCGGGACGGGCATTTTCAAGCCCCTGCCATGGACGTGTTGCTGGAGGCGTGCCATTCTCCCAATCCGTAAGTCCGTGCTTTCGTTCAGCATGGAGGTCTCGTGCAAACTGTGCTCGGAAACCGTGCAACTGATCCATACCACCGAAATGTTGTTTACCTGAAAGAACAACATCGTACCCTGCATCGCGTAGAAGGTGTGCCCATGTGACAGCATCAGGACGTAAAGGTGCTGCGTTGTCCCACGCGCCAATTTTATGGATATATCGTCCTGTCATAAACGACATTCGTGACGGCATACAGAGCGGGGAATTGCAGTAGGCATTCGTGAAGGTGACACCATCTTCAGCGAGTCTGTCCATGTATGGCGTTTGTACGAGAGGGTGTCCATACGGTCCACTAAACATAGGTGCATGTTCATCAGACATAATGATGAGGATGTTGGGTTGATTTGCAGGCATGGTGTTTTAAAATTATCGTTTCATTGTGAATACAGAAAGAGTAGTTAGATGATTGGTAAAGTTCAGATAGGATGAAAAATTACAAAAAATGGGAATGATTTCACTTAGAAATACAAACTTGAAAGAAAAATAATCAAATCTTAGCATCAATTTGTATCTTTAATTATTCATATTGAAATAGATTTCCGTACACATTCTTCCACAGCTACGCGGTCTGAATCTGATAGGTGTCCAATGATAGCTATCAGTTCTCTTTGTGGTAATGTAACAAGGAAAGTCCTAAATGCACTTGGTCGTCTTAACCCTGCTATTGTCCAATCCACTATTAGATGATCTGTCGGCGTTGTAGACGCAGCCAAATTTGTGGTAATTGCACCAAGGATTACGTCTCTGTGGAATGAATGATAATCTATTGTTGAAAGAACCACTGCTGGACGTCTTTTAACTCCAGTGACACCCGGAAAATCGGCAATCACGACATCTGCGGGTTTCACGGAGACCATTCATCCCACTCCTTGTCACCTTCAGCATTCCACCACGCAGTTAGATCAGCGACTGACGTATTATCTGGAAGTATCCAAGGTTCTCGAAAAATCTCATGCCAATCATCTAAGTTTGTAACAAGAGGAGATCTTGCTACACCCCTAAATAATAACAAGTACTTTTTTGTTAGTTCCTCCAGATAATTTATACAAACATCTAAGTCATTAAAAGTTGGCACATGTTTTATTTTCCGTCTATCCTGGTGTGCTATCCGTTTGTCCGCGAAAATTTCAAGATTTTTTCCCAAAAATTTTAGTTGTTTTAGATCTTGTTTAACCAAATCAGGGTCAACATGGTCTTTACAATCACCCGCAAATTGTGCAAAATCAGAATTGGCATGCCCTTTCATAGATGACGGGTACAAATCTACGAAACGCTCTCGCGAAAGAACGCAGGGAGTGTCTATTATTTCTTGTAACAGTCCAGCAAATGAAATACTATCTTTATGAGACTTAATTTGCCGACGTACTGTCATTACTGTAAAAGCAACATAGGTGTCCCCCAGAAAGGAATAAAATAGATTGGGTGTCTGAATCTGTGGGTTGTTATCAACTATTTTCTGGATTTCTCGGAAGATAGACCGATTACTGCTGAGAAGACAAACATCGTTATCAATATTATCAAGCCAATTATTCCATTTTTCAAACCGCTGTTCCATGTTACTTAATCCCTTTTCAGTTTGTTCATTTCACTTACAACTACAACCTTGTCCCAAAATAATACCATGTTCAGCAAAAGATTTCAATGGAATTGCAAGCACAACACCCTATGCCTCAACATCCTCTTCAAACTCATCCTCATACATGATTTCCTGTAGTCCGGTAGCGATGCGGAAGGCAATAAGACAGATTCCAAAACAGATAACAAAAAGCCACCGATACCCTATAAGTTTCTCAAGCAGTCCTCCTATAACTGGCGCAAAACTCGCTGGTAGGAGTAGCGTATTCATAAAACCGATATAACTCGGTCTACTTCGCGGAGGTGCGATGTTGAGCATATATGACATGAATCCTACCATCACACCGTTCGCCAATATGCCTCCAATAGTAAAAATTAACAAATAGGCGGGGACGTGTAAGGAAGATGGTAACGACGCTGACGAAAACGCTATGATAGGTGGAAATGACATGAGACCGACACTGATAATTAACAACCATCGCACGCCATATTTCTCACCGATATAACCCCACATTGCATTTGAGATGACCCCACTCAGGGCAGAGCAAACGATGAAAAAACCTATGTCAGCCTCCGAAACCGTTAGTACTTCCAGAGCATACGGCACATAAAAAGGAGATGCCATGCTTGCAAAATGTGTTCCGATACGGAAGAAGATGAACCGTCGGTAATTCTTGTCTGTACGCAAAAAATGTGGTCCCTGCTTTAGGTGTTCCCACATAGGTTGGCGTTTGGCATTGACGGGATGAATAGGTTCGCGTATCCCTAAGAAACTAATAAAAGAGAGGAACGCAGCAATAACTGAACAGATAAAGAGAAATGCATAATTTGATGGAAATCCAAGATCAGTATCAGACAGACCGATGGTACTGATGAGATATATGCTAAGCGTTTTGAATAATTGTGTAATCCAACCCAGAACACCAGTAAATTCCTCTTCCTTACCAAGCATAGCACGTACTAAAAAGCCAACCCAGATTCCGAAGAATCCACCAAACATTTGTCGTAGACTAAAAAAGCGAGCGCGTCGATTCGGAGCAATAGATTTAGAGACGATGTCCATGTAGGGGAGCGTTGAAACACCCATAGCAGAGGAGGACAGAAAGTAAAAGCCTAAAAAGCATCCTGCCAGTAAGATAGGACTTTCCGAACCTATTTTTATAGTATAATATGAGATTGCTAACCATGCCAACACACGAACACTCATACCGAGTGCGTAATACGGCATTTTTCGTCGTCGATGTTCCAGCAGATTTGACACCAACAACTGGGGCCACATCCAACCTGCTGTCATCATAGATCCCGTCAAACCTACCAAGATGCCTGATTGGGTTAATTTATAAATAAAAGCAGTAAGAACGGTGGATACATCTACGAATGCGAGGTTAATTCGCATGAATGTGCCTTGAAGGAGGGCAAATCCAAAGTTTCGTCGTTGATGATTTACTTTCTTGGGCATTCTCGTTTATATCTTTCTTCGTGAGAAATGACAATTTTCTAAAGCGATACTATGTCAGTGCTACAAAGGACGGCTATTATGTGCGTTGTTTTTTGACAGAATATTTACAATTTGGTTGAGTCGGAATTTAGGTGAAGTAAGATGGTCTGTGCTATTTGAGTGGGAAAACAACGTGTCGGATAGAATTCTCGTATCTATGAGGTGCATAGTTTTGACGTTGAATGTTTTTTCATAGAAAATAACGCCAAATGTCCATATAAACATTTGGCGTTGACTCTAATAATGAACCATGGATTAATAGCAATCCTTACCAATCCTCAACTAATTGGACTAACAACCGCACACCGTATCCAGATGCTCCATCTGGAATATATGAAGATCCTTTCATTCCCCAGGCAGTACCTGCGATATCAAGATGTACCCACGGGTACCCTTCGGCGAATTTCTTCAGAAATGCAGCTCCTGCAAGTGTTCCAGCAGTGCCATCACCAATGTTCTGTACATCTGCAACTTTGCTTTTGACACCTTCATCATAATCATCCCAAAGCGGTAATTCCCATACACGTTCATGTGTTTTATCAGCAGCTTTCTTTAGCTTTTCCATGAGAGCATCATCGGTACCCATTGCCCCAGCGGCGATATGACCAAGACAGGTAATCACAGCACCTGTAAGCGTAGCTAAATCTATAACACCATTCGGTTCATATTGTGCAGTCCATCCGAGTGCATCAGCCAATATTAGTCTCCCCTCGGCATCCGTATTCATAATCTCAATAGTTTTCCCACCGTAAGATGTGATAACATCTCCGGGTTTTATTGCGGTTGAACCCGGCATGTTTTCCGTAGTCGCAATTATTCCGATGACACGTACATTCGGTTTGAGTTGTCCGATCACCTGCATTGCCCCTAATACAGCTGCAGCACCAGACATGTCATGTTTCATCTCGTCCATACCTTTTCCAGATTTCAGTGAAATTCCACCGGTATCAAAAGTTATTCCCTTTCCGACCAGGGCAACGGTATCGTGTCCTTCTCCTTCAGGTGTGTATTCCAGAATGATAAATCTCGGATCTTCTGCACTACCTTGTGCCACCGCTAAGAGTGTACGAAAGCCTTTTTCTTCAAGTGTCGGTTTGTCAAAAACTGTACAGTCGAGTCCTACTGTTTCCGCTACTTCCTCGGCTTTATCTGCGAGTTGTGTTGGAGTAAGGTGGTTTCCGGGTTGATTGCTGAGATCGCGGGCAAGGATGGTGCCTTTTGCTACGGTTTGTCCTCGTTCAACGATGGGTTCTATTAACGACTTCTCTGCTTCGCTTCCGACCAGAAATGTCATAGAGTCAAGTGATTTATTATTTTCACTATCTTCATCGCTTTGAGTTTTGTGTTGTTTGAATTCATAGAGTGAGAGCAGACTGGCTTCAACGGCTGCCTGTGTCCAATCATCCTGTGTTTCGGGTGGAATGGGAACCGTGACTGATTTGAGTCCCATATCGCGTAAATGTCTTGCTGTGTGTCCGGCAATTTGACGAACCTTCTCTGCATTGAGTTCATTGTACATACCGAGACCGACTAATATAATCCGAGGTGTGGGTAATGCACCGTTTGTATAAAGGACACTTGTAGTCTTCGGTTTTCCTTTGAAGTCACCAAGGTTCAAAAACGCTTGAATACTTCCATCTAAAGATGCATCAGCAGCAAGGAGTAATTCATTATGTAAATCATCTTCAAGTATAGGGATAAGGACAGCATCAGTTTCTTTTTGGCGAAAATCACCAGTTTCAACAGTAATATTCATATAATTCCTTTCTATTCAGTTTACAGTAAACATTTCTTTAGAATGTGGATTTTTGTGAACGTAATAAGAGATTAGGTCTATTCTGATTGCTGAAAACTGACAATAGAATGCTATTATGAATTGCGCATTCCAGTCAATACGACGAGGGGTTCGGGACTTGTTACAGTTAATGAATGGTAGGTATTCGCTGGAACATCGATTCGGTCACCACGTTTAATGGTGTCGGTTTCTTCATCAACTTTTACTTCCGCAGTGCCAGATAAAACGCAGAGCACCTCGTCTTGTGTGTGGATGTAATCAAGGTATTCACCACCAGGACGACCTGACCATTGATAGGCGTTAAATCCCTCAGATTGTAGCTGTTTCTTTAGAGCATCTTCATCATCAATATTTTCTAACCAACTTGTTTTCCATTCCATTAGATATTCTCCTTAGAGTGGTTCTAATTTTACAGGACACACCTTCAATTCAGCAGTATGTGTGATAGGATCGTATCCTGAACCGGTTAATAGATTTACGGGAACATCAGCAAAGCTGAAACTGGCAAAAACTGTGCCGCGCGGTGAACGATTTGTTGCTTTGACTTTAATGTTAATGCTCCCGCGTGCACTACTCATCTTACACCATTCACCATCTGACAATTTCCATTTTTCAAGGTCGGCAGGATTCACTTCAAGCGATTCTTCGGACAATAGATAATCAATGCCTTGTGCTCTCCCTGTTTGTGTCCGGGTATGATAGGATTGCAAACGTCTCCCAGTCGTTAACCACACAGGAAAATCATCACTAATTGTCTCTGCAGGGTCTCGGTAATGCACGTTAGAAAAAACACCTCTGCCATTAACAAAAGTTTCCTCGTGTAATCGAGGAGTGCCAGGATGACCTTTGTGTGGGACGGGCCATTGATTATTTAATTCGTCTGTGACACCGTTCTCTATACGATCCCAATCTAAACCAGCATATATCGGTGAAAGCCGACAGAGTTCATTGAAAATAGGTTTAGGTGATTCATAATTAAAACCATTAATACCTATACGTTTGGCAATTTCAGAGATAATCCACCAATCAGGTTTAGCATATCCCGGAGGTGGAACGGCTGCACGCATGCGTTGAACACGTCGTTCTGTATTTGCACATACCCCATCAGTCTCACCCCAGGCTGACGCAGGCAACACAACATCAGCAAGTGCTGCGGTTTCAGTCAGAAAAATATCAATGACAACGAGATGTTCCAAAGAACGTAGTGCATGTTCGCAATGCTCACGGTCTGGATCGGATAACAGCGTATTTTCACCATCAATCAACATTGCATGAATGCTATCACCACAGAGTTCTAAAGCAGTAACTTTTGTTATGCCCTTCTCAAGGTCGATTGTCTTGCCGTATTCCGTCTTGAACTTCTCCTGATTTATCGGATCAGTAACAGATTGAAAACCGGGATAGTTGTTTGGTAGCGCGCCACTATCTCCTGCACCTTGAATGTTGTTTTGCCCGCGCATCGGGTTAATTCCTGTGCCCTCGCGTCCAATGTTACCTGTCATTAACGCCAGATTGCATAAACTCTGGACATTTTCCACACCGCAGATATGTTCCGTAATTCCAAGTGTGTAGTAGATGGCTGCTTTGTTTGTATCACCATACCACATCGCTGCAGTTTCAATGTCTTTAGCTGGTACACCTGTGATCGTTTCTGCCCATTCCGGAGTCCATTGACTGATGTGTTCAAAAAATTCGTCAAACCCAGTCGTGCGATTTTCGATGAATTCCTCATCAATCAAACCTTCGCGAGCGATGACGTGTGCCATTCCAAGGAGTAGCGCGGTGTCTGACCCGACACGTAGTGGTAAATAAAGATGAGACATTTCCGCTAATCCGATTCTTCTCGGGTCCGCCACAATGAGTTTGGCACCACGTGCGATTGCTTTTTTTAACCCAGTCGCTGCAACAGGATGACATTCTGTCATATTCGTGCCGATACAGAAAATTACATCCGGTTTTTCCATATCAACGAGAGGGTTAGACATTGCCCCGCGTCCGATTGTCGCTGCCAGACCGGCAACGGTTGGTGCGTGTCAGGCACGGCTGCAATTGTCTATATAATTAGTCCCAAATCCTGCACGTATGAACTTCTGCATGAGATACGCAGCTTCACTCGGTGCACGTCCAGAAGCGATACCGTAGATGCTATATCTCCCATGCTCAGAAAGGACTTTTTTGAACCCATCTGCAGCTTTATCAAGTGCAATATCCCATGTGGTTTCATGGAACTCACCATCATTTCCACGAATTAGTGGTGTTTTCAATCGGTCGGGATGCTGCACAAAGTCATAAGCAAATTGTCCTTTGACACAGAGCGCGCCTTGATTGGCAGGTCCGTCCATTGCCGGGTGAATACCGACTATTGTATCCTCATTCGTTAGCATATCAACAGAACAACCGACCCCGCAATATGGACAGATAGTCCGTGTTTTGTTCAGCGGGGTATCAGCGACTTTATCAACAGCACGAAGTGCTTTCTTGTCGGCAAGTGCACCTGTAGGACAGGTCTGGATACATTGTCCACAGAAAGTACAGGCAGAATCTTTTAGAAGACCATCAAATTCTGTCGTAATCTGTGTATGGAAACCGCGATTCATCACATTGATGGCATGGTCACCTTCCTGTTCGGCACAGACACGTACGCACCGATAACAGGAGATACAGAGTTCGTAATCCCTTAGAATAAACGGATTATCATCTTCCTTGCTTGTGCCAGATTTCGCACCTGTAATTTCTGTGTCATGGATTTCGTACTTGTTACAAAGATTGGCGAGTTCACCAGAAGCATAACCACTTAACGGGTGGACATCTATCTCACGGTTCTCACTCACCACCATCTCAAGTAGACTCTTCCGATACACTTCTATTTCATCGGTTGTTGTTTCAACAACCATCCCAGATGCGGCTTTCGTAGTGCAAGATGCAACTGGATTACGTGCCCCTTCTACTGCAACGATACACAATCGACATCCTCCAAATGGTTCCAACCGCGGATCATAACAGAGCGTTGGAATTTCTTTTTCATGTCTTTGTGCCACTTCAAGCACAGTTTCACCTTCAGTAAAGGTGACTTCAATACCATCAATTTGCATTAGATTTGACATGTCAACATTTCCATCTAACAAGAAGCACAAAATGTGCAGATCGGTGTATCAGAATTAATTCTCTTCGGTGAAATCAATTTGCGGCACCTCAAGTTCACCAGATAAGATTTTGGATTTTTCCTCTTCAACCTTATCAAGCACCTCTTGTGGGATCTTATCCTTCAATTTTGGGTTATATACGAGTGTGATTGCTTGGTCTGTCAGCATGTTGAAAGTATAGATCTTTGGTTTGAATTTTCCTTCCTTAACCAGTTTGGCGATCTTTACAAATGCTTTAGGTGTAATCACTGCATTTGCGAGCACAGTAGTTTCGGAAATCTCACTCTTATCTTTATTTGCCCCAAATGTGTATACCATATTTCCTTCAGCTTGAGCGTTTTCGGCAGCGTGAAAAGCACCAAGTCCTGCTGCGTCTGCATTCGGAAAGATAAAGTCAACACCTTCATTAATAAGTGCTAATGAAAGTTCTTTCCCTTTAACAGCATCTTCCCAATTGCCTACCCATACCTGTCTGACTTCCACATCGGGATTAACACTTTTTGCACCGGCTTCAAAGGCAATAAAAGTGCTTTTTACTGATGGTATTTCAACACCACCGAGGGCACCGAGCTTGTTGTTCTTTGTCATCATACCTGCGATTATACCTAAAAGGTATGCGGGTTGCTCTACTCGGAAGTTAGCCGGTGAGATATTGTCAGTTGTGGTGCCACCCGAAGATGTGATAAAAATAGTGTTGGGGAAATCTGAGGCAACTGCTTTAGCTGGACCTTGAAACTCGTAGCCGTGTCCAAAGATGAGATCGTATCCTTTTTCTGCGTAATAACGGAAGTGTTGTTCCTGGTCAGCAGAAGTTCGGCTTTCAACATCCATAATTTTGGCACCCAGCTCTTTTTCAATAGCAAGAAGTCCTTCATAAGCTAAGGCATTCCAACCTGCGTCAGTTTTTGATGCTGGTAGCAGCATCGCAACCTTAAATTCCTCTGTCGTGTTTGTATCTGCACATCCAATAAATATAAAACCAATTGCAAATAGACATATCATGCTTACTACTGCTGATATGTGAACCTTTTTTAACCAATGAACCTGTTTCATAAATTTGTTCTCCTCTCTATTATTGAAACTGTATCAATTATAGCATATATCTTATAGAGATGTAAATTATTTACTATCTACGGGTGTGTAAAGTTTTTGGCAATAGGGTGAAAATCTGCTATTTGCTATACACCTGTTGCCCCGCTGAAGCTTGGTAAACATATTATTTATGTGACTTTCCTGCACGTCAGTGTGACGTGCAGAATCCAGTCAGAACAAGGAATGTGACGCGAATTTCGCATTTTTTCTGAACCAGGATTTCCAGGATAAGAAGTCTTTTTGTGTATCGATGTTTTTTTCTGAACCAGGATTTTCAGGATTATAGGATTTTCAGGATAAGAGACAACTTTGTGTTTCAATGTTGTTTTCATAGGATTGTGTTTTCCTTGATTTTGGTTAAGAAAAAAGGGCATTTAAACACACATGTCGGAGGTCGCTTCGCTCGCTCCGACCTACGAGATAGGGATTATGTTAGAAACTTTTGCCCATGGTGACAGCACCACCGATGAATTTACCACTACCGACAGTCCGTGGACGTTGTAGACTTAAGATGAAATAGGCTGTGCTGTCTATGCCGTGATGGTCTCGCGTGATTGCTTCGTCGTCTTTGTCTGTGCCGTCCGTGTTTTCTAAGTATTCACACGTCAGGAATTCATCGGTGACTTCAATGGGACGGTATGCCTCTTTCAGTTCTGGATCGGGTGGATGCACAAGTCTGTTACGAAAGAAGAAGATTGAGGGTTTACCTGTTTCGTCAACTTTTAGTCTCTCTTTGACTACATCTATCTGTTTTGCACGAGACTTTTTTGGTTCTTGAACGCGGTAACCTGCATTTTTTAGTTGTTCCACCGCATCTTGATCCGCACTATCTACTGCAGCATAAGCGACATGTCTATCCTCATCTTGATTATCCTCTATCATCTTGATAAAGTCGGGTTGTGTGAGTTTGGTTTTGTATATCTCTTTGTATGCATAGATTCGTTCGTCTTTAGTGAGAGTCCACCAGATACAACTTGACGGGTTGCGG